>JBEKAM010000301.1:0-3222 GCA_050015915.1 Solirubrobacteraceae bacterium
TTCACAACTCGAGTCCCTAGAACTCATCCTTCCCCCAGACACACCCGCGCCGCGCTGGCGACATCTGCTAGGCCTCGAGCGCGGCGAAACGCGGATCGCGCCGCTCGATGAAGCTTGTGACGCCCTCGCTGAAGTCGGGCGCGGTGAAGGACTCGAGCATCAGCCGGTCGGCCTCGGCGAGAGCATCGGGCAGATCGCGCTGCAGGTCGGCGTACACCTGTCGCTTCATCGTGGCCATGCTCTTGGGTGAGCAGTTGATGACCATCTCGTGTGCGTAGTCAAGTGTCGTCTCGAGCAGCCTGTCGGGTGCGAGCACGCGGTTGACGAGACCCAGCTCATATGCCTCCTCGGCGAACACCACGCGTCCGGAGAGCAGCAGGTCGAGTGAACGCGCGGGGCCGATGAGCCGCGGCAGCATCCAGCCGATCCCGTGCTCGGCGACGAGGCCGCGGCGGGCAAACGCGGTTGTCACCTTGGCGCCCTCGGCGGCAAAGCGCAGGTCGCACATCAGCGCCTGCACCAGGCCGATGCCGGCGCAGGCGCCGTTGATGGCGGCGATGATCGGCTTGGGGATCGAAAGCGGCAGCGTCTGCGGATAGCGCGCGTGCGCCTCGGCGCTGTTCTCCACGTCACCATCGCCAATCGCCTGTAGCGCCTGCATGTCCGCGCCCGAGCAGAAGCCTCTGCCTGCGCCAGTAACCACGATCACGCGAACGTCCGCCGACGCGGCGCAGGCCTCGAGCATCGAGAAGTACGCGTGCTCCATCTCTGCCGTCCAGGCGTTGAGGCGGTCGGGTCGGTTGAGCGTCAGTAGCGCCACGCCATCCTCGACCTGCATCTGCACGACATCGGTTTGCGTCTGCACCATCTCGCTCATTGCCCCAGTCCCTCCGCTTGCGCTTCGCTTACTTCGAGGGTACCGGGTAAGGGCGTGCGCCCCTGCCGGGATCTCTAAGCGGGAACGGACGCGGCGCCGAGCACCGCGTCCAGCAGGCCGGGGAAGCGCGCATCCAAGTCCTCCCGGCGCAGGCTGGTCAGCTTGGAGGTGCCCTGCACATGCTGGTGGATCACGCCCGCCTCGCGCAGGACACGGAAGTGGTGAGTGGATGTGGACTTGGTGACACCCAGCTGGAAGCTGCCGCAAGCGCGCGGGGTGGGGTCGAGGTCGAGCTCGCGCACGATGTGCATCCGCACGGGGTCGCTCAGAGCGTGCAGGACCGCGGTCAGCTCCAGGTCTTCGGTTGCTGGGTGGTGCAGGCTCATATTCTTCATTGTACGACGATCGTCGAACCTTTGCTACGATGGTCGTCGTACTTACGAACGAGAAGGATAGCGCCATGGCCACGACTGTGATTGGAAACACCTCGAGCGCTCAGCAGCGCCCGAGCGCCGAGCCGCGAACGCCGGCCCTCGAGCAGCAGGACTCGTCGTCCAAGCGGCGCTCGACAGCGTTGCTGGTGCTCGTGTGCGCGGCCCAGCTGATGGTGATCCTGGACGTGTCGATCGTGAACGTTGCGCTGCCGTCGATTCGCGGCGGGCTGCACTTCTCCACGACCGGGCTGCAGTGGGTGGTGAACGCTTACACGCTGACGTTCGCCGGCTTTCTGATGCTCGGCGGGCGCGCGTCGGACCTGCTGGGACGTCGGCGGGTATTCGTCGCCGGAACAGCCCTATTCGTGCTGTCGTCACTGGCGTGCGCGCTGGCTGACTCGCGCTCGCTGCTGATCGGCGCCCGCGCTCTGCAGGGCATCGGTGGCGCTGTGATCTCGCCGGCGAGCCTCGCGATCATCGCGACTTCGTTCAAGGAGGGACGCGAGCGCAGTCGCGCACTGGGCGTGTGGGCGGCGATGGGTGGCGTTGGTGGCTCGCTGGGCGTGCTGCTGGGCGGGATCCTCACGCAGGCGTTCAGCTGGCCGGCGATCTTCCTCGTAAACGTGCCGATTGGCGCCGCCGTCATTCTGATCACTCCTCGGCTCGTTCCCGAAGGGCGCACGCTGGTGGCAGAGCGACACTTTGACGTTGCGGGTGCGCTTACGATCACGGCTGGGCTGACAGCGCTGGTGTTCGCGATCGTACGCACTGACACGCTCGGCTGGGGTGCCCCGGGGGTGCTCGTGCCGCTGGCGATCGGGGTGGCGCTGCTGGGCGCGTTTGCGTTTGTGGAGGGCAAGGTGGCGCGAGCCCCGCTGATGCCGCTGCGGGTGTTCGGGATGGCGCGGCTACGGGCGGCCAACCTGATCGTGTTCCTGCTGTACGCGGCGGTGTTCGCGATCTGGTTCTTCCTGTCCCTATACCTACAAGAGGTTCTCCACTACGACCCGTTGCAGACGGGGCTGCGCTTTTTGCCGATGACACTCGCGATCGTCGCCACCAGCTCGCTCGCACCGCGCCTGGTGGCCAGCGTGGGGGAGCGGCGGATGCTGACGTTCGGCATGCTGTGCGCGGCGCTCGGGCTATTCCTGTTGACAGGGGTGCGCAGTGGTGGCAGCTACACCGCGGACGTGCTCCCGGGTGGGGTGCTCGCGGCGATGGGCCTCGGCCTGTCGCTCGTGCCCGCGACAATTGCAGCCGTCTCAGGCGTGCCCTCCAAAGAGAGCGGCCTCGCGTCGGGGATGCTCAACACGTCACGTCTGATCGGCGGCGCGCTGGGGCTGGCGGTGCTGAGCACGATCGCCGCGTCGCGCACACGGGCGGATCTGCTGGTAGGCGCTTCCAGCACGTCTGCGCTTAGCGGCGGCTTCCGGCTTGCGTTTGCTGTGGCTGCGGGCTTCAGCGTGTTGGGTGCGCTTGCTGCGATGGTGCTCCTGCGCGGGTCGCATCGAGTGCCTGTGGTGTCGGAGCCGGTCGCGCCGGTCACCGACGAGCACGGCACTGGGGGCGACGCGTCGTATGCGGATTCCCGCGCGGCGGCCTGAAGCTCCGGCGCGTGCCAAGCTGTCGCATGTGAGCGCCGGCTACCGCTACGTGCTGTTGGATGTGTTCACGGACACAGCCCTCGAGGGCAACCAGCTGGCGGTGTTCCCCGAGGCCCCAGAGCTGCCCGCGGGTGAGATGCAGCGGCTGGCGCGTGAGCTGAACCTGTCAGAGACGGTGTTCGTGCGCCCGGCCCGGCGGGGTGGTGACGCGCACGTGCGCATCTTCACGCCAGCTGCAGAGCTGCCGTTTGCCGGCCACCCGGTGCTCGGCAGCGCGATCGTAGTGGGAAGTGAACGCGGGCTCGCG
>JBEKAM010000302.1:0-3222 GCA_050015915.1 Solirubrobacteraceae bacterium
CCGTGGGGCATGCGCGTACTGAGCACGAAGACGGGCGAAGGGTGCGTGCAGGTCGGCCGCCTGCTCGATGGCAAACTTGGAGCGATCGGACAGGACAGCGCCTTCGGCGATGACGGTCAGTTCCACGAATTTGCCCTCGACAGCACCTTCGCCAAGCACGCGTGCACGCTGCTCGACGGCAACGGGCGGATCTTTCTCAACGCGACGGTTGGTGACATGCCGGCGAGCGCGTGGGTGGGCTTCGGCGGCGGCTGCGTGCCGAGCACAGCCACGCACGCAGAACGCTTCAACGGCAAGGGCAAGCCCTATCCGCTCTGCCCGCAGGCTGATGAGCGCAACCTCTATTACGGCCTGCTGGGTCCTGACGCGGAAAGCGTCACCTACAAGGTGGGGGACCATGCCTATACGAAGGCAACTGTGGGACCGGAGGGCGCCTACCTGATCGTCACGCGAGCATCCCCCACGCAGCTATTCAACTTCAACGCCGGCGGCACCCAGGACATCGTGCCCGTTGACGGCCCGATCACCGAACTGCACTACCGCGACGGCGCGACCTGCCACCTGACCTCGCGCAGCTGGATCGGCGGCAAGGACGCGTGCACACCACAGCTCAAAGTACCCGTCGGCTGGGTGCCGCCCAAGACACCGGCGCCTACTGCCGCACAGGTGGCAGCGCCCCTACACACGCGGCTCGTGCGCAACCGTCGCGGCGGATACGAAATCGTGGTCAGCTTCAGATCGCGTGTGGCGATCACCAACGCGCGCAGCACCTACACAACAAAGTGGCGTGAACCACGTATGTACCCGGGCGCGTATGGCGGCGGCCCACTCTCACCGCCGTTTCCCGCCGTCGGACAGGTCGTAACGGCGCACATCGGCGAGCTGGGGGGTGCGTTGAAGCCCGGCACCACCAGCGGCGAGGTCATCTTCCAGGACTCAACCGGACCGGGCAACCTGGAAGAAGGCCCTGGAACGGTCGAACGCGTGGTTGGCCATTTCTCCGTGCGCGTGCCATGAGCCCGTATCGATATCGTTCCAGCCAATGGTTCTGTACACCTGCACCGACGGCAAGATCGGCGGCGGCCTGCCGGCGCCGATCGCACATCCGTGCGGGAGGGCCGCCAAGGCACTGGACGACGCCGGCCTCAGCTATGAGATCAAGCAGGTCAAGGGCGGCACACTGAAGCTGTGGACGCTGCCAAGCCGCGCACGCGACCGGGCGGAGATAGAGAGGCTCAGCGGACAGCGCTCGGTGCCGATCCTCGTGCTGGATGACGGCGAGGTGATTACAGGGTCGGGGTCGATCGTGAAGTGGGCGCGGGCCAATGCGTCTGGCGACGTCACGGACGGGCCCTGAAGGGCGCAGCCAAGCTGGCCTTAGCCGTCTTCACCGAGCGTGCTGTGCACGCTGACGATGAGGATGACGAACAACACGAACGTCGCCACCACCGACAGGGCGATCATCCACAGACCCTGCTTGACCGTGCGCGCCTCAGATCGGTTGACGAGGATCACGCCAATCACAAACCCCGCGGGTGGCATCACCACCGCGAGGACGTAGCCAGCAATGACCAGCCGTGACGCGCGTGAGATCGCTTGATCTACCAGCCCTGGAGTGGGCGATGCTGACGGCTCGACATCCATCGGCGGTGGTCTCTAGTCGCGGCCACTTGAGGCGCGCATGATCGAGAAGCCGAGCCCGACCAGGACGGCTAGCCCAACGAGGCCAATAGTCAGTTCGAGCATCGGTCACACCCTACCGCCGGCCGGAGGACTCAGGCGACGCTTACTCCTCGAGTGCCGACTTCTGGAGTGGCGACTTCTGGTGTCTGTTCTGGCACTCGTTCCTCGTTCTGCGCACGCTCGCCGGTCCTCGCGAGCTGCGCTACCGGGAACAGAGCAACGGCGAGCAGAACGAACAGCGGCCCGGCGTTGAAGTCGGTCGCGCCTTCACTCCAGAACGGTCCGCCGAGGTCCTGCCCGTACAGCCAGTAGGCGAGTGAGAGCACGATCCCGATCGCGAGCGCCGGCCAGCGCAATGGTGTCCACACGCCGATGGCGACCGCGAGCGAGACAACCGCGAGCACGATCGCGATCGTGGTGCCGTGGCCGACGGTGTGCTTCGCCAGGGAGTCCTGGATCTTGGCCAACCAGTGCGGTGAGGCTTCGGCCATTTCGGTGATCATGCTGTGCGTTGCTTCCTTCGCACGGTTGACGTTCGCCAGCCATAGGCCCGCAGAGATCACCCACAGTCCTGACCAGAAGTACAGCCCGCCGCGATCGCCGAGCGGCCCCAACGTCGCGGGCGAACGCCCTCCCTCCTTTTCCGTGGGCCACACGAGCAGGCCGATGATCGCGTACAGGATCACCGCTCCGGGAGCACCCATAAGCGGCGCCGGCAGCGTGTTCGAGGTCAGCCCGCCGAAACCCTCGCCGAACCACCAAACGAAGATCGCCCAGGCAAACGAGACCGTGAGCGCCGGCTTGACGAGCCGCTTGCCGCACATCAAGCCGAGTCCGATCGCGATCTGAATCTCGCCGGACAGCGAGTTCCACAGCGTCAGGTCACGGCCGTAGAAGTCATCGAACGTCCGCATCGGATCGCCGATGAACGACGGCTGGCCGTGCATCGCCGGTTCGAACACTTCCGTGACGATGCTGTGGGTGAACATGAAGCTCTTGAACTGGAACAGCCCGTCGAGCAGCCACACCAGCCCAAGCGCGATCTGAACTCCGCGTGTGGTGATGAGAGGCCTTCTCCCAGTGCGGGCACTTGTGGCGGAGGCATTCATGACATCACCAGCTGCATCGCAGCAAACATGTAGGCCATCCCGATCGTCATCGCCGCCATTGACAGACGCAGGTCTTTGAAGCAGATGAGCGGCTCGGCGACGCTAGCTGCCAGTCCTCCTTCGGGGGTTACCGACATGCCTCCGCCGAAGATTGTTCGCTCGTCAAAGTCACGCATTCGATCGGTGCCCCAGAGCAGCGCCTGTGCGGCGAAGTAGGCGACCAGCAGCCACGTGATCGGCGCCTGGAACCCGCTCGGCGACCACATGTATGCCATCGCACCAAGATCGAATGCGATCAGCAGCCACAGCAGGTTCGTCCCCCGCTCCGTGAACGCCTGCACGAGCATCCACAGCAAGATCGCAATCGCTCCGTTGGCGAACGCCAGCGACCAGAACCCAGTGGGGATGTGGAAGTAGTCGACGGACGCCG
>JBEKAM010000303.1:0-4771 GCA_050015915.1 Solirubrobacteraceae bacterium
TCGTCCAGCATCTGATCGCTCATGAGGTTTCAGGATATAGGCCCGCAGTGCGCGGAAGCCGCCGTGCGTGGTTGCGCGCCAAGCTGTTATGAAGCGGATGCGTGCGTCGTGGGAGTATCCGTGCGCCTACTAGCGACGAGGGATGGCTCATGCGTGGGCGTCGGCCCGGAGCCACGCCCGCCACGGCGATCCTTAAGGCGGAGGAACGGCAGCTCAACAATGTAGTAGCTGGCCGCTGCGACTACGATCGAGACCGCCAGAGTGGCAATGAAGAGCACCAGGGTTGGCTGTATGTGGACGCGATCCACGATACCCAGCCCTCCGCCATGGAGCTTTGGATAGGCACCTTTCAAACCAAGCCAGACGGCGAGGGGAAAGTGCCAAAGGTAGACGCCGTAGGAAATCAGCCCAAGCCACGCAAGTGGCTTCCACGACAGCAGCCGCCGCACCACACCCCGGGCGCCGAGTACCGCTGGTGCGAGCAGTAGCGCGGCCGCCAGGCCGAAGCCGATGTGATTCGCGAGCCATGTCGCGGTGGAGACGCCATAGACGCCCGGCCTACCATTTGTGAGGTCGCGTACGTCGAAGATGCGTGCCGCGGCGAGGAACGTGCCGATGGCGCCGAGCCAAACGAGCCACGACCAACGCTCGACCACGGCACTTAGGCGGCGTGCCTTCCCGGGACCATCGTATGCAGCGACGCTGATGACCGCTAGGGCCATCCCGCCGACGAACCAGTCGCTCGTGCCAGCCAGCGTGTTGGCGACCCAGTACGGGGCGGTGTGATCGTGAACGTAAACCTGCCCGACGATGCCCACGCAGGCAAATACAGCGAGCGCGAGAACCTCGACGTTCCACCAGCGAACTGAAGTGGGGCGCCGCTTGATGAGCCATGCCACCAAAGCGGCGAAGAATGGCAGGAACAGGTAGAAGGTCATCTCGACGCACAGGCTCCAAGCGACGGCAAGCCCGTTTGTAAGCGTGTTGACGGAGTAGACCTGTGCGAATCCGTAATACACCCACCAGCGATCCGTGAAGGCGCCTTCAACCCCCGGCCACAAGGACAGCACTGTCAGCGCCAGCCAATAGGCCGGCAGGATCCGAAGCAGACGGCGCCGTGCGTAGGCTCCGGCGCGCGGCGCCTGGCGCCCGCCGGAGTGTGCGAGGACGAACGGCCGGTACAGCAGAAAGCCCGAGATTGCGAAGAAAACGACGACGCCAAAATAGGCGTAGGTGCCCAGCCATCCCCAGGAGGCGTGGATCGCAGCTCCCGACATCTGCGATACGTGGCAGAAGATGGTGAGCAGGACAGCAATCGCGCGCAATGCATCGACCAGCTCGAAACGGGGGTTGCCGGGGGGCGGCTGGACGGCGGGTGATACGGACTCAGGCACGGACGAGAAGCCTAATGATTGCCCCGGTGGCGACCGACAGTCGCGGCTAGGTGAAGCACAGAGAGGATACGGCGAACCCGAGCGCGCGGTTCTCCGGAGGTAGCCTCCGATCAAGCTGACCGGGATTCGACCAGGTCGCCTCGGCGTCGAACGCCACCGTGTACTCGCCGACGGGCAGATCCAACGGCAGTGTGTGCACCTGCCACTCCCCCTCCCGCCAGGCAAGCCGGGTCGACCACACGGCCTCTTGTGAGCCCACCGGCCGCACCGAGACGATCACGTCGCCGCTCGGGCCGGGTGGAAAGCGGTAGCGCAGGCACGAAAGCGGTAGCGCAGGCACGCGCTGCTTGCTTCCTCTGCGAGGCGCACGACCGCTGCCGCGTGGGCGCCCGCCCACCTGTAGCTGCGATCGGTGCTCTGTTCGGCTTCAAACCAGCCGCTCAGCAGCTGCTCCTCGACATCGGGCGAAGTCATGTCCAGGCCGCCGGAGGCGATCTCGTAGGACTCCTCGAACGACATCGACGCGAGCGCGAACCCAAGCGAGCGCGTCTCACGCGGAGGGTCGGACCATCCCCGCGCTCCACGCGGCGACGAGCGGCTTGAGCGAGTCAAGCGGTCGAACGCTGACGTTCACTCCACCGGTGTCGACTGGCACGTGCGCGTAGCGCAGCTTCAGTCTCCTAGCGGGCGCCTGCAGCCGTACGAGCACCGCCGCTCGGCCGAGAGTATCGAGGCGCTCACGAGCGTCGCGGCGTCCGTCTCTCCCCGAGCTCGAGCTCACGAGCCGGGTCGCAGCCGGTAGCTGTCCTAGGCTGCTCGTGTGCCACAGCTTCCAGAGTCGCCTGAGGGCTATCAGATCACCCTCGATGCTCTCGTCGAGCGCGTCCGCACCGCGCGGATGCGTGCGCTGCGCAGAGTCAACGAGGAGCTAGTGGTGCTCTACTGGGAGATCGGGCGGGAGATACTCGATCGCCAGGAACGCGAGGGATGGGGGGCGAAAGTCGTCGACCGGCTCGCCCGCGATCTACGATCGATCTTTCCAGACATGGGCTGGTCGCCTCGAAACCTCAAGTACATGCGGGCCTTTGCGAAGGCGTGGCCCGACCCGGAGATTGTGCAAGGACGCCTTGCACAATTGTCCTGGTGGCATCAGGTCGCGCTCCTAGAGAAGCTGGACGATCCCGATGAGCGACTCTGGTATGCCGCGAAGGCAGCCGAACACGGGTGGACACGCGACGTGCTCGTCCACCAGATCGAGGGCGCGCTGCATCTTCGCGAGGGCAAGGGATTGACGAACTTCGACCGGACGCTTCCCGCGCCGCAGTCGGAAATGGCTCAACAGACCAGCAGAAATCCCTACATCTTCGGGTTCCTCGGGCTCGACGAGCAGGCGAGCGAGCGGGAGATCGAGCGCGGCCTGATGGCGAACGTCGAGCGGTTCCTGCTGGAGATGGGAGAGGGCTTCGCCGTGGTTGGACGCCAGAAGCACCTGGAGGTCGGCGGCCGGGACTTCTTCATCGACCTGCTGCTGTATCAGCTCGTCTTGCGCTGCTATGTCGTCGTCGAGCTGAAGGTTGGGGAGTTCAAGCCCGAGTACTCCGGCAAGATGAACTTCTATCTCGCGGCCGTTGACGACCTCGTCAAGCGATCCACCGATCAGCCGACGATTGGCCTGATCCTCTGCAAGGGCACGAACGAGACCGTCGTCGAGTACGCACTGCGCGACGTCAAGACACCGATCCAGGTCTCCGAGTACCGGACCAGGCCACTGCCCGAGCCGTTGCGCCAAGAGTTGCCCGCCACCGCCGAGATCGAGGCTGTGCTACGCGCACTACCAATGCCAGACCCCCCGACCGGTGGCGGTAGTGGCGCGCAGAGAAGCTCCGAGGACTGAACGACGCCACGGCAATACGATGCGGCGGTGGGTCGTCTTGGGTTCTCGGTCAGCATCTCGCGGGCGGCCACTTCATGACCGGACTGCTGGATGTCGGAGCGTAGGAAGTTCATGCTGCGTCGTGCGCGATGATCGGCCGGTGGCAAAGACCAAGCGCACGCAGGAGGACCGCTGGCAGCCCGTCTTCTACGAGACGGCTCGTGGGGAGCGCCCGGCATGGGGCTTCCTCACCGGCGAGAAGACGCCGATCGATGTTCGGATCGAGCTGCTGACGACCGTGAGGGCCGTACTTCAGGTCGGCCCGCCGAGGTTCCCCACCTCGACGCAACGATGGCGCCTGATGCATAAGCCGGCCAACAAGAAGGAAGTCGATCTCAGCGGTATCTGCGAGGCGCGAGACAAGCACTCCAACAAGCTCTACCGGCTGTTCTGCGTGATCGACCGAGACGGGCCGGCACACGGGCTCGCACTACCATCGCTGGTGTTGCTCGGCGGCGTGGTCAAGCCTGTACGAACAGAGGCACCGCAGTCGGAGTACCGGCGGATCGACCGCTATCGCAAGGACTATCAGGCGACTCACCGCGTCGCGCTAGGACGCGGTGGTGCCGAGTGGTGGCCGGATGTTGGCGTCGATATGTCATAGCTTCTATGCTACGATCTGCTCTCCCCAAACTGAGGTGACCGAGCTATGCACAAGTCCAAGGAAAGCGCCGCCTTCGCCGAACTGCTCGCCGAGAGCTTCCCGACCGCCGAGGGCCGCGCCGCTCACGAGCGCGAGGTCGCAAAGCTGGTCGCGTTCGCCGAGTTGCTGATCGCCCTGGACGAGGTTCGTGCGGGCAGCAAGATCTCCAAGGCCGAGCTGGCGCGTCGAGTCGGCGTCAAGCCCTCCGTGATCTCGCGGCTGCTGGACGGCAAGGGCCGCAACGTGCAACTGGACACCGTCGCCGACGTCGCCGACGCGCTCGACGTCTACATCGAGATGCGCGTGCGCCCGCAGCCAAAGGGCAAGCGGGCACGGCACGCCCCGATCGAAGTCCTGGCCGCGTAAGCAGTAGCGAGAGCACTGGCAAGTTCCCCAGGCAGCTCCAGCCTCACTTCGCACGGACGCTCCGGCGCCGCTTCTCGGATTTGGCGATAACCAGCCGCGCGCTTCATCGCGCACCTCCGCAGCACCCGCGCGAAGATATCGGGGTCGATGTGGCGCTACGCCTGCACGAACGACAGCGAGGACACAGCGAAGCCGAGCGCGCGGTTCTCTGGAGGCCGCTGCGGTTCTCCTTGATCGGGGTTCGACCAGGTGCCTTCGGCCTCGAACGCGACCACGTAGTCGCCGGCGCTCAGCTGCAGCGTTAGCTTCTCCTCCTGCCACTCCCCCTCCCGCCAGGCAAGCCGGGTCGACCACACGGCCTCTTGTGAGCCCACCGGCCGCACCGAGACGATCACGTCGCCGCTCGGGCCGGGTGGAAAGCGGTAGCGCAGGCAC
>JBEKAM010000304.1:0-3131 GCA_050015915.1 Solirubrobacteraceae bacterium
AGGCGCGCCCAGGCCTCGTCGTCCTCCGGCGGGATGCCCATGAAGCTGCCGATCACGCGCGAGACCACCGGCTGGGCCACGTCGGCGACCAGGTCGCACGTCTCCCGGCTGCGCACACGCTCGAGCGCCTCCACCACGATCGCCCGGATCGCGTCCTCGTGGGCGGCGATCCGCTTCGGCGTGAAGCCCGCCTGGAACAGCGCCTTGATGCGATCGTGCTTGGGCGGGTCCATACCGATGAACATCGCGCGCGTAAGCTCGATCGGCAGGCCGATGTTGGCGACCACGATGCCCCCGAGTTCAGACGAGTAGGTCTGCCAGTCGCGGCTCACCGCGTGGACGTCATCGGCCGTGGTCACCGACCAAAAGCCGGCCTCCTCGGGAAATTCGGTGATGCCCGAGGTCCAGTGCACAGGGCACTCCCCGCGCATGCGCGCGAACAGCTCGTTCGGCACGCCGTGCTCCCAAACCTCGGGCTCGGTGAGCAGCACATTCTCGAGATCGCTTTCAACCGACGCCATCGGGACCTCCTGGGTCGCTGCCGGGGATGTTCGGTCGATGGTACTGGCTGGTTGGCCAGATGGCTATGCGGGCGTACCGGCGATCGGCTTGCTCAGATCCACGGTTTCGGCGGGTCCCTCGGGCGCTCGATCAGCGATCCGCGCGGCCTGCTGGCCGCGTTTGCGGGGCCGCCAGACGCGCACGTATTGCGCGGCAAAGTACGAGCCGAGCACGAGCAGCAGCGCGATCGCCTGGCCGATGAACGTCTCCCAGTTGTTGAACAGGCTGAACCAGGTGCCCATCCAGCCGGGAATGTACAGGCCGTGGATTTCTGTGGTCCCGATCCAGCCGACGAGCTACATCTCGTTGACCTCCTCGCCGACGGACACGAGCAGCACGAATCCGCATGGTATTAGGGTACCCTAACTCAACCGCTTCGGGCTGTCGTCTCGCCAAACGCACCCACACCAAACGCACCGAACCTTCCTCGCGCGAGGCGAGCGGCCTCGCGCGAGCTCTCCGGCGATACGCGCCGGGCCGCTCGGGCGTCGAAGCGGCGGACGGGGGTCGAACCCGCGACCTCAAGCTTGGGAAGCTTGCGCTCTACCAACTGAGCTACCGCCGCAATGCGCCGATTCTACGGGCTTTCGGGCCGCGTCGGCGTGTGCGCGGATGTACGCAATGGACTCGGCACCGCGAGGTGGTCAGCCCCTGGCTCTTCGTGCCCGCGATCACCCACCCCCTTCCGAGGCAGCCGTATAGCACCATCGATCCTGCCTTACTCGTCAAGATAAGCTCGCCTCATGTCAGCCGAGTTGCCGACGAGACCGGGCGTACAAAAGCCTCTCGTCCGTCCGGCAAGGGACTTGCTCTGGGCGAGCTTCGCTCAAATTGTCCTGGCAATTGTGTTTGGCGCCATCGTGCTTACATCTGCTCATCGCGCATCCGTCGCCGCGGCGGGACTTGCATTCGAGGCGGTTTTCTATGGCGGGTTTATGTGGTGGTTTGGCGGCGCGCGCCTGCAGCGAGAAGTAGAAGCTGCCCCGGCGGTTGTCGATCCCGAGATCCGTGACGGTCGTACAGCTGCCCGAGTCTTCGCACTGACGATGGTCTGGGTTGTCACGGTGTTGACGATTGTGGCCCTCCTTAGCCCAGGGTCGCCGATCGTCGCAGGCATCGCGCTGGGCGGTGGCGCCTATTGCATGGGCCTCCATCGCTGGCTCGTCAGGTGGGAAGCCGAGCACTCGGTCGAAGTGCTGCGCATACCCGCGTGGCGGCGGCGCAAAGGCATCAACAACTACCGCATCATTCACACGGCGTCGCGCTAAGGCAACCGAGCTGCAGCAGACGCCATGTCCTGGCCTCTAACCTTGGGGGCCGTGAGACGCCGCATCGTGCCGATCGTTGCCACGCTGGCGGGCGCCTGCTTGATCGCGCTGTTGATCTATGGCGTCTCAGCGCAGTCCGCCAGCCGCACGCTTGACGAGCTGGTCGCGCAACGTAAATACCCGCTGGCGCCCAATGCAACGCACTCGCTGCCGGTGCTCGGCGGCAAGGGCCGCAGCTCGCTGGCAGCGCTCAAGGGCAAGGTCGTGATCCTGAACTTCTGGGCTTCGTGGTGCGAACCATGCCAGCTGGAGGCGCCGCTGCTTGAGAGCGCCCAGCGGCGCCTGGAAGCGCACAACGGGACCGTGCTCGGTGTGACCTACCTGGACGCGTCGCCCGACTCCGAAAGCTTCGTGCGCCGCTACCACCTCACGTACACCAACCTACGCGACAACACAGGCGCGTTCGCGCACTCCTACGGCACCGACCAGCTGCCGGAGAGCTTCGTCATCAACCGTCAGGGCAAGATCGTCGCGATCTCGCGCGGGGAGATCGGCCAGGCGTTCCTAAACCACGCTGTAGTACTGGCTGAAAGCTCATGAGCCTCGCTCGCAAGCCCCTCACAGCGCTCACCGCGGCACTCTTGTGCGGCGCGCTGGCCACAGGCGGGACGCTCGGGGCTTCGCCGGCGCACGCCGCGGGGATCACTCACGCTGCGCACGTCAGGCCGCGGACGACGCTGCCGATCATCGAGCGCCAGGTGATGTGCGTGACGTGCAAAATCCCGCTGATGGTGGCGGAGTCGCCACAGGCGAAACTCGAGCGGGAATACATCCAGGGCCTGATCAACGAAGGACAGGACGAAGCGGAAGTCAAGCGCTCGCTTGTCGCCCAGTATGGCCCCACGGTGCTCGGGTTGCCGAGTACCCACGGGTTTGACCTCGCCGCATATCTCGTTCCGCTCGCGGTGGTGCTTGCTCTGCTTGCCACGCTCGCGGTGCTGTTGCCGCGCTGGCGGCGCCACGCCCGTGCACAGGCGGCGGTCGCGAGCCCTGCCGCGGCGACACTCAACTCGGCGGACGCAGCCAGGCTCGAGTCTGACCTCGCGCGCTTCGACTGAGCTACATCACGGTCGGTGCGCTCACGCCCAGCAGCCCCAGACAACGGGCGACCGTGCTGGCGCTTGCTACACACAGGGCGATCCGAAAGGACTCCACGGACTCTGGCTCCGCGCCCACCACATGGCAGTCGCGGTAGAAGGCAGTGAACGTCTGGGCCAGCTCCAGGGCGTAGGCGGCGATGCG
>JBEKAM010000305.1:0-3094 GCA_050015915.1 Solirubrobacteraceae bacterium
CTCTTTGCCTCGGTGGTACCAATGGCTCTGAACCGCCTGCGCAACAGCTGGCACCGCCGCGAACGCGAAGACCGCCAGCACCACAACGAGGCCCCTGACGCGACTCGTGCTCATGTTCATCTCCCCTCCTCGCTCGTTGGCTCAAGAGCGCAAAGCCCGCCAGCGATCCCCCGACTCAGGCGTGCATGCCCACTTGTCGCGAGCCTATCCATGCTAGGTCCTAAATGTCAATACATCGAACAGGCTCGTAACAAACGCCGGTGGGCGAGAATGCCTGCGTGAACTTCGTGAGCGAGATCGTCGATGCCGCTGCACCCGAGCGGCTTGCCCTGCTCGAGCTCGCCCGCGACGGCACCCGCCGCGAATGGAGCTTCGGCGAGGTCAGTGAGCGCTCGGCGCGCATGGCGGGCACGCTGCGCGAGCTTGGCGTCGATCGAGGCGACGTGGTGATGACGCTCATCGGCAACCGCCCCGAGTGGGTGTTCGCGATGCTCGCCTGCTTTCGCATCGGCGCGATCGTGTTGCCTTGCACCGAGCAGCTGCGCGCCAAAGATCTGCGGCTGCGTATCGACACCGTAGACCCCGCGCTGATCGTCTATGACGAGCGCAATCGTCAGGAGCTCGAGGCAGCTCTCACAGGCGTAAGCACATCGATACCGATCGCGTACGTCCCCGACGAGCGGCTGTTCGCAGCCACACCGGCGCCCGCGGTCGAGCTGCACAGCGAGGACCCGTGCTTGATCACGTTCACGAGTGGCACCGCCGGCGAGCCGAAGGCTGTCGTTCACGCACAGCGCTACCTCGACGGCCAGCGAGTGCAGGCAGAGCATTGGCTCGGTGCACGGCCAGGTGATCTCGTTTGGTGCACAGCTGCCAGCGGATGGTCGAAGTCGGCGCGCAACGTCTTCATCGCGCCTTGGCTGTCGGGCGCGGCGGCGCTACTGCACGACGCGCGCTTCGATCCGCACGAGCGCCTGGAGCTGCTGGAGCGCGAGCGGGTGAACCTGCTGTGCATGGCGCCCACCGAGTATCGGGTGATCGCCAAGCGAGCAACGCTGCGCCCGCTGGCGCACCTGCGTGGGATGGTGGCCGCAGGCGAGGCGCTCAACCCAGAGGTGCTGCGTGCATGGAAGGAGGCGACGGGCCTCGAGATCCGTGACGGCTACGGCCAGACGGAGACCGGGCAGACGACCGGCACTCCAATCGGCATCGACGCCCGCCCCGGCTCGATGGGCAGGGCGCTACCGGGCATGGGCCTCGCGATCGTCGACGGCGAGCTGACGGTCGACCCGGCCAGCGTCCCCACGTTCTTCCTCGGTTATCTCGGCGAGCACGTCACACGCAGCGCCGACGGCGCTTGGAGCGTCGATGATCGACGCGATGGCGGCCCCTGGCACACCGGCGACAAGGTCACCGAAGACGAGGACGGCTGGCTGCATTTCGAGGGCCGTGCCGACGACGTGATCGTCTCTGCCGGCTACCGCATCGGTCCGTTCGAGGTCGAGTCCGCGCTTGTCGCCCACCCCGCGGTCGCCGAGGCCGCAGCCGTGGCAGCCTCCGACGAGGAGCGCGGGGCGGTCGTGCGGGCTGTGGTGGTCCTGCGTGGCGAGTATGTGCCCTCGCCGGAGCTTGTGCGCGAGCTGCAGGAGCACGTCAAGCGCGAGACCGCCCCCTACAAGTACCCCCGCATCATCGAGTTCGCGGAGGAGCTGCCCAAGACCGCCAGCGGCAAGGTCAAGCGGGCGCAGCTGCGGGGGTAGTGCAGCTGCGCCCGCCAAGACCGGGCGAGGATGAAGCTAGGCGGCGATCAACTCCATATCAGCCACAGGCTCGTCCTGATCGATGACCTCCTGCACCCTGGAGGAGGGTGGGCGCAGCACGAGGAATGCCGCGAGCACACCCACGCCGACGCACACCGAGGCGACCACATACGCGAGGTGGTAGCCACCGGTCAGCGACGCCAGCAGCGGGTGCCCGGCAGCGCTCAGCGCTTTTGTGTGGTCCGTGGCAATCGTGCCGAGCGCGGCCAGGCCGATCGCCCCGAACAGCTGCACCGAGACATTGATGATGCCCGAGGCCAGACCCGCGTCCCGCGCCGGTGCGTCGGCCATCCCGATCGTAAGCAGCGGCAGGAACGAGGCGCCCGCGCCGAAGCCGAGGACTAGGAACGCGAAGAACAGGCCGGGGAAGTAACTCGCGTGCACTCCCTGCACCGCCAGCAACAGCAGACCGACGATGATTCCCGAGAGCCCTGCAGCGAGCGTCGGCACCGCGCCGAAGCGCCCTACCGCGCGAGCTGAGAGTCCCATCGACATGGTCGCGATTGCGATCGTCAGCGGCATGAACGCGAGTCCTGTGTCGATCGCGTTGTATCCGAGCACACGCTCGAGGTACAGCGCCCCGAGGAAGAAGGACGAGTACATGCCGGTCACGAGCAGCCCCCGGACGAGGCTCGAGCCCATCAGCGTGCGCAGCCGCAGGATGCGCAACGGCATGATCGGGTTGGCCACCCGTGCCTCCACAGTGAAGAACCCAGCCAACAGGACCAGCGAGGTGCCGCCCGCTCCCAGCGTGCGGGCCGAGAGCAGTCCGTAGTCGCCGGACTTGACGATCGCGAATGCGCCGAACATCGTCGCCAGCGTGATCAGAGCCGAGCCGAGCACGTCGACGCCACCGGCGAGGCCGATGCCCTCGTTCTCCTCGATCAGCATCCATCCCAATGCGAATGCAACGATGCCGATCGGCACGTTCACGAAGAAGATCCAGTGCCAACTCAGCGACTGCGTGAGCGCACCGCCGGCGAGCAGGCCGATCGAGCCGCCTCCGGCCGATACGAACGCGTACATCCCCATCGCCTTCGCCTGCTCCACGCGCTCGGGGAACTCGGTGACGATGATCGCGAGGATCACGCTCGAGGCCACCGCGCCGCCCACTCCCTGCAGCAGGCGTGCGCCGATCAGCATCGCCTGGCTGTCAGATACGCCGCAAAGAATCGACGAGGCAACGAACAGGACGAGGCCACTCAGGAACACCCGCTTGCGCCCCACGAGGTCACCGAAGCGGCCCGCCAGCAGCAGGAACCCGCCGAACGTGA
>JBEKAM010000306.1:0-3077 GCA_050015915.1 Solirubrobacteraceae bacterium
ATCACCGACACTCGAGGCAGCGCGCGGCTCGCACCAGCGATAGCCTCTGCTGATGAATCCTGAGCGCGCCCACGAACTGCTCGCGCTCGAGCGGGAGCGGATCGAGCAGGCGATCGCCGAGCACGAGGAGGAAAGCCCAGAGGAGCTCTCCGAACAGCACGAACCAGGTGACCGAGGCTCCGAGGACCTCTACCAGAAAGAGCTCGACGCGGGACTGGCAGAGGATCTCGCCGCGCAGCTCGCGGCGCTCGAGCGCGCCGAAGCGCGGCTCGCCGCCGGGACCTACGGACTCTCAACAGAGAGCGGCGAGCCGATCCCAGACGAGCGCCTCGAGGCACTACCGACGGCCGAGCTGACCGTCGAGGAGCAACAACTCCGCGGGCGCGGCTGATCGGCCACCGGCTCGCGCTGCTCAGCCGAAGAACAGCTCGGCCGTCTCGTATAGCGCGGGGTCGAGCAGCTTCGGCTCACGCAGCGCCGTTTGCAGCGGCACCTCGACGATCTCGGTTCCCCGCAGGGCGACCATCGTGCCGAAACGCCCGGCCGCGACGGCATCCATCGCGGCCACACCGAAGCGCGTTGCCAGCACGCGGTCATACGCGACGGGGGTGCCGCCGCGCTGCACGTGACCGAGGATCGTGACGCGCGTCTCGTAGCCCGTGCGCTCCTCGATCTCCCGCTCCAACGTTACCCCGATGCCGCCCAAACGGGCATGCCCAAAGGCGTCCGTCGATGTGCCCTCACGAGTCTCCAGCGTGCCTTCGCGGGGCGTGGCCCCCTCAGCCGCCACCACGATCGAGAAGCTTCGCCCCCGCTCGTGACGGCGCTGCAGATGCGCGCACACCTCATCGATGTCAAACGGCCGCTCAGGGACGAGGATCGCGTCAGCGCCGCCCGCGATCCCCGCGTGGGTGGCGATCCAGCCGGCGTGGCGGCCCATCACCTCGACCACAATCACGCGGTTGTGCGACTCCGCGGTCGTGTGCAGGCGGTCGATCGCGTCGGTGACGATCTGCACGGCCGTCTGGAAACCGAACGTGTAGTCGGTGCCGTCTAGGTCGTTGTCGATCGTCTTTGGCACACCGACGACGGGGATGTCCTGTTCGTGTAGGCACAACGCGACGCCGAGCGTGTCCTCCCCACCGATCGGAATGAGCGCGTCCACGGCACGTGCCTGCATGGTCGCGCGGATCGCCGCCACCGCGTCGCGACCGTCCGCGAATGGGTTGGTGCGCGACGTGCCGAGGATCGTCCCGCCACGCGGCAGGATGCCCGAGGTGCTCTGGAGAGTCAGATCGATCGCGTCGTCCTCCAACACACCCGCCCAGCCGTAGCGGAAACCCACGAAGCCGTGGCTGCCGTCCGCCAAGCCGCGCCGGACCACAGCCCGGATGACCGCGTTCAGACCGGGGCAGTCACCGCCGCCGGTAAGCAATCCCACTAGTGCCATCTGGTTTCTCCTGTCTGCTGCTTGGACATCCGATTCTCACTCATGCGCCGCGTCGGGGCATCCGTTCTGAGGGCCGGTTGAGGTTGTGGTTTTCCCGCAAACGATTGGCGGCGATGACCCGATGGGTGGCGTGCCTTGGCGTGAAAGCCTTGTGCCAGTCAGCGACTGAGGAGAAGACCATGGCTTCCACCACGACAACAGCAACGATCAAGTCCTCGCCCCGCGACCTGCTACGAATCGCGGACCTCGACTCGGGCGGACTGACCGACCTGCTCGACCTCGCGCAAGCGATGAAGGACAACCCAACCGGATGGCTCGACTCGCACCCCGGAGAGATCCTTGCGTGCCACTTCGCCAAGCGCTCCACGGACACCCGGGTGTCCTTCGAGGGCGCCGCCTTCAAGCTGGGGATGCTGCCCGTGATGCTAAGCCCTGACGAGTTTCAGCTCGGCCGCGGCGAGCCGATCGCCGACACCGCACGGGTGCTCTCCAGCTACGCCTCCGCGATCGTGATCCGCACGTTCGCCCAAGCAGACGTACAGGAGGTCGCCGCGGCGACGAGCGTCCCGGTGATCAACGCGCTCACCGACGAGCACCACCCATGCCAGGCGCTAGCGGACCTGCTGACCCTGCGCGAGCGCTTCGGCGCCTTGAGGGGCCTGACGCTTGCGTACGTCGGCGGGGGCAACAACGTCGCGCACTCGCTGATGGAGGCCGGAGCACTAGCGGGGATGCACATCGTCGTCGCGGCACCCCACGGTTATGAGCCGGACACGGCGATCACGGTACAGGCGCACGAAGTCGCTCATCGCAACGGCGGGAGCATCCGCGTCAGCAGCGACATCAACGACGCGGTCGCCGGTGCACAGGCGATCTACAGCGACGTCTGGGTCTCGATGGGCCAAGACGCAGAGCAAGAGAAGCGCATCCAGGACTTCGCGGGCTTTCAGGTGGATGATCAGCTGATGAGCAGAGCGGCCGCTGACGCGGTGTTCATGCACTGTCTGCCGGCGCACCGTGGCCAGGAGGTGACGGCTGAGGTCATCGACGGCCACCGGTCGGTCGTGTTCGCGCAGGCGGATAACCGTCTGGCAACCGAGCAGGCGGTCATCCAGACGCTGCTAGTCAACCGCCGCCGCACCGCGGACGGGGGAGTGTGAGATACGGGTTGCTGCGCCGCTTGGCGGATTGATTCTGTGGTTTTCCCGCAGTCAATCGGCGGTGATCGGCCGATGAGCGGCACGGTGCGAACTGAAACGCTAGGTGGGTCAGCGACTGGAGGCGACTTTCGTATGTTCAGCAAGGTGATCGTAGGCTTCGATGGCAGCGAGCAGGCTCGTGATGCGCTGATGTTGGGCGCAACCCTCGCCGATCGTGACGGCGAGCTGGTCGTGTGCTGTGTGCATCGCCTGAAGGCGCTCTCTGCCCGAATCGACCCGGCCGCACCCCAACTCGACCGGGCAGAGGCCGAGCGATGCCTAGAGGAGGCTTCGTGCTTGCTCAATCGCCGGATGACCCTCACGGGACTGCCGGTCGCCGGAGTCGGAGCGGCAATCGCGCTGCAGCGCACAGCCGAAGAGCAGCACGCGGACCTGCTGGTGCTGGGCTCCTCTCATCGGGGAGCGGT
>JBEKAM010000307.1:0-3064 GCA_050015915.1 Solirubrobacteraceae bacterium
GTATATGACATCGTAGATCGCGGCCGTAAGCCCATCCGTGGCGAGTGGTGGCGGCGGTGCGCCGTTGTGCTCCAGAGCGCCCTTCTCGAGCAGCGCAGCGAAACTGCGCATATGCCGCTCGCGATGCTCGAGCGCCTGCGGACCAACCGACAGCACATCGACGATGCACACGCGCGCGAGCTCGGGTTCGCCGGCGATGGCCTCGAGCAGCGCCTGTAGGCACAGGCGCAACTGCGTCGAGCCGTCCACCGGCTCCTCCCAAGCAGCACCGACCCGCTCGAGTAGACAGTCCGCGGCCGAGTCAAGAGTCTGCAGATACGCGTCCTCTCGGCTTGTGAACTGCTCGTAGAAGGTGCGCCGCGACACGCCCGACCTGACGGCGATTCGCTCCACCGAGCATCCGGCGTAGCCGTAGGAGCAGATCGTCGCCACCAGCGCGTTCATGATCCGCTCGCGCTGGTTGCTAACCACAAAGCTACGCGACAGCCCGTGACGACCGGAGGGAAGCTGCGGCTCGCGCGGCGCGGCAGCTTTGCGCCTGCGCCTAGCCGGCTCGCCTCCCCGCTCACGCTCAGACACGAGCATCAGGATATCGCCTCATTTGCGGGAGCGTAACATATTCTGCACAAAACCAGTTGACATTGTATTATTGTTTTTCAAAGTCAACCGCCCACGCCCGACGGGTGTCCGAGACGAGCCACCAACCCGCCGCAAGCCACCGATGCGCTCACCTTCCCGCCCATATCCAGGCCACCAGCAAGACCCCTCCTCGTCTTGGATGCTCGGCCGCGCGCTCGCCTTGACCGCGTGGCTGTCGATCGTCGTCGTATTGCCGGCGATCGCGGTGACACCCGCGTATGCCGTGGCCGCCCACCGCGCCGCCCATGCCCACACCACAAGGGTCACGCTCACGCAGATTGCCGTCGAGGGCTCGACGATCACGATCGCCGGGCGTGTAACGCTCTCGGCCAACACCGCCAAGGAGCGCAAGCGTGCGGTGGTGTGGCTAACGCTCATGAGCGTCTCTGGCACCGTCAGGCAGAGCGAGACGTTCACCGCCAAGCCCACTGCCAAGGGCCGTTTCACGATCACGCACACGACCAAGCTCACCGGAGCACTCGGCCTCGGCGCGTTCGTCAAGATCGACGGCAAGGTCTCGGGGAAGAAGACGATCGACACCGTCGATGTCGCTGCCTCGAGCAAAGCAGAGAGCACTGGCACGACCGGCTCCACCTCCTCCGGGTCTTTGTCGTCCGGCTCATCCCCCTCCGGCTCGACCTCCTCCGGCTCCTCGCCCTCCGGTTCCTCTCCGCCTGGCTCGGAATCCAAGACGCAACCCTCAGACCTCCTCGGCACGTTCGAGCTCGAAACGGGTGCGGATAACGGGGGCGCGATCAGCGGCAGCTGGTTTGAGATGCTCGACCCGGAAAACCCGCCCAAGCCGCTGGAAAACGGGAACTCGCCACTGGCAGACAAGGACTACACGCCGCTGTCGCCAGGCACCGACGGCGGCCTGAGCACGGCCGCATTCCAGCCGGCGCCAAGCCCAGCATTTTCCGCTTCTGGCAATGCGCTCGCCAGCGCGATCATGCAGCCGCAGAACTTCCTGGGGGACGACTTCAGCGTCGTCAGCCAAGCAAGCGACCCGCAGAACGGCGAAACAGACCCAGTGCCGCAGATCGTCGACACCAATGGTCAACTCAGCGGTCAGATCACAGCTTGGGCGGTGGGTTGGAACAAACAGTGGTTCAACCAGGGCTCGCCCAAGCCCAACGGCGCGCTTCCCGGCCCGACTACGGCAGTGACGGGCACCTATGACGCGGCCACAGGCCACTACGTACTCGAATGGAAAAGCCTGATCGTCGAAGGGCCGTTCAACAGCCAAGAGGGCTCCTGGCACCTGGAAGGCACATTCGTTCCCGCCGGATGACCCATGTCACCGGTGCGGCAGCGGCTTGGCTGGCGCCGCGACACACAACCCAAACGTCAGCCAGAGAAAGGATACGCAATGGCCGCAACCCCATCCGCCGTCCGGCAGCGCTCACTGCTGCCGAGGACCGTTGTACTCGCACTAACGATCGGCATCGCGGCGCTGGCCGCGTTTGCCAGCTCCGCCAACGCCGCCGCATTGAAAGGCACGATCCAGCTCACCAAAGGCGCGACCAGCGGGCCGACGCCGTACGCGGGCTCGTGGGTAGAGCTCTACGAGACAGCCGACCCGTCCGTCTTCTTCACCAACCCATCATCGCCCGCGGCCGACCAGAACTACACGCCATTGGTCAATGGCACGCAGGGCGTCGAGCTGGGCCTACCCGTGCAGGGCATCGCCGACCCGGCATTCGACAACAGCGGCAACTCGCTGACCAACACGATCCTCACCCCGGAGCCGTTTGCAGGCGTCAACTTCAGCGCATACGTGACGCTGAATACAGCCAAGAAGCCAAAGTCCGGCAAGAAGGGCCTGGTCATCGAGCTTGCCAGCGGGAAAGCCGCCACCGTAGCCGTAAAGTCCGCTGATCTCACCGGGTGGACTATTGCCTACGGCGGCAGCTCCTACGACACGCCGGGGTCCACGCCCAACATCAACGGTGGCAACCTCACCGGCACGCTCACGTGGGTCAACCCCAAGGACAAGGCCCTGGGCGGCACGATCACGCTGGACTGGAGCGTGCCGATCGTCAACCCGCCTGGTAACGCGTTCGACGCGTTCACGGCGCAGTGGCAGCTGCAGGGCACTTTCAAACCGTCCTAGCAGCAAAGCTGCCCGTAGCAGTAAGAGACAGTGCGTAGTATCTCCTGCCAGTCCTCGCGAAGCTTGCGAGGACTGGCAGGTCGCACTTAAGCCCGTGTTTACAGGCCCTGAGGGCCGCTTCGGGAATCGCACAGGCTATTTGCTCACAAAACCGGTCGATTTTGTAGTACTGTCTCCCGGGCCAGCCTGAATCCCGTATCGCAACGTACGTTCTAGCCGTCGGACTAGTCCGCAGCATTCCAGCCAGTCGACCAGTGCATCTCACTCGACCCGATTCTTCATAAAATCTGTCATATTTATGCTAATGTTTTC
>JBEKAM010000308.1:0-3681 GCA_050015915.1 Solirubrobacteraceae bacterium
GCCGGACGTGCGCGTGGTGGCACTCGCCAGCCCCAACGACCCCACCGGAGAGCTCATACCAGCCGCTGAGCTACAGCGCCTCCTGGAGCAGCTGCCGGAGGGCGTAGCGGTGCTGCTGGACGAGGCGCTCGTGGAGTTCTCAGATGCCCAGCCCACCAGCTCGTCCCTCGCCCTGCTCGAGCATCACCCACGGCTGCTCGTGTTCCGCAGCTTCTCCAAGGCGTGGGGCCTTGCCGGCCTGCGCATCGGTTATGCCATCGGCTCCCCCGACTCGGCTGCAGTGCTGGCGGAGCTCGAGCCCGACCTAGGGGTCTCTGAGATCTCCCAGGCGGGTGCGTATGAAGCGCTGCACAGCTGCTCTGAGATCATCGATCAGCGCGTTCAGGTCATCCGCGATGAGCGTCCCCGGCTGATCGCCGCGCTGCGGGAGCGCAGATTCGAGGTGTCCGACAGCCAGGCGAACTTCGTGTGGGTCGCACACCCGTCCGTAGCCGGCGGGGAGCTGGCAACGCGACTGGAGCGTGCCGGAATCCTCGTGGCCGCCGGCGACGCCCTCGGCCAGCCACAACACGCGCGCATCGCCATCCGCTCCGCCGCAGCCACCGACCGACTGCTGAACGCCCTCGACAACGCGCTCTAGCCCACCGCCCGACGCAGCGCCCTACGTAGCCGCGGGAGCGCCGCTACGTACTCCTACTAACTACCCAGCAGAGCCTGATTGGCGCAGCAACGCGCCGGTGGTGCCCTCGAGGATCTTCCGCCACGCGCTCACCTCTTCTGGCTCGTCATCGAAGTGCGCGACCACTTTGCGCACGCGCTTGGCTGAGATATCAAGGCCATGGCGCTCTGCCACATCGTGGTAGCGGTCGTATTCGCCAGCGAGCTTCTTGGTCACCGACTCGAAGCCGTGGCGAGCGATCTCCACCCGTGAGGCGAAGCTCATCATCGAGGTCTGGAACATCAGCTCATCGCTCGGCTCGGGCTCGATCAACACGATGTCCACGCCCGGGTAGCGCTCCTCCCAGCCCTTCGCCAGTTCGTGCAGGCGCTGGTGGGCGACGAGCTTGAACACCTGGTAGCCGATCTGCGCGAAGCCCATGTCCGACACCCGCTGCGGGCGGCGGCCACGCAGCGTGGTGACCGTGTGGGAGAAGTCGTTCACGAACGGCACGATCGGGTTGATCACCACCACCAGCTTCGCGCCAGCCTGGATCGCCAGATCCAGGTTCGTCGTCGAGACGATGCCACCGTCGATCAGGTCACGCCCGTGGACGTTCACCGGCGCATACACCATCGGTAGCGCCCCCGACGCGCGCACGGCGGTCGAGATGGGCACGTCTTCCGCACCGTCCACCCCCAGCACCACCCGCTCGCAGCTATCGAGGTCGGTGGCCGTCAGGTACAGCTCGCAATCGAGCTCGCCGAAGTTGTCAGTGCGACCGGGCTCGCTGAGCACCTGTTGCAGGTAGCGCTCGATCCCCTCCCCCGTGTAAAGCCCCGAGGGGAGCCCGTCGGCGAGGCCCATCACCACATCCATCAGGGATACGCCGCCCGGCTGGGAGATCAGGTCACGCGCGAGCGCCAGCGCGCGCAGAGGCATCATCGCGCCCTTGCGCGCGAACTCGAGGAAGTTCGGGCGCAGAAGATCGCCGATGTCGATGTCTTTGAACGTGGCTTTGCCCTGCCCGGTGACCACCCGCATCATCTCCTCCGGGGTAACCCCGTTGGCGCACAGCGCGGCAATGAACGAGCCCGCGGAGGTGCCCACATACACGTCGAAGTTGTTGACCGTGCTGTTGACCGCCAGCAGATCGAGCGCACGCAGCGCACCGATCTCATACACGCCCCCCGTAAAGCCACCGCCACCGAGCACCAGCGCCGTCTTGTCCCGTCTGGGGCGCCTGCGACGGTCGACCGAGCCCACCTGCCCCACGCCGCGGGCAGCGACGCGTCGCTTGCGTGCGCTGGCGCTGGACTCGCCCTTGGCGGTCGGTTCCAGCTTGACAACCTTGCCCATGGCAGTGACATTCTACGGTGCGTGCCCCCGTCCCGGACTGCAAAGCTCCTGATTCTGCTCTGCGGACTGTTGGTAGCCACCGCCCTGACGCCACCTACAGCTGGGGCCGCCAGCGACCTCGCTGAACTGCAAAGCGACATAACCCACCAGCTGGCGCTCGCCGGCCCAGCAGACGGCGCCTACGTGTATGACCTCACGAGCAAACAGGCGCTGTTCTCCGAGCGAGCTTCCGCCATGCGCCCACCAGCGTCCGTCGAGAAGCTGTACACCGCCACCACGGCACTCGATCTGATGGGGCCAACAGCCCGCCTCGCGACGACGGTCTTCGGCGTCGGCCACATGGCACCGGGCGGGGTGTGGGAAGGGAGCCTCTACCTGCGCGGTGGCGGCGACCCCACGTTCGGCACCACGTCATTCATCAACAGCCACTACGGCGGCGTCGGCGCCAGCGTCTCAACGCTCGTCTCGCAACTGGTGCGCACCGACCACATCCATCGCATCACCGGCTCGATCGAGGGCGATGAGTCTTACTTCGACTCGCTCCGCGGCGAGCCATCCAGCGGCTACGCGTGGGACCCGTTCCTGGAAGGAACGCTCAGCGCACTGGCGTTCAACCGTGGCGAAACTGGATCGCTGCACGGCCCGCATGCACCGGCCGCGTTCGCCGCGCGTGCGCTGTGGGGTCTGCTGAAGACGGCAGGTGTCACCATCGGCGGCGGTAGCGGCGCGGCGAAGACACCCGCAGGCGCCACACAGCTCGCACAGGTGAAGTCACCTACCATCAGCCAGCTGCTTGGCCTGATGCTGCCGCCGTCTGACAACTTCTTCGCAGAGACGCTCGTCAAGGATCTCGGCGCTCAATACGGGGGCGCGGGCACCACCGCGGCCGGAGCTACGGTGGTGATGAACACGATCGCCACGCAGCTTGGCATCCACCCGCACGTGGTCGACGGCTCGGGCCTCTCCGAAGTTGACAAAACCTCGCCCTACCAGGTGGCAAACCTGCTGGTGGATCTCGCGTCCTTCGTGACAGAACTCCGTCTCGTGCAGCCATTGCACACGCGGATCGTTGGGCTGACCGGTGGCGAACACGTTGGCTTCCGCCCGACACGGTCTCGGGAAATGCACACCGCGCAATTCGAGCTTGCAGCGCCACTGCGCTAGCTGAGTCGTCGCAGTAACTTCCTGTTGTACGTAGTTGATCCCCGTGCAGTGGGTTTCACCGCTAAAGCCCGCATGCAGCCTCAGGCGCACCTGGTGATGGATCCGCGTAGTGATCGCCAACTCCGCTTCAGGAGCGGTGATGGGATAGACCTGAGCGGGCACCGCGACGACCGCGAGCAGCACCACAGGCGTGACCAGCAGGGAGCGCATTGGCCAACTTTACCCGTAATGATGATTAATTAGCCCGCCGTCAGGGGCTTGCCGGCCCACTTGATGATTTAACCATCAGTTGGGGTTTAGTTCTCCACTAATGGCTTAGCTCTCCCGCGAGGGCTGCGCTAGCTCAGCCAGCAGGCCAGCTTCGTCGAGTATCGGCACTTCCAGGCGCTGAGCCTTCTCCAGCTTGGAGCCGGCGCTCTCTCCAGCAACTACAAAATCGGTCTTCTTAGATACCGAGCTGGTTACCCGCCCGCCGGCCGCGACAATCCTCTCGGTGGCTG
>JBEKAM010000309.1:0-3010 GCA_050015915.1 Solirubrobacteraceae bacterium
TTTGTCTGCAGCCAGGTCTCACGAGATACACTGGAACTGCAATACACCCTTGGGGACGACAGGCTTCGACGTGGTCGGCTCGTAGGGGTGGTGGCGAGTCGAGGTCCCGGGCGGCCTCGTAAAACACCCGGGAAAACCATAAGTGCGGACTCTCACGAGTACGCCCTCGCCGCTTAGTCAATAGCTAAGCCGTGAGGTTTCGGGCCCTGCCTGCCTGCCGCGGGGGTCACCCGGAATCAGAATGCAGGCTCACCCGGTGCGGTCCGCCTCCGCCAATCCGGGAAAATCTTAGGAGGCTGGTCCCCAGCAACCCCGCCGGCAAGGCGAGCAGGGGATGAGATCAGAGTGCCGGCTACGCTCGTAGAAGCCACTCATACGCGATTACGGACGTGGGTTCGATTCCCACCGTCTCCATTTTAGGCTCATTTGCAGGGGTTTTCGGATGGCTGCCGGGAATCCTTCGCTACAAGGGCTCGTCGTCGCTAGCGAGCACGTCGGCCATCGTCGCGGCGAGCTGGTCGATGTCCCAGTCGGCGTAGATGTCGCCGGTCGTCTGGATCGAGGCGTGGCCGAGCAGCTTCTGGACGGCCTTCAGGTTGCCCGTGGCGTCGAGCACTCGCTGGCCGGCGGTATGCCGCGCCTTGTGCATTCGCTCGCCGCTCGTGGTGCCCTCTGGGACGATCCCCGCGTCTGCGAGTCGCCTGTACCACCACGAATGCATCCCGTGGATGCCCATCGGCTTCGTCGGGTCGCGGGTCACCTTCGCTCCATTGCCCTTCATCCGGGGCATCAGGTAGTGGTCGGGCTTGGCTTCCACTTCGAGGATGTGCCGTTCGAGGTCCAGCCAGAACGGGGCGTGGGGGAGGGGCAGCTCGCGGACCTGCTGGCCCTTCGTGAAGATCGTCAGCCGTCGGCGCTGGTGGTCGAAGTGCTTGAACTGGACGGCTTTGAGCGCACCCTTGCGCAGCCCGTAGTCGAGCAGTAGGCGCAGCGCGATCCGGTCGCATAGCTCGGACTGCTCGGAGACGATCGCGCGGCGCTGTTCGGTCGAGAAAGTCGTGCGGTAGACCTGCCGGCTGCGGGCGCGCTCGATCAGCAGCGTCGGATCGCCGTGGAGGCGGCCGCGCACGATCTGGAAGCGGAAGAAGTCTTTGATGATCGAGAGGTTCTTGTTGTACGTGCGCGGCGCTCCAGAGCCCCAGAGCGCATCGAGGAACTCTTCGATGCGCTCGGTGCCGGTGGGTGGCTCGAAGTCCTCGATCTGGAGGTCGAGGAAGTGGCGAGCGAGCTTGTCCAGGCACGACTCGTAGTCGCGGTAGCTGGAGTCGGTCAGGCGCTTTCGCTTCGCGCGCAGGTAGCCCGCAGCATCGGCCCCGATCGGCGTTAGCTGGTAGCTCTTGTCGCGCACGGCTTCACGGATGAGCCGCGCGGCTTCGGCAAGGGTCGGCGAAGCTCCAGGCCTGAGGTTGGGGATGTCCGGCGCGCGTGGCGCATGGCTGCTCACGTCGATCAGACCAGACCGGTGCTTCGATCTCAAGGGTCTGACAGCCAGGTGCGGCGGCGTGATAGGAATGGCAGGGCTCTCGGCGCGGCGGGGCATCCGGTGGCTACGCCGAGCGATGTGCGGCGCGTTGGTCGGCGGCGTCGGTGATGATCGCGAGCGGAGACCGCGTGCTCGCTTTGCTCCATTCGGCGACCTCGATTGGTGCGCCGGTGTCGGCGACGGCTTCGCGGGCCAGCCTGGCACGCGTGGCAGTGGGCACGGCGAGGATCACGAACGTGTCGTACTCGCCCAGCTCGCTTCGCGGGATCTGTCGGGCGTAGCCCACCGCCTTCTGGCGAAGGCGCTGCGCCGGCTCGGTCGCACGGTCAAGCTCAAGCAGCAGGTGCACGGACGGACGGCCAGGGAGGGCGAGCACGCCGTAGCCGTCCGGTGCCACGCCCTTGAACAACTGATGGGTGGTGCGTTCGCCGTACCACTCCCTCAGCGCGCCGTGCTTGGCGCTGGCTTCCGGCGCGAGCAGCGTAAAGAACTAGTTGATTTCAATGTGGTGCGCGAGCTTGCCCGAGTGCGCTACCGCGAGCGCGTCCGAGTGGCGCCAACGCAGGCGACGACGCTCGACCCCTTGGTGCGCGGCGACGATGTGCGCGCCTGCCTCATCGAGTATCCAGTGATATGGGGTGCTGCCCGCGCCGCGCTTGGCAGGCGGGCGGAAGCGATCGAGCACCCGCAGCTTGTAGAGCGCGTCGAGTCGAGCGGTCGCCGTTCGCAACCCTGCGAAGTGCAGCCGCACGAGCTGCTCGGTCGTTAGCACGTGGTGGTCGTAACAGTCGAGCGCGATTTGACGGTCGCGGTCGGTGAGTCGTGAGCCGAGGCTCACGAGATGCCCGAACGTGATCTTTCCTGGTCGATCCGCAGTCATCGGTTCCTTTTCTCGCATCGCGTGTAGGCGTCGGTTGGAAGCCCTAGCAATGAGAAAAGGTCGATTAAGGCGCCCTTGGGGTACAGGCATGGCACGCCGAACCGGATCTTCTTCCCGGCTGAACTGGAATATTCATCTGACAACGTACCGTTGTCGGCGGCACGCAAGAACGCGATTTGCAGCGGTTTTCACCAGAAAGGGTCCTCGATTCTTAAGCTGGAGGGCAGATCGGAGGGGATACCTGAGGGCGGAAGCGAGAGCAGAACGGAGATCCTGCCGCCGCGCAGGACGTTTCCGAGGCTTCGATGATGTGCACCAACCATGCCCAACTGTGGGCGCTGTGGCCACAACCGACGAAAGGCGTTATCCCCGATGCTGACGTGGCGGTGGTCCAGCGCGGCGGCGAGCAGCCGGAGTAGCCGTCGGAGCAGGATTTGGGTGCGGCTGGTTCAAGCGCCTATCCGCTCTGCAAGCGCTGACACTTCGCTGACGTAGCGCTAACACGGCGCGATCAAGAGCACGATCTAGGGAGAGGACCGTGCTCTTGCCGCGCGCTCCATCGGGCCGACTACGTTGCGACCGCCTTC
>JBEKAM010000310.1:0-3007 GCA_050015915.1 Solirubrobacteraceae bacterium
CAGTGCGTCCTCGCGCTCACAACCAACCGCGCACCTGCGCTATGCAATCCCCTCCAAGCCCAGCGCTGGCCTGATCGTGACCGTCCCCAAAAACGCCCACTCGGGGCACATCATGATCTTGCTGAGCGGCGGGCGCTACACGAGCTCTTACGGGCCGATCTACGTTTACAACCACGCCCTGCACCCGCCCGCTCCTGTGGACCCGCCGCCCGCTCCCACCACCAGCAGCCCTGCTGCCACCGGCAGCGCATTCGAAGGCCAGGGCATGTGGATCTGGTACGTGAGCAAGTCCGACGGCGGCAACGTCGCGGCGCTCGTGGCCCAGGCCCATGCGGCCGGCGTGACGACGCTATTCATCAAGAGCTCGGACGGCTCGAGCAACTACTGGAGCCAATTCTCGCCGCAGCTCGTGGCAGAACTGCACGCGAACGGTCTGAAAGTGTGTGCGTGGCAGTTCGTGTATGGGAGCGAACCTGTCGGCGAGGCCAACCTCGGTGCTGAGGCCATCGCCGACGGCGCCGACTGCTTGGCGATCGACGCTGAGGGCGAATACGAAGGCCACTACGCGGCGGCGCAAACCTACATCAACGATCTGCGCGCGAAGGTCGGCCCCACCTATCCGCTGGGGCTTGCGTCCTTCCCATACGTCTTTGACCACCCGTCCTTTCCATATTCGGTCTTCCTGGGACCGAACGGCGCGCAATACAACACGCCACAGATGTACTGGAAAGACATCGGCCAGTCGGTCGACACCGTGTACGCCAACACATGGATGGCTAACCGCGTTTATGGCCGCCCGATCTTCCCGCTGGGGCAGACCTATGGCGGGGTGTCGGCAACGGAACTGCTGCGCTTCCGCGAGGAGGCCGTCGACTACGGCGCCACGGGCACCTCCTACTGGGACTGGCAGGAAAGTGGAACAACCGATTGGACGACGTTGGCGGCGCCGCTCGCACCGCTCACCAGCGTCACACCCAACAGCGAATATCCCGAACTGAAGAGTGGCAATAAGGACGATCTGGTGCTGTGGATGCAGGAGCACCTGGCCACAGCCATCCCCGCGCAGGAAATCACCGGCGTGTTCGGCGCTGAGACGCTCGCCAATGTCGAGGCGTTCCAGACCGCGCACGGCATTGCCGCGAGCGGAGTCGTCGAAGCGGCTACCTGGACCGCACTACTGGCGTTGGCGCCAGTGGCGGTCGTGTGGACGGGGTCCGGGCCGAGCGACTGAAACCGTCAAGGGCTCTCGGTAGTTGGGGTGGCGCCAGCCGCTTGCTTAGCTCATCGTCCTCGCTGGAATCTGGCGTGGTGGGCTGCAGCTAGGGGCCGCAAGATTGCAGGATCATCGTCCACGGACGAGTAAAGTGTCAACTATGGTCGTCGCAGAGCAGCTACCTAACGAGCTGAGGGGCAGGCACGTCGGGAACACCGTGGTCCGGAGCGTTCGTGTCGAGTCCCGCGAAGACTCGTCAGAGCGTCCTGCATTGTCGATTGTCCTCGTCCTCGACCCGCCTGCGCACGGAGACACGTGGCCGGTCGAGGATCTTTGGGAGCTCAAAGAGGCCGCTGCCGAGGCCAAGCGTCAGGTCGAGCAGCGCTTTCGCGATGAGCACAACACCGAGCCGCCCGATCTTCCCTGGTTCGTCGAGTTTGAGTCCACCCGGGACGAGCTGCTCGACTGGGAAGACATTGACGAATCACTGGATGCCGACTAGCGGTGGCTCGGGCCGTCCCGATCGATCCACAGAAGCTGCTAGAAGCGGCACGCGACTTCGCGAATCAGACGGGCGGAAGGGGCAGACCTCGCCCTGTTTGGCTACGACGTGCCGTCTCCAGTGCGTACTACGCGCTCTTCCATGACCTGACGCGGCAGGCCGCGGTCCACCTTCTGCCCCACGACACACCGCAGCACCAACTGCGCGTCGCGCGAACTTTCCGTCACCAGAACATGAAGGAAGTGTGCGAACAGGTAGCAGAACGGCACGGTAAACCAAACCGCCACATGAAGCCCCTTGTGCAGAGCCTTGCTGGCACACCAACCGCGCGGGTCGCCGACTCCTTCTGCGATTTACAAGAGGCCCGCCACCGAGCCGACTATGACCATCTCGCGCTGTTTTCGAAGGAAGTTGCACTAGCTCACGTCGAGGTCGCCGAAAAGGCCATCGAAACACTGGCGGCGGCGGCTGATCGTGAACGGGATGCGCTGTTCGCACTCATTGCGGTCAGCACCCGCCTGTTCTGATCGGTACTGGCCAGGCAGCCCTGCCACCCTGCCGGACGAAGTCCACTCAAATAAGAAGCGTGGCAAAGATGATCGCAACGAGGATCACACTTGCCATAGCCACAGCTCCGAGGAATGAGGGCAGGATTTCGGCACGGGTGGGGCGACGGAATCGCTCCGGATCCCGAATGTAGGCAAGCAAGAGATCGAAGCCGATGAGCACCACTGTGGCCTTCGTCAATACCCCCCACCAGGGTTCGGGATGGAGGGTCATCAACGCATGGTTAGGCAAGCGCTGCACAGGGAGCAGCACGCGAGCTACTAGCCCAGACACCCAGAGCGTACGCGCGGAGAGCTGTGTCGCCCTGAGCCGAGACATCAACGAACTGTCCCATATATCGCGATTTCAGTCCACCTACGCCGTGTCAGCCCGACGGCAGATGCAACCGGTGCGAGCGGGCGATCTGCTCCACCATCCCCTCGTCGATCCCAACCTCTGCGGCGATCTCACTCCAGCGCGCGACGACAGCGACCACCTCCGCGAGGATCGTCTCGGCGCGTCCTCGCTTCAAGCCACCGACTGCGGCAACTGCGCGCAGATCGACGACGGTGAAGCCATTGCGCTTGCCGTTGATCGACATCTGGTGACTGTCGAGCCAGAGATTGCCAGGCTGCCAGGCCCAGACGACGTCGTATGCGGGAGAGAGCGACCAGGCACCGGCACGGTCCATAAGGAAGGCGATGTTCTTGACATGGTCGTCCTGGTTGCGGGCGACCACGTTGAAG
>JBEKAM010000311.1:0-2993 GCA_050015915.1 Solirubrobacteraceae bacterium
ATGTGCAGTACCGACACACACTCGTGGAGCTCGGCAAGCTGCCGGGAACTCTGGGGGTGATCTTCCGCAAGGCCCAGAACAAGATCCAAGACCCGGCCAAGCTAAAGCGGTTGGTGTCGGATCTGATCGAGAACGAGCAGTGGATGACACTGGACGTTGACGTGAAGGGCGATGCGTATGAGGGTCTGCTTGCCAAGAACGCCGAGGATGTCAAGTCAGGCGCCGGCCAGTACTTCACGCCCCGTGCGCTGATCCAGGCGATTGTCGAGGTGATGCGACCTACTGCCAAAACGCGCGTCGCCGATCCGGCGGTTGGCACGGGAGGCTTTCTGCTTGCGGCATATGAGCAGATGAAGTCAAGCAGTCTTGATCCTGATCAAAAGAGGTTCCTACGCGATGAGACGCTCCGTGGATGGGAGATCGTCGATGCAACGGCGCGCATATGCGCGATGAACCTGCTGTTGCACGGGATCGGAACGCCGGAAGGCGACAGCCTGGTGACGGTCGATGATGCGCTTCGCGCCAAGCCCTCGGAGCATTTCGACATGGTCCTGACCAACCCGCCGTTCGGAAAGAAGTCCTCCTACAAGGTCATCAATGCCGAGGGGAACGCCGAGACCGAGAGCATGAGCTACCTGCGCGAAGACTTCTGGGCGACGACCTCGAACAAGCAGCTCAACTTCCTCCAGCACGTCAGGTCGCTCTTGGAGATCAATGGGCGGGCTGCGATCGTTGTCCCCGACAATGTGCTGTTCGAGGGAGGCGCCGGCGAGACTGTACGGCGCAAGCTCCTGGAGCAGTGCGATGTCCACACGCTGCTTCGCCTCCCGACGGGGATCTTTTATGCCGGTGGCGTGAAGGCCAACGTCCTATTCTTTGATCGAAAGCCACCATCGGAGAAGCCTTGGACAAAGAAGTTGTGGATCTACGACTTCCGCACCAACCAGAGCTTCACGCTCAAGACGCGTCAGCTGGTGCGCGCGGACCTTGACGACTTCGTGTCCTGCTACAAGACCAAACGCCGTCAGGACCGCGTCGAGACCGAGCGGTTCAAGTCGTTCACCTACGACGAGCTGATGGCGCGGGACAAGGCGTCCTTGGACATTTTCTGGTTGCGCGATGAGTCGTTGGAGGACACGGACAGCCTTCCCGCCCCCGAGGTGATCGCGGCCGAGATCGTCGAAGACCTGCAGGCCGCGCTCGACCAGTTCAGTGAGATCGCGACCACTTTGAGCGCCGGCAGCACCACCCACGCCGGGTAGCGGCACCGACGACTGCGAAGCAGTCGATGCGTGCGCGAACGGCTTGGAGTAACTGAAGCCCCGAAGCAAGTCGTAGCTTGTCCTGTCCATGCAGGACAACACCCACACAGCAGCCGAGAGCACACCGTTCCCGAGGCGCACCGGTCCAAAAGCCGATGTCGGGAACGGCGACGCCGCGCGCGCAAGACGCGAGCCGGTGGTGCGCGCCGCGTCATTGAAAGCCGCGATCGCGCAGCTGAAGAACCTGACCGAGCGCAACGCCCATCGGTCCAGCCGGGAGGCGCTGGCGGCGAACCTGGTGCTGCTGCGAGCCCACGGCGTGGCCGACGAGGTACTCGACCTCGTCGTGGAGATGGTTCTCGTCCAGAACGTGGACGAGGAGATGGCAGCGGCCGTCAACTACCTGGCGATGGGCTTTCTCCTGGCTCTGTTGACGCTCCAGGAGGAAGAGCTTCCTGTGTTGGCGGGCTTCGATGAGTAAACGCAAGAAGCGCTCTGAGGGTGCTCGCCCTCAGGCGCCGCCGGTCTCCCCATGGGAGGTCCGCTATCACCCGCGGGCTCGAACGGAGGCGGAGGCGGTCCCTGACCGGGAGAGCAAGGCGATCGACAACGCGGTGGACAAGCTGGCCTCGCTTGGCCCGAACCTTCCCTTTCCGCATTCGAGCAAGGTCATGGGAGACCCTGGCGGCTCGCTGCGTGAGTTGCGTCCGCGCGCCGGTCGAAGTCCTTGGCGATGCATCTATCAGCGCATCGGGGATGTCTTTGTGATCGGCGCTGTAGGCCCGGAGGCCCAGAAGGACAAGGCCGGTTTCGAGCGCGCCGTGAGCGCCGCAAAGACACGACTCGCTGAGGTAGAGCCATGACGTCCCGACGGCTATCACAATTTTGGTATAGTAGGGCTCGACACAAGGTACTTGCCATGAAGCTGTCTGATCTTCCTACCCATGATGAGGTGCTCGCGGAGCACCTCGACGCCGACACCGAGTACCGGCGGGAGTGGGAGCGCACCGCGCTGGCCCGCGCGGTCGCGGTGAAGATGATCGCCTACCGGGCAGAGCATGGCCTCAGCCAGACCGCGTTGGCTAAGCGCCTGAAGATGACCCAGCCCGCCGTGGCACGACTGGAGAGCGGAGAGCACAACCCTGCGTTCCCGATGCTCCTGCGCATCTCCGAGGCGCTGGGGATCGAGCTCGCGATCGACATCTCGCCCACCGGACAGGAGCCGCAGCTGATCGGCAAGCGCGCCCAGCGCAACGCCCTGGAGTCCTTCGAGGGAAACGGCTGCACCGTAGTGGTCGCCGCGGCCTAAAGCTTGCTCGTGTGCAGCTGCGTACGATGGTGCCGTGGCTCTACCTGTGTGGCTCCAAACCCTGCTGACGCGCTTGCCTGAACAGCGCACGCATATGGTTCCGTTGACGGGGTCGGGCAGCCAGAACTTGGAGAAGATCGATCACATCGTCGTCCTGATGATGGAGAACCGCTCGTTCGACCACATGCTGGGCTACCTGAAGCTCGATGGTGTCATGCCCGAGGTGGAGGGGCTGGAAGCGAGCATGGCCAATGAGTACGACGGGTGCTCCTATCCCGTGCATCCGCTCGGTCGCGTCGGGCTGGAAGGCTTCAATCCAGAACATGGCGGGAGTCATGTCGACCGTCAGCTCGAGAACAACAACGGCGGCTTCGTATCGGATTTTGCCACCACTCATCCAAAGGCCGATCCGGGTCTTGTGA
>JBEKAM010000312.1:0-2951 GCA_050015915.1 Solirubrobacteraceae bacterium
CCTTGTCGGCATCGGCGAGTGGGTCGAGCAGGGAATTCGCCCGAGATCCCCCTAATGTCTAATTCTCGGAATGTGCCGCTATATCAGACTCTGTTTAAATGTCGGTGGCGCTCTTTTGGCCGGGCAGTGGTCGGCTCTCTGCGGCTGACTCAGGCACCTACGCGGACGATATGACCTTCACGACCGGGTCGCCTTCGATTGCCCCGGTTCTGCAAGTTGCACTCCCTTGAGGCTTGTGCGGCCGCGTGATGCGTGACTGTTTCGAGTACAAACGCAGACGTTGTGCTACGTTGCATACATGTCAGTGAATGTATCTGTACGGCTCGACGATGCTCTTGCGGAGCGACTTCGTCTGCGGGCACGCACCGCCGGCGAGACCCTCTCCGATCGGCTTCGTCGCTATGCCGAGGAGGGGGCTCGCCGCGACGAACATCCGCTCATCACTTTTCGCGACGGCCCGGCTGGACGGCGTGCGGGGTTGCTTGGTGGCCCCGACGTGTGGGAGGTCGTCATGTGGGTGGAGGAGCTAGCGGCGCAGGACGATCCCATCGCGGCGCTCGTCCAAGACCCGATCGTCACACGGTCGCAGGTGGACGCCGCGCTCCGCTATCGAGCCGCTTATCCGGATGAGGTTGACGCACGCATCGAGCTGCACCGCAGCGAAACCGCAGTCGCTGACACCTATTGAGGCTACTGCTGGACGAGATGTACTCGCCAGGTCTTGCAGAGGCACTGCGGGCGGCCGACATCGACACCCGCACCGTCATGGAGCTCGGATTGGCGGGAAGCTCTGATCCCGGGGTCTTCGCGGCGGCGATCGCGGACGGGCATACGCTGCTCACGGAGAACGTCGCTGACTTCACAGGCATCTCTGCCGATCATCTCGTCGCTGGCCAGCATCACCCCGGTGTGCTGATTGCGCTCTCATCGAGGTTCTCGCGCCGTACGGCGGGCATCGGCCCGCTGGTTGCCGCGGTCCGTGGTCTTGCGGACCAGCAACTCGCCGATCGGGTCGTCTATCTCGAGGTGCCAGCTAAGCCCTGATCTCCAGGGCCTAGCCAGCATTTGGCTGAGACTGATGCAGGAGGTTCGGATCTTGCATCTCTATCTTCATCCAAATGACACGCGATAAGCCATCGCCCAAGCCCGAAGTTGGCATCCGTGAGCTGCGCGATCAGCCAAGCCGATACTTGCACCATGCCGCTCACGGTGGTCAGGTGGTCGTGACGATGGGTGGCAGGCGAATCGCCCGCCTCCGGTGCGTAAATTATGAGGATGACGAGCCCGATCGAGAGCACCAACTCCCACGGAATTCGGATCGTCGCTGACCGCGCACCCGTGAGGGAGGACGCCAAAAACGCCTTTTCCAAAGGCTCACGCAAAGCCACTACGGGGATCAACAACCTCGTGGGCGCCAATGGCCGGCGCAGCACCGGGCCTGTAGCGAAACGCCAGAAATAGCGTCTGACCAACGCCCCAAGCTCGTGTTGCTGAGTGTCGATGTAGATGGCTGGGGGCGGCGTAGGCGGCTGCCATGTCCGCCGTCGGGCCGGCTCGCGGCGCACCGCGAGAAGCGCTCTAACGACGGCCGCGCCCTCGTTCTGCCTCCTGCTGCGGTTCCAGCAACGAGCAAAAATGCGGATGAGAGGACTCGAACCTCCACCCGGTTTCCCGGACACGGACCTGAACCGTGCGCGTCTACCAATTCCGCCACATCCGCGTGGGGATGCGAAGATATCGCAGACGGACGCCGCGGGCCGGTGGAGTGCCGGCCCGAGCGATTTGTCCGCCGCGCAGCGGACAAGCTGGGCGGGCGCTTTGCTAGCCTCGGAGCAGTCGTTTTGCGCCGCTATCGTCCAGGGGACTAGGACGCCGCCCTCTCATGGCGGAAACCCGGGTTCGAATCCCGGTAGCGGTATAGCTTCGGCCTCCGATTCTCGGAGGCCATTTTCCTCGCCGATGTGCGCTTATTTGACGGCTACGACGCTGGTCGTGAGGTGCCAGTAGCGCCATAGCACCGCACGAGGCTGAGCCGGTATATGCGACATCGTGGCGCCCGTGGCTACACGACGTCCTGTGACAAGAGTAGTATGCGCATCACATTGGAGCATTTCTGGATAGTGGACTTCGTTGTGCCCTGCAGGGCGGGGTTGAAGTCGGCCCGCCGGGGTCAACCCTCGGTGAACCTACGGAAGATTGTTCGAACCAACGGGAAAAAAGTCAGAGACGCGTCTCGACTTAAGCGTCTAGACCCGTGAATCTCCTGTATACGCACGAGTGGGTTAGCGCCTGCTCGCAAGCGGGGTCCCACCGGGCATCTTGGCTCGAACGGACTCGAGTGTTCACTACTACTGGCGAAACAGACGACTAGGTGGGAAGACATGACTCTTATGTACAAGACACGGACGGCGACACCGCGGTTGCGCCCGGGACCAGGGGGGCTGCCACGCGGGCAGGTAACGCAGATCCAGCGAAGTCGCATGCTCGCTGCGGCGGTCGAGGCGGTGGAGGACGTTGGCTACGCGCGGATGACCGTTGCGCAGGTGATCAGTCGCGCGCGTGTATCGCGCAAGACTTTCTATGACGTATTTGCAGACCGGGAGGACTGCTTCCTGGCGGCCTTCGAGCAGGCGCTCACGCAGGCGAGGCTGATCGCGCAGGAGGCATACGAGCGGGAGTCGAGCTGGCGCGACGGCGTGCGCGCGGCGCTGGCGCGACTGCTGCTGTTCATGGACGAAGAGCCGGGGCTCGCCAAGCTCTGCATTGTGGAGGCGCTTGGTGCGGGCGAGAGGGTTTTGGACCGGCGAGCGAAGGTGCTCGACGAACTGGCAGAGGTGATCGACAGGGGTCGGACGGTCACCCACGCGATCCGCGAACCCCCTGACGTGACCGCAGAAGGAGTTGTAGGCGCGATCTTCGCGGTGCTTCACACACGCGTGCTCGAGCATGGC
>JBEKAM010000313.1:0-2900 GCA_050015915.1 Solirubrobacteraceae bacterium
GGCCACGAGCTGCGTGATGTCGTCGAGGAAGTACGGCGAGGCGAGCTCGTTGACGCGCGTCCACAGCGCCGTGTCGCCGAGATCCATCTCGCGTCCCACGCGAATCAGCCCGGCGCGTGCGGCCTCCTTCTTTTCCAGCGGCACCGCGTCCTCGAGGTTGCCGAGCAAAATGTCCACCTTCGGCGCGAGGTCAGGCGTCTTCTCGACCATTTTCGGGTTCGAGAAGTCCATGAAGTGGATCATTCGAGAAGGCTTGAAGGGGATCTCGCGCGCCGGCTCTGGGGCGTCGATCGCGAGGGGCTTGAGGAAGTCGCGGGGGTTGCGCAAGGGCTCTCCTGGGTTGGTTCGGGTGACGGCGCTACGATCGCTGCAAGGGAAGTATCGATGATGCGCCGTCCTCTGACCAGGCTGATACTGCTCGTCACATGCGGAGTGCTGGTGCTCGGCGGGGGTCTGTTCGCGGCTATCGAGGCCAGTGCCGGGGCCGCGGTGAAGCGTGGTGCGGCGGCTTCCGTCGGGCGCAGCTGGCCCGTGAGCATGTCTGCGGCGCCGAATGACCTGACGCTTGCCGAGGCCAGTTTCCGCGAGCCTAGGAAGGGGCGGCGAATATCAGGCAGCTCGTTGCGGGTGAGCGTGGGGTCGCCGTTCGGCGATGACTATCTGGCTGCGGCCGCGCTGCGATCGCCCACGCAGGGGATCTTGCGTGTGCTGGTGGTGCTCGTCAATCGCCCCTCGCCGCTGCTCGACCCGGTATCCGTGAGCGTCAGCTTGACTGCTCCGCGCGAGCTCGGAGCTCCGCTGGTGCTCAAGAGCATCGATCCGCTCTCGCGGTCGGCCAGCGCACGCATGCCGGCTGTATGCGATCTGGCCTTGCACGGAGATGCGCTCAGTGCGTCTGAGCTACTGACGCTGCGCTCGCGTGGGCAGGCGCTCGCGGGGTTCAGCGGGGCGAGTGCGGTTGCGCAGGCTTATGACCTGGGGTGCGGTCTGCCGCACTCGAGCTCCTTCGCCCGGGCTGTAGTCAGCTCGCCGGTATCCGAATCGAATCCGCCGGTGCCGTCTCCGGTACCGTCGCCGACACCGCCTGTCGGCAAACTACCTGGCGAAGGCTGCGTGCCGACCCCGGGTTACGCGTGCCCGGCGGCCTTCGACGGCAGACCGCGAGCGGCGGTCGTCGCGGGCTAGCGGCGAATGGCACTGGGCGCCCACTAGAGTTTGTGCTCCAGGTGCCGCGACTGAGAATGTCCGATGCGGCGCCGGCTCGGCGCCACGGTGGGCGCCAGCCCGCGGCGGCATCTGCTGCCGCGAATCGATCCATTCCCCTGCCACAGGAGACCCACGACCTACATGAGCGCAACTGACACCGCCCAGACCTTCGAGACCGAGCAGGCCGCCCGCGAGGCGAGCGGCGCCCACCCTTATGGCCGCTACCTGGAGGAGTTCGAGGTCGGTGCCGTGTACAAGCACTGGCCCGCCAAGACCGTGACCGAGTCAGACGATCATCTGTTCTGCCTGATCACGATGAACCATCACCCGCTGCACCTCAACGACGTCTACGCGGCCAAATCCCAGCAAGGTCGCAATGTCGTGGTGGGACCGCTCGTGTACTCGCTGGCACTGGGTATGTCCGTGAGCGATGTCAGCGGCAAGGCGATCGCCAACCTCGCGACCGAAGAGCTCAAGCACCCGGCGCCCGTGTTCCACGGCGACACGCTGTACTGCGAGTCGGAGGTGCTCGAGAAGAGAGAGTCGCAGTCAAAGCCCGACCGCGGCACCGTCAAGGTGCACACGCGTGTGCTCAATCAGGACGGCGTGCTCGTCGCCGAGTTCAAGCGCCTGGTGCTTGTTCCGCGTAGGAGCCCCGGAACAGCCGCCGTCGAGGCGATCGTCGACTAGCAGGCGAGTTGTCGGGGCACCGATCGTGCGATACGCTTTGCCTCTCGCCCAGGGATGGGCGTTTTCTGTTTACCGGAGCCAGCCGTGGCCCGGCAGCAGCGCCGCACGGCGCGTGCCCATCTTGCCCGCCAACCTAGGAGTCGTTTGGACCCCATGAACACCACCGTTCCCGCCCCCACCACGAACGAGCGCCTCCTGACCTGGGTAGACGAGGTAGCCGCGCTAACCGAGCCCGACGCCATCTACTGGTGTGACGGATCCGCGGAGGAGTACGACCGCCTCTGCCAGGAGCTCGTCGACGCCGGCACATTCGAGCGCCTGTCCGACGCCAAGCGACCGAACTCCTACCTCGCGCTTTCCGATCCCGGCGACGTGGCAAGGGTGGAGGACCGAACGTACATCTGCTCTGCCACCGAGGCGGAGGCCGGCCCAACGAACAACTGGCGTGACCCGGGTGAGATGCGCGAGATGCTCAGCGGGCTGTTTGCGGGCTCGATGCACGGCAGGACGATGTACGTGGTGCCGTTCTCGATGGGGCCGCTGGGCTCGGACAAGAGCCACGTGGGCGTACAGCTGACCGACTCGATCTACGTCGCCGTGAACATGCGGATCATGACCCGCATGGGCCAGGGTGCGCTCGACGCGCTCGGCAACGGCGAGTTCGTTCCGTGCCTGCATTCGGTGGGCATGCCGCTGGATGACGGCAGCGAGGACGTGCCATGGCCGTGCAACGCGGAGAACAAGTACATCGTGCACTTCCCCGACACCCGCGAGATCTGGTCCTTCGGCTCGGGCTACGGCGGCAACGCCCTGCTGGGCAAGAAGTGCTTCGCGCTGCGCATCGCCTCCGTGATGGCGCGCGACGAGGGCTGGATGGCCGAGCACATGCTGATCCTGAAGCTGACCTCACCGGAGGGGGAGGTCAAGTACATCACCGGCGCCTTCCCCAGCGCGTGCGGCAAGACCAACTTGGCGATGCTGATTCCCACGCTCGAGGGCTGGAC
>JBEKAM010000314.1:0-2899 GCA_050015915.1 Solirubrobacteraceae bacterium
AGTGAGACGGCGAAACATATCAACAAGCGTAACAGCACAACACAACTCACATATAACCACCAAGCGACACTCGATGGCGGCGGCGGCAGCCATCTGCGGCGAGACCAGATGAGTGCGTCCCCCCCGCCCCTGGCGTCCCTCGAAATTGCGGTTGGAGGTGGAGGCGCAGCGCTCACCGGGCTGGAGAATGTCGGGGTTCATACCGAGGCACATGGAGCAGCCGGCGACGCGCCAATCGAAGCCGGCGTCACGGAACACCTGGTCGAGCCCCTCGGCCTCGGCCTGGGCCTTGACCTGTTGCGATCCCGGCACCACCATCGCGGAGACGCTCGCCGCAACCTTCTTGCCGGCCACGACCTCGGCTGCGGCGCGCAGGTCGCCAATGCGCGAGTTGGTGCAGGAGCCGATGAACACCCGGTCGACTGCGATCTGCTCGATTGGCGTGCCGGCCGTGAGCCCCATGTAGTGAAGGGCCCGTTCGGCGCTCTCGCGGTCGGCGGGGCTATCGAATTCCTCGGGGGCGGGCACGTTGTCGGTGACGGCGCGGACCATGCCGGGGTTGGTACCCCAGGTGACTTGCGGCGAGATGGCGCTCGCGTCGATGACGACCTCGCGGTCGAACTGGCCGCCGTCCTCGGTGGCGAGCTCGCGCCAGCGCTCGATGGCGGCGTCGAGACCGGCGCCCTGCGGCGCACCAGGACGTGGCGTGCCGGCGTTCTCGGCGTCGCGGAACCACGCGAACGTGGTGTCGTCGGGGGCGATCATGCCGGCGCGCCCGCCGCCCTCGATGGTCATGTTGCAGACGGTCATGCGGCCCTCCATGGAGAGCGCCTCGATGGCGGGACCGGCGTACTCGACGGCGTGGCCGGTGAGCCCGCCGACGCCGAGCTGGCCAAGCGTGCCGAGGATCAGGTCCTTGGCGGTCACCCCAAATCCAAGCTCACCCTCGTAGCGGATGCGCATGGAGCGGGGCTTGGCCTGGACCATGCATTGGGTGGCGAGCACGTGCTCGACCTCGGAGGTACCGATACCGAAGGCGAGCGCACCGAAGGCGCCGTGGGTGGAGGTGTGGGAGTCGCCGCAGACGATGGTCATGCCGGGCTGGGTGACGCCGAGCTCGGGACCGATGACGTGCACGATCCCCTGCCGGTCTGAGCCAAGCGAGTACACGGGCACGCCGAACTCGGCGCAGTTGCGCTCGAGCGTTTCCACCTGCACGCGGGAGAGCTCATCCTTGATGCGCGCGGCGACGGGGGTGCCGTCGGTGGGCGTGTTGTGGTCGGCGGTCGCGAGCGTGCGGTCGGGCCGGCGCACGGTGCGCCCGGCGAGGCGCAACCCGTCGAAGGCCTGGGGGCTTGTGACCTCGTGCACGAGGTGCAGGTCGATGTAGATGAGGCCGTCGGCCACCTCGTGTTGCTCCCAGATCTTCTCGAACAGCGTCTTGGGCATGGTCATCGGTCCTCGTGCTCGTGGGTTGTGGATCTCTTTTGATGTGGAGTTCGTGTGGTGCTCATCTAGCTACGCCTGAGTCCGGCGGAGACGACCGCCAGAAAGGCCGCCTCCTGTTTGGTTGGGTTCTCGAAATGGTGGGGCAGATCAGCGTCGAAGGTGACGCAGTCGCCGTCCCTGAGCTCGTATCGCTGCCCGTCGCAGACGAGCACGATGGCGCCCTTCTCCACCAGCGCGGTCTCACGACTGCCGGGCTCGTGCATGGGCGGGTCATCGGCGGCACCGGTGGCACCCCCGGAGGCGAGCGTGTGGCGCGAGAGCTCGGCGCGCTGCCCGGGCTGGGCGGAGGTGAGCACCTCGAAGCTGTGGCCGCGCTTCTTGTTGCCGCCGCGCTGGCGCTCGCCGGCGCGCACAACGGTCACGGAATCGCCCTCGTCGAGACGCAACAGTTGCGAGAGCCGCAGATCCAGGCCGGCGGCGATACGCGCGGCCACCGTCAACGTTGGGCTCGTCTCCCCCCGCTCGACCTGGGAGAGCATCGGTGCGCTGACGCCGCTGCGCTCGGAGAGGTCGCGTAGCGACAGGCCGGCGGCCTCGCGCAGCGCCTTGACGCGGGCGCCGATGACAGCGGGCGAGAGCGCCGCTGCGTGGTCGGGTGAGGTATCCCGCATAGCCGTGCCAGTCGCCATACAAACGTACGCTATCACAGACGCTGTGGCCGGTCGAGAATTCCATCCCAACATCCCAAGCAACAGGCACGCTGATGGTGTGAGCTACCCGATGCAACAGCCAAACAGAGCGCTCGCGCCTTGCCGGACGTGCCGCTAGCCTTCTTGGCATGGCATCACATGCGATCGCACTCAGCGCAGAGGATCTATGGAACCTCCCTGACGATGGCATGCGCCACGAGCTCATCGAAGGATGCCTGCGAACAATGACCCCCGCCGGCGCAGAGCATGGCCGGGTCGCAATGACCGCAGGCCGGCTGCTGAGCGTACATGTGCAAGCTACGGATACCGGCGTGACCTTCGGAGCCGAGACAGGGTTTGTCCTGGGCAGCGATCCCGACACGGTCCGTGCGCCCGATGCGGCATTCGTCAGCAAGGCGCAATCGGATGCGGTCGGACGGACGGTCAGGTTCTGGCCCGGGCCCCCCGATTTCGCCGTCGAGGTCGTCTCGCCGGGTGACAGCGTTAGCGAGGTAGACGCCAAGGCAATGGGTTGGATCACCGCCGGCTCGACAGCGTGCCTCGTGCTTGATCCTGCCCGAGGCACGGCGACCGTATACCGAGCGGGCGGTGACGTACGTATCTGCAAAGACGGCGAGCTCGACCTCAGCGATGCGGTGCCCGGCTGGCGGGTCGCGGTCGCCGACTTCTTCGCCTGACAGGCGACGAACGGCAACGCGCGACCCCGCCGGACTCCGGTAGGAGTCCCCATAAAAACCCCT
>JBEKAM010000315.1:0-2890 GCA_050015915.1 Solirubrobacteraceae bacterium
CGCCGGCGAGCAGTACCCGTCCGGCGCGGTAGGCCGCTGCCTGACGCGTCATGTCGGTGAACCTCGAGATCGACGTCAGATTGTGGATCCCGAAGTCGGTGCCGTAGACCCTTACGAGAGCCTCGCTGAGATCCGCCAGCGTCGGCTCACCTCCGGTTCCGATCTGCTGCTCGGTTACCATCACCCGCACCGGACCGTCATCCGCGTAAACCACCTCGCCGTCGCGGATCTCATACTCCAGCCGGCCGATCGCGTGGACGCCGATGGCGTCGCGCCGCATGCCCAGCTCCGGCTGCTCAGTCATCTCGGCCTCGGCGATCAGGTTGCTCTTCGTGGGATCCCATCCCGGGAACTCGATCCCTGCCGCTTTGCGGATGATGCTGCGACCGCCGTCGCAGCCGACAAGGTACTGCGCTCGCAGCGACCTGCCGTCGGCTAGCTCGACATCGACGCCGGCTTCGTCCTGCGCGAAGCCTGTCACGTCAACTCCGTATTCGATCTGAACAGGCAGTTCCTCGAGCCAGGCCGCCAGGATCCGCTCGATCTGGCTCTGCCAGATTCCGAGCGAATACGGGTGACGGGTCGGGAAGTCGCTCATGTCGAGGACGGTCGTGCCGATCATCGAGGCCTGAGCCGTCTGCCCCTCCGCGAGGAACCGCTCGGCGACCCCGCGCTGATCGAGCACCTCGATCGTGCGGGCGTGAAAGCCGCCCGCCCGTGAGCCGTTCAGCACAGCGTCGGGGCGCCGCTCGACGATCGCCACATCGACCCGCGCCAGTGCCAACTCCGCCGCCAGCATCATCCCCGTCGGACCGCCTCCTGCGATCACCACCGCATGCTCGCTCATACCCGTACGTACCTCCATTTTCCGTAGGCATCTGGCCTGCGGCGGGCATTATGGGGCACACCCGGGGGCTTGAATCAAGCCCCCCTGTGCGTTATAAAGTAGGAAGTGAAGGAGTGCGTGGTCTCCTTTCTCTTGCGGACTTCAGCGGCGTTGTCAGCCGGCTTGCGCGAGGCCACAAGCAGGCGGGCTGCCTGTGCTCACCAGCTCTGCTACGGTGCATTCATAAGGTTGGATGTCAATCCAACATCGCAGTGCCAGCGCTCGTAGCTTTTGCTCATAGCAACTCCCGCGTTCGCAGCACACAACGACGCCGGAGGAAACAATGGCTACAGGAACAGTGAAGTGGTTCAGCGACGACAAGGGTTTCGGGTTCATCACGCCCGACGACCAGTCCAAGGACCTGTTCGTGCATCACAGCGCAATCATCGGTGAGGGCTATCGCTCTCTCGCTGAGGGCGCAAAGGTCACGTATGACTCAGAGGCAGGGGACAAGGGCCCGAAGGCGGTCAACGTCCAAGCCGCCTAACGGTCTCATTCGCGTCTGCCACGGGTCACCGTTGGCAGACGCGAAGGCTTAGCTTCGCGAGGGTGATCTGACTCAGCCCTCGGCGTGAAGAGGCCGTTCACATGGTCCGCAGCGCTTCGGTCGGCGAGAGCCGCGCAGCGCGCAGCGCCGGAAGCAAGCCGGCGACCGCCCCGATCAGGAGGCGCTCATCGCGTCGGTGGCGTCACGACCCCACGGCGGGTGGCTGGTCGAAGCGCACCATATTTCCGGATGGGTCACGCACAGCACAGTCTCGCGTGCCCCATGGCTGGTCGGTCGGCTCCTGCACGATCTCGGCGCCTGACGCTTGGAGCTTCTCAAAGGTGGCGTCGAGGTCGTCGGTGTGGAAGTGGACGCCGTTGAGGGCGCCCTTGGCGAGCAGCGCGGCGAGGGCGTCGCTGTCGGCGGGACTGCCGTTCAGGTAGTTAGTGAGGACGATCGCAACGTCGGGCTGTGAGGCGCCGCCGACGGTGAGCCAGCGGAAGTCGCCGCGGGCGACGTCGTTGCGCAGCTCAAGGCCGAGAGTGTCGCGGTAGAACGTGAGTGCGAGGTCGGGGTCGTGGACCAGGACGAAGCATGTGGAAAGTGTGAGGTTCATGTCATCAACGCTAGTGCGCCAGCGCCTCGCGCGCTTCTCCGATCCTGCTCGTCTCGCGGCGCGGGCGGGTGAGGTCCTTGGCAACGCAGCCCGGCACGCGAGCAAGTGCGCTGTGGTCACGACCCCGGTAGGCCATCGGCGTCTCGCCCACCAGCTGGGTGAAGCGGGCGCTGAACGAGCCGAGCGATGAGCACCCGACCGCCACACAGACCTCAGTGACCGACATCTCGCCACCGCGCAGCAGCGCCTTCGCTCGCTCGATTCGTCTCGTCATCAGGTAGGCGTAGGGCGTCTCGCCGTAGGCCTCGCGGAACTGCCGCGAAAAATGTGCGCTCGACATCAAAGCGGCGCGAGCGAGCTCGGCGACGTCGAGCCGGCGCGCATACTCACGGTCCATCAGATCGCGTGCGCGGCGCAGATGCGCGAGGTTGGCAAGATCCTCCGACGTCACGAAGCGAGCGTAGCGGCGTGCTGGTCCCGACACTTGCGCAGCGCAAGCAGAGCTCAGCCGAGGATCACCGGCAGGGGCAGGCTGTATGTGGCGAACGCGTGCTTCGAGCCCGCTGACTGCACCACACTGCTGGTGAGCCGGTAGACCGCCGCGGTGGCGCCCGCGGGGACTTGGAAGCTGATGTGAAAGCGCCCGTTTGCCGGGGGCGTGAAGCGATCGACAACCGTTGTCTTGCCGCATTCGAGTTGCTGTTCGACCGTTACCGCCGCGATCGGCTTGCTCAGCGGCGGTAGCACCTGGCCCACGAGCGTGACCGTGCCGGCGGCGTCTTTCGGAGGTTCGAGGCTGAGACGCCGCGTGAGCTTGAGGTTGAGCGAGCGCTGGCTGCCCGACTCGGCGAGATAGCGAGCACTGTTGCCGGCTCTCAGGTGTGCCGGTGGCAGTGGCGCG
>JBEKAM010000316.1:0-2854 GCA_050015915.1 Solirubrobacteraceae bacterium
GAGCGGGATCTGCTCGCCGGCGAGCCCCTCTGGGTAGCCACTGCCGTCATAGCGCTCTTGGTGGCCGCGGATGATCGGGGCGACGTCGGCCAGCCGGCCGATACGCGCCACGACGTCGGCACCGATCGCAGGGTGCTTGCACATCGCCTTCCACTCCTCGGCGGTGAGCGGCTCGGTCTTGTGCAGGATCGTGTCGGCGACCGCAACCTTGCCGATGTCGTGGAGCTTTGCTCCCAGATAGACAGCGCGTGCCTGCTCGGGCGTGCAGTCGAGCTCGAGGGCGAGGTGCTCGGCCAGTTTCGCCACGTGCAGCGAATGCTCGGAGGTGCCCTTGTCGCGTATGTCAACGAGCAGCGCGAGCGCGTCGACGGCGCCCATGATTACCTGTTCGTCGGGCGTCGAGGAGCCGCTGCGGGAGCTCTCGATACTGGCGACGACGGGATCTGACGCGCTGAACGTCTGGTTGCGCCCCAGCCACTTGGCGGCATACATCGCGCGGTCGGCGGCGTCGAGCAGCGCGCCGCGGGTCGAGCCGTCGTGCGGGTATGTAGCCACACCGAGGGACACGGTCAGATGGGTGCCGCCGGCGATGTCGAACAGGTGCGCCGCGATTGTCTGTCTGACCCGCTCGGCGATCGCCATCGCGTGCTCGGCATCGATCTCCGGGAGCACGGCCACGAACTCCTCGCCGCCCCAGCGGCCGAGCGTGTCCATCGAGCGCAGCACCTTGTTGACCAACTCGCCCAGTTCGCGCAAGGCGCGGTCACCCGCGGCATGCCCGCACGCGTCGTTGATCTCCTTGAAGTGGTCGATGTCGAGGAACAGCAGCGCGCAGCCACGCTCATGGCGCTTTGAGCGAGCCAGCTCCGCGTCGATCGTGGACGCCAGCGCACGGTGGTTGGGCAGTGCGGTGATCGGGTCGACCCTCGCCAGCACCGCCAGTTTGGCATGGGCGGCGCTCAGCTGCCTGTGCGCGTCCAGCAGATCGCGCTGAGAGATGATCTGGCGCACAGACACGAGCCCCGTGACGGCCAGGGCAGCGAGCGTAAGGCTGAGGGTCGGGAAGAACGGCCCCCCGAGCTGGGAGCCGATCAGCAGTGCGAACACGACGGCCACCGCTAGGTAGGGGAGCGTGGCAAAACGCGAGCCCTGTTCCGTAAGAAGCTGCTCGTCCGGCACGGCGGAGGGCGACACGGCGGAGGGCGAAGCCGAAGCGGCGGACACTCGCACCTGGCTGGCCGCGGCAAACGCGAACAGCGCGGTGGCGATCATCCACAGCGCATTGACGTCGCCGTCGCCCGTGTAGGTGGAGTGCAGCTCGAGCCATCCGTAGATCAGGTCGGCCACCACGTACAGCCCGATGCCCACCCCCAGCAACTGCAGTGCGCGGTGTGCGCTGCGGACCTCCACGCGCAGCAGCACATGAATCAGGCCGACGATCAGCACGAGATCGCCGATTGGATAGCACGAGGCGACGAAGCCCGTCAAGAAGGTGCTCGTGCTCTCAGTGGCCCTCGGGCCCAGCACGAGGAACCAGACGACGCTCCCCGCGCCGATCGCGATCGTGGCCGCGTCGATCAGCAAACGCACACCGCCGTGGCGGCTGCGGACCATCGGAAAGCGCAGCAGGCCGGCGAAGAACAGCGGATAGAACATCAGGTAGAGCGGGTCGCTCAACGAAGGCGACGGTTCTCTCCCGATCGACTCGTAGATCAGCTGCGCGACGTCCCCGAGCAGGTAGAAGACGAGGGCGAGCCCGATCAGCGACCATGCCTGCCAGATCCGGCTCTCAGCGCGGCAGCGCTTGGCGGCGCGATGAGCGCTCGCGATCGCCACCAGCGTGATCGGCACGAACGCGGCGTCTCCGATCTGTGCCTCCTCGCCGTGAGGGCCCCAGCGAAACACGAGCCACGTGCCGTAGAACGCCAGGTAGGCGAACACGCCGAGCAGCAGCGGCCGGGGGATCGGACGACTCGTGTTGGGGGCCTTGACGGCCACCTTGAAACCGACCTGTGCGTCCAGGAGCGACTCGTCGATAGGTTGGGAAACGGCCATCTCGCGCCTGTATCGGCATACGCCCGGCGCCCCCGACCGTAGAACAACACACACCGCGTCCGTAAATATGTGAAACCCAGTGCGCTCTAGGTGGTGGAGTTCTCTGGGCTGGCGGCTGCCCGAGGCAGCACGAGCAGTGAGCAGCGCGCGTGGCGCTCCAGATAGTCCGAGGTGCTGCCGAGCACCAGGCGCTTGACGGGACCGTAGCCGCGTGAGCCGGCCACGAGGATGTCGACCTGATCGCCGAACGCGGCCAGCTCCTCGCCGGCGAGGCCGTACACCGCGCGACCCTCGACATCTGCCAGTGCTTGCATGCGGCCGTTTGCCTCCTGGACCATCGCCTCGATGCTCTCGCCGATCGCGGGGGGCACGATCCCGGTGTAGGCATAGGTCGGGATCGAGACGACTTCCAGCGCATGAACAGTTGCGCTGGTGCGCGCCGCAAGTTCCCGAGCGAGCGCGAGCGCCCCCTTGCTCTCGGGGGAGTCGTTGTACGCGACGCCGACCTTGGCGATCTGACTGCCTGCCCCGCCCGCCCGCTCGGCATAGCCGCGGGAGGCGATCGCGACCGCGCAAGGAGCGCCGTTCAGCGCGGCGCGCGTGTCGTCGCCGAGCATCGCACGGCCGAACGCGCCGTGGCTGCAGGAGCCGACGACTATCAGGTCGGCGTCCTGTTCCTCGGCCTGCTGGTGAAGACCGCGACCGGGGGTTCCGGACACGATGCTGATGAGCTCTGCGTTGACATTTGTGGCGGCGCGCTGATCCTCGAGTAGTTTCTTGGACGATTCGCGCTCCCTTC
>JBEKAM010000317.1:0-2802 GCA_050015915.1 Solirubrobacteraceae bacterium
CGAGCTTGCGGGTACGCCGGCCATGCTCAAGGCCGAGTGTCTGCAGGTAACCGGTTCGTTCAAGCTGCGGGGAGCGCTCAGCAAGGTGGCTGCGCTCGGGCCGCGCGTGGCCCCGGGGCTGGTCACGGCGAGCGCCGGCAACCACGCTCGTGCGGTTGCGCAGGCGGCGCGTGTCACGGGCGTTGGTTGCGAGGTGTTCATGCCGCGCGATGCGTCCGTGTCGAAGGTCGCCGCGGTCGAGCGGCTGGGTGCGAGTGTTGAGTTGGATGGCGCGTCGGTGGACGAGGCGCTTGGTCTGGCGCGCGAGCGTGCGGCGAGCACGGGGGCCGCGCTCGTTCATCCGTTTGACGATCTCGATGTGATCGCCGGGCAGGGCACGCTGGCGCTGGAGCTGCTCGCGGACGTGCCCAACTTGGCGCGGGTGGTCGTGCCGGTGGGTGGAGGCGGCCTCGCGAGCGGGATCGGCATCGCGCTGCGGCGGGCTGGTGTGCAGGTGGAGCTGGTGGGTGTGCAGGCGCGCATGTGTGCGCCGTATGTGCAGGCTTTGGGTGGCGGAAGCGCGGATGACGTTCCAGAGCTCCCCAGCGCGGCGACGATTGCAGACGGTGTTGCGGTCAAGCACCCGGGTACGCTCACGCTGCCGCTGCTGCGTGAGCTGCTGGACGGGATCGAGACCGTCAGCGAGGAGGAGATCGCCGCGGCGATGGTGTTCCTCGCCGAACACGCAAAGCTCGTTGGCGAGGGTGCCGGTGCGGTGGCCGTGGCGGCACTGATGAGTGGACGCCTAAAGGCGGTTGCTGGCACGACCGTGGCCATCGTCTCCGGCGGCAACGTTGACAGCGGGCTGCTCGCGGGTCTGTTGCTGCGCTCCGAAACCGAGGCGGGCCGCCGCGTGCGGATCTTCACGCGCGTGCCCGACCGTCCTGGCGGGCTCGCGGAGCTCCTCGATCTCGTTGCCCGGGCACGCGCGAACCTGCTCAGCGTGGAGCACCAGCGCGAAGCTGTGCCGCTGCACGTGCGCGAGACGGGCGTGCAGCTGACGCTCGAGACACGCGGGCGCAGCCACACCGAGGACGTTTTGGCGGAGCTCCGCGGCGCGGGCTATGAGGTGAGCAGCGAGTAGCTCGCCAGCGCTCGAAGCGGGTTTGTCGCCGCCGCGGCGCCTAGAGATCGGCGCTGGCTCGCACGAACGTCTGCCAGCGCTTGTGAGCCGCGGTGCGTGTGAGCGCATCTACGCTCGGCTCGATCGCGCGCCCCACTGGAAGTTGCAGTGCTGCATGCTCGACGCTTGCGAACACGCCTGCGCCAACACCGGCGAGCATGGCCGCGCCCAGCACGGTGGTGTCCGCCGGACCGACGCTCAGCGGTAGGCCCAGCGCGTCGGCTTGGATTTGCAGCAGCGTCTCATCATTGGTGAGCCCGCCGTCCACGCGCACCAGCTCCACGGGCGTGACAGCGGCAATGGCGGTGACGATGTCGGCCACGCGCCAGGCGATCGCCTCGAGCGCTGCGCGTGCCACGTGCGCTGGGCGTACCGCCGGATGCAGCCCCGCGATCACGCCGTGCGCGTCCGGTCGCCACCACGGTGCGCCGAGGCCGGCGAGCGCCGGCAACACCATCACGCCGGCGCTGTCGGGCACTCCCCCCGCGGCTGTAGCGAGGGCGCGTGCGTCTGTCGCGAGCCCGAGTCCCGTCGCGAGCCAGTCGAGCAGCGAGCCTGCGGCAAATACGCCGCCGTCGAGCGCGTAGGAAATCTCCCCCACACGGTCGCCGTCGCGTACGCCGGTACCCACGCCGACGTCGTCGCTGATGCCGGCACCGACCCAAGGGTCCCCCACCGCGCCTGGGGCGGCCCACGCGATCGTCGGCAGCAGCCCGTGCGCCCGCACAGGCTCAGGCGTGCGCGCCAACACGAACACGCCAGTGCCGTAAGTCGCCTTCAGCTCGCCCGGGCGAACTGCGCCCGAGCCGGCGAGCGCCGCCTGCTGGTCGACCAGCTGCGCCGCGAGTGGAATCGGCACGGGCCAGCGCTCGTGGCGTAGCTCTCCCAACGCGCCGAAGCTCGGGCCGAGCGCGGGCAGCCATTCGCGCTGCACCTCGAACGTCGCCAGCAGCTGCTCGTCCCAGTCGTGCCCGCCCACCCCGAGCAACTGTGTGCGCGACGCGGTAGACAGATCGGTCGCAAAGCGCCCGCCGAGGCGATCGACGAGGAATACGTCGACGGTCCCCAGCCGCAGCGTGCCCCGCTCGCGCGCGCTCTGCACCGCCGCGTCGTTGGCGAGCAGCCACGCAAGCTTGCCGGCGGAGAAGTATGGGTCGAGTGGCAGGCCCGAGTGCTCCCGCACCTGCGCGCCTCTGTCGTCTGCCGCGAGCTGGTCGAGCAGCGCCTGCTGGCGCTTGTCCTGCCACACGACGACTGGTGTGAGCGCGCGGCCGCTATCCGCATCCCACGCGAGCACCGACTCGCCCTGATGGTCGAGGCCCGCTGCGACGATCTCACGCCCGTTGGCCTGCTCGAGCACCTCCGCCACCGCCTCCACCACAGCCTGCAGCACCAGCTCGGGGTCCTGCTCGAACCATCCCGGCTGTGGGTGTGTGACCGGCACCGGACGGCGCGCCTCAGCGATGGGCCGCAGCTCGAAGTCAAACAGCGCGGCCTTGACGGCGGTTGTGCCCTCATCGATGCCCAGTAGCAGCCCCGTGCTCACGGCGCGCTGCTCCGCTGCACCGCACGCTCCCACCATGTCTCCCGTGGGCTCGTCACGTCCGCTTGTGAGCGATCCCCACCCACACTGCCAGCCT
>JBEKAM010000318.1:0-2752 GCA_050015915.1 Solirubrobacteraceae bacterium
CCTGATCGTGATGGGCAAGACTTCTGTCGACGGCCCCCGCCACGCGCAGCAGAGCCAGATCCTCGTGCCCTTGGACACACCCGGCGTCTGCATCCTGCGCGGCCTGCCCGTGTTCGGCTACCAGGACCAGGAGGGCCATGCCGAAATCGACTTCGTCGACGTGCGCGTTCCGGCGGAGAACCTGATCGCCGGCGAGGGCGAGGGCTTCATGATCGCCCAGGCGCGGCTCGGCCCCGGACGGATCCACCACTGCATGCGCGCGATCGGCGCGGCCGAGCGCGCGCTGGAGGCGATGTGCTCGCGCGCGGCCACCCGAGTGACGTTCGGCCAGCCGCTCGCCGCGCGCGCGAACATCCAGGACTGGATCGCCGAGTCGCGGATCGAGATCGAGATGGCGCGGCTGTTGACCCTGAAGGCGGCCTGGCTGATGGACACCGTCGGCAACCGCCACGCCCGCACCGAGATCGCAGCGATCAAGGTCGCGGCGCCGAGCATCGCCTTGAAGGTGATCGACCGCGCGATCCAGGTGCATGGCGGCGGCGGGGTATCTGACGACTTCACGCTGGCCTGGGCGTATGCCCACCTGCGCACGTTGCGCCTGGCCGACGGGCCTGATGAGGTGCACAAGCTGTCGATCGCCCGGCGCGAGCTCGCGCCGCACATGCCGCGGGTGGAGTAGCGGTCGGCGGGGCGGTTCACGGGGCAGTTTGTCGCGCCGTTGTGGTGTCTGTGGGTGTCTGTGTGGGGTTGTGGTGTCTGTGTGGGGTTGTGGTGTCTGTGTGGGGTGTGTGTGAGAGAGAGAGAAGGACAGAGAGCAAGAAGGGCAAGAGCAGACAAGATGGGAAAGCCAATATAAAAATTTGGGCAATGTGTTCGCTGACAAACCCACCTACGGGGTAGGTGTTTTGTGGGCCATTGGTCCCACGCCAGCGTAGACCGCGCGCTCGCCGCCACCGAACCCAAAGCGAACGCGGTCGAAAACATCATCGCGACCGAGAAGGTGCCGGACGGGTACGTCGTCGCGTGGGAATAGCGCCCGTAGCGGTATCCAAACCCCGCAGAGCCTCGCCAGCACCTCCACGGCCGAACAGGGCAATTCGGAGCCTGGAACGGCGCCCTGCAGAAGTGCGAGGGGATAGGAGCTGAGGTCGCCAAGGCCCAGCTCGGCCGCGACGTTGTGGCCAAGAACGGTGCGAGCCGCCCCCGAGTCGACCATGACGCCCGTTTCATATGACCCGAGCAGCACCCCGAGACCGTCTACTGTCGCGAACTCGACCTCAACGACCGGCCGACCCGTAGCCTCCGCGCTGTAATCGCCTCTGTGGCTGAAACTGACCGGATGCGGCGATGGAAGTTCGACGAGCGTCACGCGTCAAACTGGGCCGGTCCCGGCTGGACAAAGACGACCACATCCCTGCCACCAGAGTTGGCGTGACGGTTCTGCAGCGCCGTTGGCGAGAGGTCAGCATCGAGAGGCGCAAGATCCTCATTGAGGAGCACCCAGCGGCCAGCGAACTGACGAGCCTGTGGTGTCGCCAGCCAAGTCGCGATCGGCGATGGCTGAACCATCGGCGTGGCCGGAGCCGCTGGTCCGGTGGCTCCCCTAGTGGGATCAAGGCCACCCGCCGTTTTGAGATCAATTGCTCCAAAGTAGTGCGCCATCACGAACTCCTATCGGTCGGTGGTACGGGTGAGCTTGACTCGTTCGGCTCCGACGTAGGCGTGACGGGGATCGTCGGGATCTCTCCAAACTCCTCCTCGTACAACTCGATGTTTTCCTGCAAGCGGGCAACCATAGACTTCGCGTGCTCAGGGGACATGACGATCCGCTGGACGATCTCGGCGTCCAGCGGCCCACGTCTACGGCCCTCGACGACCTCGACCTCTACCTCGGACAGCGGTTGATTCGGCAGCCCCCGTATGAACAGAAGGCAGAAATCCCAGGGCGAGACCGTGATCGCTACGCCGTTGACGTAGTTTGTTGGCGGCTCGGGCGGCGACGCCTGGACGCCCTGAAACAGCAAGGGGGAACGTTCTACCGCCATAGCTGAAGTCTATCCAGCCCCGACCGCCGGAGGCTGCGGCCTACTTGCCGCCCTTCTCAACGTTCTTAGCCGACTTCGGGTCGTCCTCGGCCGGCTCGGAGTCGGGATCGACCTGGAGCAGCGCCCGTAGCGTCTCCTCGCCGGTCAACGGCTTGAGCGACACCCGAAGATCGCGGTCTTTCTCGTCGTCCATCTGACCAGCGTAGCGCCGGAGACAAGCGGTCCGTCCGCCCGGCGGCGACTCATCGGGCGCATTTGTCGCATAGAAGCCCTTGAACTATGAGTCCAGTGCGACTAGACTGGCGCGTGCACGGTCACAACCTATAAGGAGAAGACAAATGAACGACCATCTGCGGGCAGTCGCCGACTCTCCCGAGGCAGCCCAAGCACAAGCCGCTGGCGCCCCTCCTATCGAGCCGCCTGAGGCTGTCACGCCCAGGATGGCGCGCCGGATGCGTCCCGGCAAGCCCCTCCCGACGGACCGGATGAAGATGGAGACACAGACCCAGGCGCTAGCAGCGATCGCGGTCGCGAGCGCGTCGCGCGAGAGCGGTGTCACGGCGGCGGATATCGCCGCGAGGATCGGGGTGGTCGAGGCCACCGCCGGGCTCAACAACGCCTTCTTCGCGGCCGTTGGATGGATCGAGCGCGTAGGGAAGGGCTTGTTCAAGCCCAGCGATGCTGCGATTAAATACGCGCAGCGGCTG
>JBEKAM010000319.1:0-2706 GCA_050015915.1 Solirubrobacteraceae bacterium
AGGAACAGAGCTCGGCTTCTTCGCTCTGTTGATCCCGGGCATCGTGCTCTGGATTCGTTTGATCGTGGTCGCGCAGGCGGCGGCCATCGAGCAGGCGGGCGTACGTCCGGCGCTGCGCCGTAGCTGGCAGCTTACGCGTCCTCACCAAGGGCATATCCTCGGGCTTATCCTTGTCGTTGGAGCACTAGTCGTGGGCGTGTCGCTCGGGGTATTCGCGCTCACTACCGGCAGTGGTTCGAGCCCTGGCGCCCTTGCGCTCGGGATAGCCGTCAACACGATAGTCACCTCATTCACCGCGCTCACAACGGCAGTTCTCTACTTCGATCTACTGGCGCGGGAGCTGAATACTGCTCCGCGACGCGCTCCCGAGCATCAGCATCTGCGCGATCTCGACTGAAGCCGCATCGCTACTTGCCCTTGCCGCGACGCCGACTTTCGATCTGTCTGCCCACAACCCCTCCCAACCCCCCACGACCACCACAACGGCCGTGGCCCTACCGTCCAGGCGGCGAGCAGCCTCGCGAAGATGTTGTGCTACACTTTCTTTTCTAATGGCAAGTGTAGAGATTCCCCATAAGCGTCGGCAAGCCGAGCGCCGAGCAGGCGTTGCCGGCAGGACGAAACCACGCAGGCATGCGCAGGCAGGACCCGCGCGTCCGTCGAGCACGACGACGCGTGCTCGCGTGCCAAGCGCTGAGGCAGCGCGTGCCAAGGCCAACTTCGACGCGTTGTCGGGCTACTTTCGGGATCGCTCGCAGCTGCGCCGCGCGCTGGGATGGGCCGCGCCCACGATGCGTGTTTGGGAGGGTGAGGGTCCCTCGCGGCCGCGCAGCCAGTACAGCGAGCGTGTGCGGCAGCTGCTCGTCCTCGCGCAGGCGGCGCACGAGTGGGTCCACGACGACGCCCATCGAGTCGGCACGTGGATGATCTCGGCGAATGACGCGATCGACGGCCTGACACCTGCGACGATCGTCGGAGAGCTGGGAGACGACGGCGTGGAGCGCCTGCTCTCCGGCATGCACCTGATCGCACCACGGACTCCCGCGCACGAGCATGTCGATCTCTCTCCCGAGGAGCTGGCCAAAGCGCTCGATCGCCTGGGTCTGACCGCACCCCGGTCGGCGCCGCCGGTCCGGGTCGAACTCTCCGACTTCGACGATTAGAACACGCGCTCGCCGTAGAAGCCGACGCGCGCCCAGGTCGGGCGTTTGTTCTTCTCCAGCCTCCCGAAGCGGAAGTCCCGCTGGGCGCGCGTGGCGACCGTTCGCGCCCACACTCTGCGAGCCTGCAGGCTGCCGGCGCCTTCCTCGTGATTCACGCGCCATCCGATGCGGTCGGACGGGCGCGGCTCGTGCGTGTCACGCAGGTGCGCGTCGCCGGCCAGCTGGCGCAGCGCTCCGAACAGCGCCCGCTCGACGAGGACGATCCCGGCGGCGTCCTTCAGCGAGCGAGACCAGCCGGCGTCGAGGACGCACAGCGGCCAGTTGCCACGGTGTACGTGCCAGCAGCAGCAGGCGATCGGCAGCTCGATCCCGTTTGCCCCGGCCGTCCATACGAACAGCACGCGGCCCTTGTCAAAGCCGTTGTGAGCCGCGTAGCGGCGGTTGACGCTCTCGGTCAGTCCCGCAGGCCAATCCTCCGGCAAAAGACGAACGGGCCTGTCCGCGCACGTGCGTAGCCAAAGCGGCATGCGATCCGCGCCACGACCGAGCCGAGCCTCCACGCGGACGCCCGTATCTCCGTCGATCAGCGGGAAGCGGAAGGGAAAAGGGAGCTTCGACACGGCCGCCACGCTACCGCGCATTGAACCGCCCCGGGAAAATTGGAGGCGGACTGGGATCTCCGCGAGACTTCGCCAGCCTTGACCCCGGGCGGTGAGATGTAAGAGCAAAGTAGGAGTAGTCCCACAGCTGCCTGCCGGCGCGTCAGAATCACTTCCATGAGGATTCTCGTTGTCGACGACGATCGTGCGGTGCGCGATGCCCTGCGCCGCGCGCTCACCCTCGGTGGGTATGAGGTCGCGCTCGCCGAGGATGGTCAGAGCGCCCTCGAGCTCGTCGTCCAGGAAATTCCCGACGCGGTGGTACTCGACGTCGGCATGCCCGACATCGACGGCCTAGAGGTCTGCCGACGCCTGCGCCTGCTGGGCAACCGCGTGCCGATCCTGATCCTGACCGCCCGCGACGCCGTTGCCGACCGGATCGACGGGCTGGACGTCGGCGCCGACGACTACATGGTCAAGCCGTTCGACGTCAGGGAGCTGAAGGCCCGTCTGCGTGCCCTGATGCGCCGTTCGGGCGCGGAGAGAGGGGTGGGCGGGACCGAATTTCTCTCCTTCGCCGAGATCAAGCTCGACAGCACCAGGCACGGAGCGAGCGTCGGCGAGAGCTTCGTCGAGTTGACCCGCACCGAGTATCAGCTGCTGGAGTTGTTGATGCTGAATCCGCGCAGGGTTCTTTCTCATAGCCTCATCTACGACCGGGTTTGGGGGTATGACTTCGGCCCAGCCTCCAATGCTCTACGTGTGTATGTGGGATACCTGCGCCGCAAGCTGGAGGCGGCGGGTGCGCGCGAGCTGATCCACACAGTTCGCGGTGTGGGCTATGCGCTCCGCGAGCCCTGAGGGCCTCAGCTCGTGATGACTCTGGGCACTCCTATAGCGGCAGCCGCGAACCTGTCGGTGGCCCTGGCGGTGCTGGCGGCGGC
>JBEKAM010000320.1:0-2694 GCA_050015915.1 Solirubrobacteraceae bacterium
CCCATGCTGCCGGGCACCATCGTCGACGAACGGTACGAAGTCGTGCTTTGGATCGGCAACGGAAGTTTTGGTGAGGTCTATCAAGTCATCGACCGGTTTCAGGAAGCAACTGTCGCACTCAAGCTGTTGCGCAGCTTTGCTCCGGAAGCCCCCTGGGCTGAGGCTCAGATCCTGACGCAGCTTCACAGCCAGTACATCCTCCCCGTCTGGAACGCCAACCACTTCCGCGGCGTCCCGTACCTCGTTACCAAGCTGGCGACAAATGGGGCTGCTTCAGCCCGCATTTTACCGTGCGGTGTGCCGCCAAGCGAGGCTGTCAGGTGGGTTAGGTCAGCGTGCCGAGGCGCCAGTCGAACGCACGATGCCCGCCTACTTCATCGAGACATCAAGGCCGAGAATCTGTTTATCGACGACCACGGGAACGCACTTTTAGGCGACTTTGGTATCGCTGTGCTGATGGATGAAACCGGGAACGCACCGTGGGGCGGTACTCCCGAAACGATGGCTCCGGAGGTAGCGGCAGGGGGCCAAACCAGCGTAACCACAGAGGTCTACTCGCTTGGAGCGACTCTGTACGCCCTACTTGCGGCTCGCTACGGACACACAGACCCAGATCCCGCCGTCTGCGCGGCCAAGGTAGTGAACGAACAGGTCGCTAATCTGCGTGATCTTGCTCCCCATGTTCCCCGATCGCTCGCTCAATGTGTTGGTAAGGCAATGGCGAGGGAAGCTAGGGATCGATTTGTCACGCCAGCGGAATTCGACGCAGCTTTGGGCCGGCTTCCTTTCGTTGCGCGCTCCTGGATGCGAACAGATGAGCACGCCGAATCCGGCCACGCTGCCTGTTGGAGGGGACAGGAGTCTGGCCGGAGTGACGCGACGGTCTGTGCGGTGCCGGCCGGCAAAAGGACTGAGGTGGTAGCCCAGCATCAGCCAAGCGGACGGCGCATCACGGGCGCGTGTCGGCCCCCGGCAACGGACTCTGTGCTCCCGCGGTATCTGCGGGCCGCCATCGCGGCCGTCACCTGAACATGCGTGGACGCGCATAGCGGGCGCGATCATCATCCAAGAAGGTCCGCCTGGCGCTCGCTCGCCGCGCACTGTAGGGCTCGGATGCCCTGGGCACGCGGTACCATCTTGCGCCCGCGGCGAGATAGCTCAGCTGGTAGAGCACGCGACTGAAAAACGTCAGCCGATGAGCCCGAAAACTAGTAAGCGTTCAGTTGGGTGGGGGGACATGATCTTGGCGCGTCGAATCTTGGTGTGTGGAGCGCTCGGAGGCTGAAGCGATCTATGACGCGGGGCGGGAGGCGGTCGTTGAGGTTCTGCTGCGGATGGATCGGCGTATCCAGCAGTTGGAGGCGCGGGTCGAGAAGCTCGAGCGCGAGCTGAGGAAGGGCTCGCGTAACTCTTCGCGGCCGCCGAGCTCTGATCCGCCGGGCTCCTCTGTGCGAGGTAGGGATCCCTCGGGCCGAAAGCGCGGTGCCCAGGATGGGCATGAGGGTCATGGCCGTCCGCTGTTGCCAGCATGGGCGGTGGACGAGGTGATCGAGTATCGACCGGCGCGCTGCCGCTGCGGCTATGTCTTTGCGGGCGATGAGCGCACGGTGGGCCAGCCAGCGTGCCACCAGGTCGAAGAGCTGCCGCCGATTAACGTGAGGGTCATCGAGCACCGATGTGAGCGGCTGCGCTGCCCGGGGTGCGGCAGGCGGACGCGGGCAGAGCTGCCTGTGGAGGTGGCGCGCAGCTGCTTTGGCGCGCGTCTTGAAGCGGCGGTGAGCACACTGTCGGTCAGGAACCGCGTCTCCCGCGAGGACGCCGTTGAGCTCACAGAAGAGCTATTCGGTGCCCGCATCAGCACAGGCACGATCGACGCGATCCTCGACCGCACGGCCGCCGCGCTATGCGATTCCCACACGGATCTGCTGGAGCGCTTGCGCGGCTCGCCGGTGCTGAACATGGACGAGACCGGCTGGAGAACAGCCGGTCAGCGGCGCGCGCTTTGGGGCCTGTTCGACCGCCGCTACGCGTACTTCACGATCGAGAGCGACCGCCATGAGGACCACGCCAAAGAGCTGCTCGCCGACACCAAGGCGATCATCACCTCCGACCGCTGGTGGGCCTACGCACACCTGCCACTCGCACGACGACAGCTGTGCTGGGCGCACCTACGCCGCGACTTCAAGGCGCACGCTGAAGGACTCGGCGCCGAGAAGGAGTTCGGCGAGCACGGACTTGCGCTGTGCGAGCGCGTCTTCTGGGCCTGGGAGGTTTTCCAGCACGCCGAAGACCGGCACGAGTTGAAGCGCACAGTCCGCTCGCTACGGCGGATCTACAAGCCGATCATCCGCTCCTACGCCGCCAAGCGCGCCCACAACAAGCGCTGCCGCGGCATGGCGCGAAACCTCCTGAAGGCCTGGCCCGCGCTATGGACATTCGCCGCCCACGAGGGCGTCGAGCCGACCAACAACCACGCCGAGCGCGGACTGAGAAGCGCGGTCATCTACCGCAAGCTGTGCCTCGGAACCCAGTCCGAACAAGGCGAGAAACGCACGGCACGACTGCTCTCCGCACACACCACCTGCCGCCTACAACAACGCTCACTGTTCGCCTACCTCACCGACGCAATCACCGCCCACGCCCGCGGCCAACCCACACCCCTACTCACCTAAGCAGACCCACTGAACGCTTACG
>JBEKAM010000321.1:0-3121 GCA_050015915.1 Solirubrobacteraceae bacterium
CTCCTGGCGGCGTTCCCCAGCTAAAGGACGCCAGCTGGCCGCTCGTGCAGAACGACCAGATCAGTGAACGTGAGAAGCTGTCCAGGTGTCTGACAACTGAAGCCCAGCCGGACTGGACTGGGCTTGGCGTGGTTGTGGCTAGACGCCCGCGGCGCGTGCGACACCGCTATCGCTGACCGGAGATGAATCCCCGTCGGCGCCGGCCGCGGTTCAGGTGACTCGCGAGCGGGATGGCTACGTCGAGCAGGTGGTCAGCTATAGCGGTTATGAGAGCGAGGTGCCGGCGCGGATGTTCAGGACCCAGGCGGCAACCGCCAGCGGCGTGTCGAGCGCTACCGCGGGTGGGCGCAGCTGCGCGAGCAAACGGCCGGCGCCGGCGGATCTACCGCCTCACCAAGCGCGGGCGCAGGGCGCTCGAGGGCTGGAGGTCAGAGCCCACCGCCGAGCTACGCGGCGCCGTCGAGGAGCGCGATCGGCTTCAGGGCGAGCTCAGGGCGCTCGATGTGGCGGCTCCACGCGGGGTGATGGGCAAACCACACGACATATCAGTCATACGCCGCGATCGGGATGATCTCGACCACATGTCCTTTGAGCATGCCCGCGAACAATAGATCGCAGGCCGGACATACTGAGGCTCGCTCTATCGCCCGGGTGAGATAATTGACCGACACACGATGATGTTGTTCGTCGTATGAGGCGATGCAGTCGATGGCAAGAATCACCTCATAATCTCTTTGATAAGCGTCGATCGCCGTCGTTCTCACGCAGGCGTGTGTATTCACTCCGCATACAATGATCGTGTCTATATCCAACTGCTCCAGCAACTCGTCGAGCCGGGTTTGGAAAAACGCGCTGTACCGCTTCTTGACGATCTCGCGATCGGCTGTGCCTTTTTCCAGCTCCGTGAGAATCCGACTGCCCTGCGTGTCCGCGATAGCGATCGAGATATTTCGCTTGCGCATTGCCAAAAAAGCGTCACTCAAATCCGGTTCGAACTCCTGTCTCACCCATATCACCGGCACATCGCGACGGCGGGCGAGCGATGTCAGCTCATTTATATGCGCAACGAGCCGCTCGCGATGCTGTCCGAGCTCGCCCTTTTGGAAGAAGTCCTCGATCGTGTCGATAACGATGACCGCGGGTCCAGCCATCGGCCCAGTCTACGCTCCCAAAGCTCAAACCTGCGCCCGCTCCCAGTCCTCCGACCGGCAGTCGGCGGCCAGCAGGCGCACGATCTCATCGTCGGCCGAGTCGCGCCGCGGGCGCGGCGCATACGTGACCACGATCACCGTCGAGCGGATCGGTGGCGAGGGTGGCTGCTCGAACACGACCGTCACGTCCGCGCCCTCGGCGGCGGCCCAGCGCTCGAGCATGCCGACGAGGTTGAGCATCGTCTCGGTCGAGTTCTACAAGGTACCCGACGAAGAAGCTGCCGATACTGCCGACGAGCAGCAGCATGTCGATACTGGCGATCAGCAAGGGACCCCGACGACCAAGGGCATTCCGGCGAGGAGCTCGGAGAGGCGATGGCGCCCAGCAGGCCGGTCAAGGCTGGGCTAGGGCCGCCGAAGGCTGAATCCAGTCCCGTGAAACCGCCGTCGAAGCCATCCGACGCCGCCTCGAGCGCTCGGCCTCCGGGCGCAACGCCAAAAGCCTGATCCCGAACGACCATGTGCGGCAGGCCCGCGAAGCCGCCCAGCTGACGGTGGCTTCACGCGAACGGCCTCGTGCTGAGCCCCCGCCAAGCATCGCCTCCGACGCGATCGCACGTGAGACTACCGAACTCGTGTGCGCCTATCCGCAGACCCGGAAACATAGGTCGGCGGCTGCAGAATCTCTCCACTCGTGATCGCGTAGAGGCAAGCGATTCGGCGACGGCCGGGAATGCGGTCGCGTAACGTGTCACGAAAGCTGTCGAGGCGAGCGTCGGGTTTTGCGTCAGCCCCCTGGTCCCGGTCCCACCCGGGGGTTTTCGCTCCGGGGCACGGATTATGCCTACCCCTGGATTACCTGGGGTGTGGTGGGGCTGGCCATTGACCACCCCCCTCTCTGCTTGAGAGCAAATAGAGGAGAGGGTGGTGGTCAATGACCATAGGTAGGTAGGTGAAGAGGGGTAGGCAGAGGGATGGAAGAGAAGTAGAAGAGGGTGGGGGCCAGAGAGGAGGAAGAAGGAAGAGAAAAGAGAGAGAGAAAAAACAAAACAGCAATAACAACAGCAGCGGGCGCAGTGCGGCTCGGGCGGCCTGGCGGGCTGGGGAATCTGGGCGGGGCTAGATGACGGGGTGGTGACGGCGTGCCGGCGGCGAGCTGCGTCGTCGGTGTGGCGTTGCGGCGTCTTGTGTTGGCGTGTCGTCGGCCTCGGGGTGGTTCTGGTTGTGTCTGTCCGTTCGCGTGGCGTGCCTGGGGAGTCCCGAGGAAAGAATCTCGCGGAGGCTGTCCCGTTCGCGCGCGCCTGTCGGGGAAGGGGGAGGACCCCTTCGATTGAGAGGAAGCGATGACAGAAGAAGCCACGAGCGCCCGTCGACAAGGGGCATCGCGCAGCACGCCGGGTGTGAGGCCCGCATCCCGAACGGCGGCCCCGTCCCGGACAACGGCCCGCGTAACGCACGAAGCGCTCCGCCGCCGAGACCTGGATGTGGTGGTCTGGCTGGCGGAGCAGTACGGCGCCCGCGCGGACCAGCTGGAGGTGCTGACAGGCTGCGGCCCGAGGACGGTGCAGCGCACCGTCGCCCGCCTCCGCGCGGCAGGGCTGGTGCGGACGCAGCGGATGATCGTGGGCGAGCCCACCTGGGTCACGCCAACGGCGGCGGGTATCGCGGTGTGCGGCACAGGCTTCGGTGTGTGGCGTCCGCGGATCGGTTTGCTCGCCCACGTGGCGGCCGTCAACGACGTGCGCCTGCACATCCAGGCCCGTGACCCTCAGGCGGAGTGGGTCCCGGAGCGTGTCCTTGCGAAGGAGCGCGGCGCGGGGCAGCACCTGCTCGACGGTGTGGCGATCACCGGGGGCAGGAGGGTCGCGATCGAGGTGGAGTTGACAGCAAAGAGCCGCCGGCGGATCACAACGATCCTCGACGAGCTCGCGGGCCGGTATGACGCGGTGCTGTATTTCTGCGCCCCCGGC
>JBEKAM010000322.1:0-2646 GCA_050015915.1 Solirubrobacteraceae bacterium
GCGCACCGCATGTCCACGCTCGACATCTGCGACCGCGTGATGATCATCATCGACGGCAAGCTCACCGCCTTCGACACCATCGAGCTACTCCAACGCAACAACACCTACTACCGCTCCGCCTCGAAGCTCACCACAGAGTCGACGGCAAGGAACGATGCCGCGATGGCAGATAGCCCCGAGCCGCCGGTATCAGCCGAAGCGCTTGCGGACTCGACTCAGGCGGTTGCAGGCTCGACGCAGGGTGTCGCCGACGCGCCTACGAGGACTACCGGCGCGGTTTCGACGGGTATGCGCGTGCCGGACTTTTTCATCGTGGGACATCCCAAGTGCGGCACCACGGCTCTGTATGAGACGCTCAGGCGCCATCCGCAGATCTACATGCCAGCTGGCAAGGAGCCCTGGTTCTTCGCGCCAGAGTTGCATGTCCGCACGCCTCCACGACCGGAAGGCACGCCCACGACACTGGAGCAGTACCTGTCGCTGTTTGCCGCGGCGAGGCTCGATCAGCGTGTTGGCGAGGCGACTGCGCTGTACCTGTGGTCGAAAACCGCGGCATCCCGCATCGCGGAGGTGCAGCCCGATGCACGCATTATCGCGATCCTGCGTGAGCCCGCGAGCTTCCTGCGCTCGCTGCACCTTCAGTTTGTGCAGACCTACATCGAGACGGAGGGCGACTTGCGCAAGGCGCTGTCGCTCGAGGACGAACGCCGGCAGGGGAGAGCGATCCCGCGTCACACCTACTGGCCCGATGCGCTCATGTACTCAGAGTACGTGCATTATGTGGAGCAGTTGCGTCGTTATCACGCGGTGTTCAGGCCGGAGAATGTGTTGGTGTTGATCTATGACGATTTTCGCGCCGACAACGAGGCGACCGTGCGCAAGGTGCTGCGTTTTCTCGACGTGGATGACTCGGCCCCGCTCGAGGTGCCACAGGCCAATCCCACAGTTCGCGCCCGCTCGCAGCAACTACACGAGCTTGTGCACGCACTCTCCGTTGGCACCGGGCCGGGTTCACGTGCCGTCAAGGAGACCATCAAGGCTCTCACCCCCCGGGGCCTAAGGCGTCAGGCGCTCCACACCACGCAGCGCCGCCTGATTTTCTCCGACCCTCGTCCCGCGGACAAGGAGCTGATGCACGAGCTACGCCGGCGCTACAAAGCGGAGGTGGTGGCGCTCGGCGAGTATCTGCAGCGCGACCTCGTCGGCCTGTGGGGTTACGGCGATGTCGAGTAAGCCACCCGAGTCGACTGACGCCGAGCGCTCACCCGGTCGCGTGCCGGACTTCTTCATCGTTGGGCATCACAAGAGCGGCACCACCGCGATGTACGAGATGCTTCGCCGGCACCCGCAGATCTATATGCCGGAAATGAAGGAGCCCGAGTTCTTCGGCAGGGTCCACACCGGGCGTCGCGAGCCCGTGCCCGGGTCCAAGCAGCACAGGCCTACCTTCGGGGAAACGCGGCCACAGACCTACGCCGAGTACGTGTCGCTGTTCGCGGCTGCCACGCCCGACCAGCGCGTGGGTGAGGCATCGCCGTCATATCTGCGCTCGCTCACCGCTGCAAGCGACATCGCCGCGGTGCAGCCGGATGCACGGATCATCGCGATCCTGCGTGAGCCCGTCAGCTTCCTGTACTCGCTGCACTTGCAGATGGTGCGCAACCACGTGCAGCGAGAGCTTGACTTCGGTAAGGCGCTCGCCACCGAGGGCATCGAGCGTGAGGGTGAGCGGGTGCACCTGTACACCGACCGTGTCTGCTACGTCGAGCAACTGCGCCGCTATCACGACGTGTTCTCCCCAGAGCAGATCCTGGTGCTGATCTACGACGACTTCAGGGCCGACAACGAGACGGCGGTACGCAGTGTGCTGAGCCTGCTCGACGTCGACGTCAACCGTCCGATCGAGCAGCTTGACGCCAACCCGACAATAGCTCCACGCTCGAAGCAGCTCGACGTGTGGCTGTATGCGTTTAGATCCGGGCGCGGCCCGGTCTCGCGGGGCATCAAGGCGACGCTCAAGACACTTACGCCAAAGCGCATGCAGCGCAAGCTCGTGCGTACCGTCCAGCGCAAGATCGTCTACTCCCGCGCACCGTCCCTGCCGCAAAGCCTGACACTCGAGTTGCGTAAGCGCTTCAAGCCGGAGGTGGTGGCGCTGAGCGAGTACCTCGATCGCGACATGGTGGGGCTCTGGGGATATGACGATCTCGGCTGACAGCGTCGCTGACGCGCGCGCGACTGGAGCGCGACTACCAGACTTCTTCATCATCGGCCAATCCAAGAGTGGGACGACAGCGCTCTATGAGATCCTGCGGGAGCATCCACAGATCTACATGCCGACGGTCAAGGAGCCCGTCTTCATGGCCAGCGACCACCATGCAGGGCTGTGGCGGACCGTCCCCACCCGCCCGCGCACGCTTGAGGACTATCTCGCGCTGTTTGCCGACGCCGGCCCTGGTCAGCGGGTGGGCGAGGCGTCGTCTGTGTACCTATGGTCGCGCGACGCCGCGGCAAACATCGCCGAGGTGCAGCCGGATGCGAAGATCATCGCGATCCTGCGTGAGCCGGCGAGCTTTCTGCGCTCGCTGCATCTGCAGATGCTGCAGAACCATGTGGAGACGGAGAAGGATTTTGGTAGGGCTATCG
>JBEKAM010000323.1:0-2641 GCA_050015915.1 Solirubrobacteraceae bacterium
CTGCTCTACGCCCAGCCCGCGATCACAGCCCCGCTCAGCGGCCGTCTACTGCCGCGGCCAGATCTCGGTCGTGTCGGCTTGATCGCCGCCTGGGCCGAAGACTCCGCACTCGATGATTTCCTCGCCCACGACCCGCTTGCGGCGTTGCTCGAACACGGCTGGCGTGTGCGCCTGACCCCGACGCGGGTGGTCGGATCCTGGTCGCAGCTCCCGGGCCTTCCAGCCGAGGAGCAGCCAATGGATGAAGCCGAGCCAGCCGCGGTCCTCACCATCGGTCGCCTGCGGCCCACTCAGACGTTGCGCTTCCTACGCGCTAGCGCCGCGGCCGAGGACCTCGTGGTTCGTGACCCGGCGGTGCTCGCCGCCACCGGGCTGGCCCGACCGCCGGCGCTCGTGGCGACCTTCTCGCTGTGGCGAAGCACCGGCGCGATGCGCGCTTACGCTCGCGGCGAGCCCGAGCCTGGGCACCGCGCGGCCGTGCATGCTCACACCGCCCGTCCGTTTCACAGCGAGTCCGCGTTCGTGCGCTTCCGCCCGTATCGGGCCGAGGGCTCATGGGACGGTCGCGATCCGTTGGCGGACGTCTCGTGAGCTGAGTCATGGAGTCCAAGACGCATTAGTGCTTGCACGCCATCCGAGGAGTCATCTAGCGTCGCGAACAGATGTTCGATGCGCGCAATTCAGAGCGATGGCTGGAGGGGCTGAACGCAGATCAGCGTGCGGCTGCAACCTTCCCTGGTGATGGTCCGCTGTTGATCCTCGCGGGGGCGGGCACCGGCAAGACGACGACGCTATGTGCTCGCGTGGCGTGGCTGTTGGCGCAGGGCGTCCCCGCCGATCGGATCCTGCTGCTGACGTTCACCCGGCGGGCCGCACGCGAGATGCTCGAGCGCGCCCGCGGCCTGGCCGAGCACGTGGCGGCTGACGCCGGCCGCGTGATGGGCGGAACGTTCCACTCGCTCGCCCACAGGATGGTTCGCCTACACGCCTCCTCGCTGGGGCTGGCACCGGGCTTCGGGGTTCTCGACGCGGGCGACGCGGCTGACCTACTCGACTTCGTGCGCCAGGAGCACCGGCAGGCCAAGAGCACTCGCCGCTTCCCGCGGGCGCAGACGATGCTCGACATCTACTCGCGCACAGTCAACTCTCAGAGCCCGCTGCAGGATGTGCTGGCGGAGTCGTTTCCGTGGTGCGCCGAGCATCGCGACGCGCTGGCGGAGATCTTCCGTGCCTACGGTGCGCGTAAGCGCGATCTCGGCGTGATCGACCTCGACGACCTGCTGCTCTACTGGCGCGCGCTGGCCCTCGACGAGGTGATCGGGCCGAAGCTGGCCGACTCGTTCGACCACGTGCTCGTGGATGAGTACCAGGACGTCAACGCCCTGCAGGTGGATGTCGTGCGCGGCCTTCGACAGAGCCGTCCCGGCCTGACGGTCGTCGGCGATGACTTCCAGGCGATCTATGGCTTTCGTGCAGCGAGCGCCCGACACATCCTCGACTTCGCCGACGAGTTCCCCGGCACGCACACGGTGACGCTCGAGCGCAACTATCGCTCGACGACGCCAATCCTCGAGATCGCGAACGCCGTCTCCGCGCAGGATCGTCTCGGCTTCCCCAAGCAGCTGTGGACCGAGCGCGAGGGCGGCCAGATACCCGAGCTCGTGTTTCCCCGTGATGAAGCGCAACAGGCGGGGGAGGTGTGCGACCGGGTGCTGGCTGCGCGAGAGGAGGGGATGGAGCTGCGAAACCAGGCGGTGCTGGCTCGCACCGGCCACGATTCCGCCCTGCTCGAGCTCGAGCTGACCCGACGCGGGATACCGTTCGTGAAGTACGGGGGATTGCGCTACCTGGACGCGGCGCACGTCAAGGACTTCATCGCGCTGCTGCGCCTGACCGACAACCCGGCCGACGAGGTCAGCTGGTTTCGCCTGCTGCAGCTACTGGACGGCGTCGGTCCGATCCGCGCGCGGCGCGTGCTCGACGCGCTGCGGGCACCCGACGGCGGTATCCCGGAGCTGCAGCGCTGGCCACTGGCCATCCAGCACGTTCCCGAGGGCTCGCTCGCGCACGCGACCGCGGTGTTCGAGGCGCTCGCGCACGCGGGTGCTGACGCGAGCGCCACGACCGGTTCTCAGGTCGAGCGGCTGTGCACCGCGCTAGCGCCACTGATTCGCCTGCGCTACCCAGATGGCGCGATTCGCGTGGGCGATCTCGACCAGCTGGTCGAGGCTGCCCGTGGTGCCGAGGACGTTCGCCACTTCGTCTCTGAGCTGGTGCTCGATCCGCCGGCGTCAAGCTCGGATCTGGCTGGGCCGCCGCACCTGGACGAGGACTACCTGGTGCTCAGCACCGTGCACTCGGCCAAGGGCCTTGAATGGGACGCGGTCCACGTGATCGCCGTGTACGACGGCAACTTCCCGGCGGACATGAGCACCGCGACGGAGGAGGGGATCGCCGAGGAGCGCCGGCTCTTGTATGTCGCGCTCACGCGTGCTCGACGTCGCTTGCACGTGTATGTGCCGTCGCGGTATTACCACCGCCCGCACGGTAATGACGACGCTCACGGCTACGGTCAGGCGTCCCGTTTCTTGACTGATGCCGTTCAGCGGTTGTTCAGTGTTACTCGCACCGTGGATGCGAG
>JBEKAM010000324.1:0-2627 GCA_050015915.1 Solirubrobacteraceae bacterium
TCGCGGGGTGCCGCGGTCCTCGCCTGGAGCCAGGAGCTCGGAGAAGGCGAGGGCTACGGGCCGGTGGAAGTCGCGACGCGTCCTGCCGGCGGGCGCTTCACCGCGAAACCCGTGACGCTCGTGCGCAAGAGCGTCCCGGCAGTCGCAGCGATCAACCGGCAGGGGACAGCTACGGTGCTATTTGGGCGCTCGATTGCATCCAAGGGTTCAGAACAGGAAGAAGAGGGGCCGCTGGAAGCCGTGGCCCATCCCGCCGACGCCGGCTGGCGCAAGCCCGAAATGGTCTCCCCTGAAGGCATCCCGCAAGCTATGACCTGCGGCCCCAACGGCGAACTCGTGGCCCTGTGGGAGACCGACCTACCCTTGTCGGTCAAGCCAACAGAACGCCACCGGGTCATCGACGCCTCGACCCAGCCCGCCGGCGGCGCCTGGCAACCGCCTGACACGATCTCACCCGAAAACACCGCTGAAGACACTGCCGGCCTGGCGCCTCCCGCCAACGGACAATTCACGGCGATTTGGGTACGCGGCCCGATCTCCGGCACCCAACTGATCGAAACCGCCGACTACGAACCGCCTGGCTGAGCCGTCAGAAAACTTCAGTAAGTCCTCAGAAAAACTCCCGATCGCGGTCTAGCCCGCTCACCCAGCTCGACGATCGCCGCGAGCATCCGCACCGCCCCTCCAGGGACCACCAACAGCGGCAAAAACCGTTTACGCGGAATAACAACCGTGGGTCGAGGCACGATCAGCTCACCGACGTCGGCGAGCGGGTCGCTGGCTGGTATGGCGTTGAGATGCGGGGCTGAGCGGGTTCAACGCTCACCGCAGCTGGTACAGAGGACGACCCCAGCTGAGAAGTGAAACGATATGCCTCGTGCGTCTCGGTGATATCCGCAGCGGCCTGAAACGGGGCGCCTTGCTCGCCATCGGACTGCTCACCATGGCCATCCCGATCTCACCTCTCCTGCGGGCAAGAGTGCGACGGCGTGAAGCTCAAGCTGATCGGGGGCAATAGCTGACGAGACGTCAAGCAGTAGTCAACGCCACAGTTTCGATTTCAGCCGCTGCAGCCGAGCGCGACGTACACGCCGCGCATACGTGTCGCGATCCAGGCCGCGATCCGGATTGATCAGCCGGTCCAGTAGTCCCCAGAATGCCCAGCCCACGCTATTCGACCGCTCTCAGCAGCAAAGTCCTGGACATCGCCTGCTGATTGTAGTCAGCGGAAAGCACGGCGCCTACGCCCCCTCAGGGTCCGAAAGCCTCATCCATCCGGGCGTCCAAGAGCTTCTTCACGAGTGTCTTCGGCAATGGCTCATCGACCGGGAAGTGCAGCGAACCCTTGGTCTTCGTGTATCCCTCGGTCTCCTTGGCGAGCCGGCGGATCACGGAGCCGCTGTGCGGCAGGTAGCTCAGATGGCTCTTGAAAGCGGCGAAGCCGGCAATCGTCTTGCCGTGGAGCTTGAACGCCGGCATCCCGTAAGAGATGCACTGCTCCGCGTCAGGGACGATCGCGGCGATCGTGTCGCGCAACTGGGCAAGCGTCGCTCGCTTGGGCTCATCGAGAGCGTCCAGGTAACGGTCGACCTCTCCCTTGGACACATCCCCATTCTCGACCTCAGCGCCGATGGAGTCAACCTCCTCCGCGCGGATGCTGGCAACCGAGCTCAGCCGCATACAACTGCCAAGTGTCGGGAACGCCCTTCAGAGTGTGAACGCCCCGATCGGTGAACGCCAGCCCCGACCCGGCCACCAGGTCCTTGACGGTCCGGGAGACGAGCAGCTCTTGGGGTTCGGCTCGAGCGCTGACGCGGGCAGCGATGTGGACGGCGATGCCACCGATGTCGTCCCCCATCATCTCGCACTCGCCCGTGTGCAGGCCGGCGCGGACGCGGAGCCCCGATGTTTCGGAGGATTGGAGGATTGCGCTCGCGCAGCGGATCGCGCGGGCTGGGCCGTCGAAAGTCGCGAGGAAGCCGTCCCCGGTCGACTTCACCTCGCGGCCGTTGAAATTGTGCAGGTCCTCGCGTACCGCGCGCTGATGTCGCTCGAGCACATCCCGCCAGCGTTTGTCGCCAAGCTCCACGGCCGTGCGAGTGGAATCGACGATGTCCGTGAAGAGCACCGTGGCGAGCATGCGGTCGCTCACGGGCACAGCCCGAGCTCCGGTCAGGAACTCCTGTATTTCACCGAGCCACTCGTCACGGTTCTCATAGAAGAACGGATGGTCATCGCCCTCGAACTCGACCATCCGCGCGTTCGGCATGTGCTCGGCCAGCCAGCGTCCGTGGCGGACGTTGACCAGCCGGTCGCGGGTGCGGTGCAGGATGAGCGCCGGTGCGTGGACGCTCGGCACGACGTCGCGGACATCGAGATCGAGGAACATCTGTCCCAGCGCAATCATCATTCCAGGGCTCGCTGTGGAGCGTTCGAGGCGGCCCCAAAACGCCCGTGCCTCCGGGTTGTCCGCCTGGCTGGGCGCGGAGACCTCGACATTGGACCCGTCACCCCAGTGAGGCAGGATCAGCTCGTACCCCGACTCGGTCAGAGCCTCAGCCGGGGTTCCCCACGGGTAGTCCTCGGCGTAGGTGGAGCGCGCCATTCCTCCGACGCAAACCAGGGCA
>JBEKAM010000325.1:0-2602 GCA_050015915.1 Solirubrobacteraceae bacterium
CCGAACAGCTCGTGGCGGTGCTCCCATGCGAGCTCGCCGATACCCTCGGCTTCCACCTCCAGGTCCCATTGGTCCGCCTCGGCCCAGCACCACGCATCGATCGCGCTCACGTGAGCGCGATCGCGCTCGGGCACCTCGATGCGCCTGGCGATCGCCACCCTGTCGCCGACCTCGAGCTCCTCGACCGGCCGGGGCTCCGGCTCCCCGTCGGCTCCCTCGACGAAGATCGAGTGGTCGCCAGTGACGCGAATAGAGCGGCCGTAGCGCGTTCTCACCTCGAAGCAGCGAGCGTCCGTCGGATGGGCGATCAGGTGGGTCGCCGTCGCGGCCTGCTGGCGTCCGCCCGGCCCAAACGCCGGCACGCTGTACCCGTCCAGCGGATACTCCAGCGCGGGGCGCAAGGCGGTCGCCGTGGAGCCGGCGCCCTGCGGCAGCCGACGCGGTGCGTAGCCCGCCGCGAACGCGTACGGCAGCAGCCGCGCCGCCGCCTGCTCGACCGGCTCGCGTCGCAGTTCGGTGCCGTCGTCGTAGAGCACCTGCTCGTCGGCGAGGATCGAATTGAAGATCCTCACGATCGCGGTGTCCACCCCCTGCTGGCGGTGGTAGGCCATCGTCAGCGCCTCCGCGTAGCGCTTGGCCTCGTCATAGACGCCGCGCGGGCCGATTGGGTTGACGTGGCCCCAGTAGCTCTCCGACTGCGGGTGTTCGAGCGGGTCGCCGTAAACCTCGCTGGTCGACGCTGTGAGGAAGCGCGCGCGCTTGGCCTTCGCCAGCCCCAGCGTGTGATGCGTGCCGTGGGAGCCAACCTTGAGCGTGTGCAGCGGCAGGCGCAGGTAGTCGATCGGCGAGGCCGGCGAGGCGAAGTGATACACGAAGTCGACTGGCTCCTCGACGAAGTACGGCGCGGTGATGTCGACGTGCAGAAACTCGAAGCGCTGCGGGTCCCGGATGTGGGCGATGTTCGCGAGCGACCCGGTCTCGAGGTTGTCCACACAGATCACGCGGTTACCGCGCGCCAGCAGCTCATCGCACAGATGCGATCCCAGGAAGCCGGCGCCGCCGGTGACAAGACAGGTCGACATGGTTTGCAAGCTTAGTGATTCCCCGCTCTATGCTTTGCGACATGGCAGCCACAGACCAGCACGCAAGCGAAGAGCATCTGACCGTCGCACCGATCGTCGGCCCCGACGATCCCCGGCGTTTCACCGACTCGGGCATCGAGATCGCCGAGCTGTACACGCAGGACGATGTCCCGCAGGATCTCGACCTGGGCGAGCCCGGCGAGTTCCCATACACGCGCGGTGTCCACCGCGAGATGTACCGCAAGCAGACCTGGACGATGCGCCAGTACGCCGGCTATGCCTCCGCCAAGGAGTCAAACGAGCGCTACCGCTACCTCATCTCCAAGGGCTCGACAGGGCTGTCCATGGCCTTCGATCTGCCCACGCAGTTGGGGCTCGACTCCGACAACCCACGTTGCCTGGGAGAGGTGGGACGCACGGGCGTGGCGATCGACACGATCGACGACATGCGCACCGCCTTCGACGGCATCCCGCTCGATCAGGTGTCCACGTCGATGACGATCAACGCCCCCGCCGCGTGTCTCTTGCTGCTGTACGAGCTCGTCGGAGAGGAGCAGGGCGTGCCGTCAGAGCTTCTGCGCGGCACCACCCAAAACGACGTGCTCAAGGAGTACATCGCGCGCGGCAACTACATCTACCCACCGCAGCCCACCATGCGCCTGACCACCGACCTGTTCCAGTACTGCCACGAGCATGTGCCGCGCTGGAACACGATCTCCATCTCCGGCTACCACTTCCGCGAGAAGGGCTGCTCAGCCGTGCAGGAGGTCGCCTTCACGCTCTCCTCCGGCATCGCCTACGTACAGGCGGCGATCGACGCCGGGCTGTCCGTGGACGAGTTCGCCCCGCGCCTGGCGTTCTTCTTCAACGGCCACAACAACGTCTTCCAGGAGGTGGCCAAGTTCCGCGCCGCCAGGCGCATGTGGGCGCAGATCATGAAACAGCGCTTCGGCGCCACCAACCCAAAGGCCACGATGCTGCGCTTCCACACCCAGACCGGCGGCGTCACGCTCACCGCCCAGCAGCCTGAGAACAACATCGTGCGTGTAGCCCTTCAGGGCTTCGCCGCGGTTTGCGGTGGCACCCAGTCGCTGCACACCAACGGCTTCGACGAGGCGCTCGCACTGCCCACCGAGCGGGCAGCAAAAATCGCGCTGCGCACGCAACAGATCCTCGCGAGCGAGTCCGGTGCCACCGACACCGTCGACCCGTTCGCCGGCTCCTACTTCGTCGAGTCGCTCACCGACGAGATCGAAACCCGCGCCAACGAGCTAATCGCCAAGGTCGACGTGCTCGGCGGCTCTGTCAACGCGATCGAGTTCATCACCAGCGAGATCGACGAGTCCGCCTGGGGCTACCAGGAGCGCTACCGCATCGGCCAGGACATCGTCGTCGGCGTAAACGCCTACAAGGAGGACGACATCGAGGTGCCCGACCTGTTGCGCGTCGATCCCGAGTCAGAGCGCGAACAGCTCGCCCGCCTTGCGCAGTTCAAGGCCAACCGCGACCAGGAGCTCGTG
>JBEKAM010000326.1:0-2601 GCA_050015915.1 Solirubrobacteraceae bacterium
GCCGACCTCGTCATCGCAGTCACTGGGGATGACGAGGACAACATCCTTACCTGCCAGGTAGCCAAGGAGAAGTACCTGTGCGACCGAGTCATCGCGCGCGTCAACAACCCCCGCAACCACGATCACTTCCGGCTACTGGGGATCCAGCCGGCGGTCTCCGCCACCGACCTGATCCTGCGCTTGATCGAGCACGAGGTGCCCCGCTACGGCCTCGTGCACCTGCTCGCACTGGAAGAGGAGCGCCTTGAGATCATCGAGCTCGAGGTAAGCCCCGACGCCCCCACCGTCGGCGAGCGGATCTCCGACATCGCGCTGCCGGAAGGCAGCCTGATCATCTCCGTGCTGCGCGGGCGCTCAGGCTTCGTGCCCAAGCCAGACACCGTGATCGAAGCGGGCGACGAGGTGCTGCTCGTGCTCGACCCCGGGCTCGAGGAGGCAATCACGACCTACTTCGCGCCCAACGGCACACCCGCCGCCTTCTAGGACGCCGCTGGCCGGCGCGAGCGGCGTCCTCGATCGCTCGCGTGCTAGCGCACGCCACGCTCACTGCGTCCTTGCCTCGCTTGACCATCGACGCCCTAGAAGCTGCCGAGTCCGTGTTGTTGGGTCCGCTGGCGAGTTGGCTATTCTCTACGCCAGACACTGTCCGGGATAGTCCAATTGGCAGTGACGCCCGGTTCTGGTCCGGGAGATTGGGGTTCGAGTCCCTGTCCCGGAGTGAGCTTGCCCCCGTATTGCGGCGCTTGCGTCCTGAAGGCATGAGTGGCTCATCCGCGTGCGGCGGCGTAGCATTTACGCTCGATGGTCGAGCATGAAGCCATTCTGTCGGTCGCGCGTGAACTCCTGGTGCTGGGTGTGCTCGTGGCGGTGATCGTGTGGCTGGCGTACAGGTTTGTGCGCGAAGATCGTCGCAGTCGCCCATAGGCACTTTGGGGGCTGAGGCGAGGAGTTCGCGCGGTTGACGGCTGCCGCGGGGTGCGTGGGCTTCGAAGCAGTTCCTAGATGGTTGGCAGGCCAACCTGCCACAGGCCGGCGTCGTGCTGTGAGTTGATCCAGCGCTCGCCGTCGCGTCGGCCCAGCTCGATCAGCTCATCGAGGAACTCGCGTGCGAGGAACAGGTAGCTGAGGATCTCCCCGTGGACTGCGCTGCGCTCAGCGTTGACGATCCGCCCGAGCAACGCGATGTTGGAGTCGCGCACGAAACCGGCGATGCTCGCGTAGCGACGCTTGTAGATCTCACGCGCCAGCCGCCCGATCTCGAGGCGGTCGGTAGGTGCGATGAAGATGTATGGGACCGTGCGGTGGTGGGCACGGCGTTTGCCGGTGTTGGTCTTGGTGGTGGTCGCTCGTTTTGGTGAAAGCGTCTCGTTGACGGTGGCCAGCGTCGCCACGTCTCCGGCGAGCTGATCGGCGAGCACCACTTGCAGAAGCTGTGCGACGCCGTCGAGTGCGTCGGGGCGAGCTGAGGCTCCGGCGTGCGTTACGGACGAGTTCAGGCCGATCACGACGACGCGGTCTGCGCCCAGCGCGAGCGCCGGCGAGAGCGGCGCATTCAGGCGCACGCCGCCATCGCCGTACCAGCCCGACGCCTCGTGCGGCTCGCTGATCTCAACCGCTGGGAACGCCCCTGGGATTGCCGCCGACGCGAGCACGTGCTCGGGTGTCAGAGTGGTTGAGAAATAGTCGATCGCGTGCAACGGGTCGAGTCCGAGCTCTGGTCCGCCGTGGTGGAAAACCACGCTGCGCGTTGTGTGGTAGGCGGTGGCGACGACCGCTGCTGCCGTCAACGAGCCGTCTCGCACGTTCTCAGCGATCCGCTCGAACGACACGAGTCGCTCGAGCGTGCCGCGCAGTGGCGCGGGGTCGAGTAGCCCGGCCAGTCCGCCACCGGGCAGCCCGGCGAGCATCACGCCTGCCCCGAGCAGACGAGCGAGCTCTGCCGGCGCGAGCAGCGGGCGCAGCGCGTCGTCCCAGCCCAGCTCACGCCACATTGTGAGCGCGGCTGTCGCGGTCATCTCGAGCGGATCGTCTGCGCGCGACGCGAAGAAAGCGCCGTTGAGCGCGCCGATGCTGGTCCCGACGATGATGTCCGGGGCGTGGCCGTCCGCCGCGAGCGCCGGTGCCAGCGCCGAGAGCGCGCCGGCCTCGTATGCGCCGCGTGCTCCGCCGCCGGCGAGTACGAGCGCGGTGTGCTCGGGCCGTCTGCTTGATCTGGCGGCTGTCGGCACGGCGCGCTAGATGAAGTCGTTGCCGGTGAGGACGTATACGAATGGGATCAGCGGCACGATCGCGACGATCGCCCAGGTGAGCTTCGCCAGGAACCCGATGTCTCTGCGAAACAGCAGGTTGATCCAGATGAGGACCACGGCGACCGGATGCAGGATGCAGAGGATCAGCTCCAGGAGTTTCTTCATGGCGTCTCTCGTTTCTCGAGGTTGGCAGCGAGCGTACTCCTCGCTACCCGCTAGCCGCAGCACCTACGCTGCCGCTTGCGAGGCCCAGTCGCTGTACAGCTCGAAGTAGCGCCCTTCAGCTGCGATCAGCTCGTCGTGAGTGCCCTGCTCGGCGATCTGGCCGTGCTCGAGCACAACGATGCGTCCG
>JBEKAM010000327.1:0-2599 GCA_050015915.1 Solirubrobacteraceae bacterium
AGGCCGCCTGCGCAGCTGCCCAGGGCTCCAGTGTGACCGCGTCGGCCAGCTGCTCGACCACTTCCCGGGACGCGTGCCCCACCCCCCGTCTGAGGAAGTTCGCCGCACCTGCCGCCGCACCGAGCACAAGCGCACGCTCAAAGCTCTCGCCGCGAGCCCATGCGGCGACCAGCCCACCCATCATCGAGTCGCCGCAACCCTCGCGGAAGCCGTGCTCGAAGCGAGGCGGCGCCAGCTGCCAGGCGACGCCTTCGTGCAACACGAGTGCCGGCAGCTCCCCACGTGTGACGATCACACTGCGCGCGCCGTGCTCGCACAGACGCTCCGCGCCCGCGAGCATCAGCTCGGGCGTGGACACGGGGCCGCTGATGAACTCCGCGAGCTCCCAGTCGTTGATCTTCACCAGGTCAGGCTCACCCGCGAGTGCGCTATCCAAGCGCGGCGAGGACAGATCGACGAGCGTGCGGCAGCCGCACCCGCGCGCATCCTCGACGAGGTTTCGGTACACCTCGAGCGGCAGCGAGTCACCCGGCAAGGGGTTGGTGATCACGAGCCAACCGGAAGCGAGCGCCTGCGAGCACGTCAGCGAGCACAGCTCGTCGAGCTCGTGCCGCGACGGCGCATCGCTGAGACTCATCGCGAGCAGCTTGCGCTCCCCCGAGCGACGATCGGTCACATAGCAACCGCTCGCGCTCACGCTCTGCACAAGCCGGGCGCAAGGACCGGTCACTTTCTCGATCAGCGGGCGCAGCAGCTCGCCCGGCTCACCGCCGAGCAGCCCGCACAACACCGGCGCGGCACCCATGCAGAGGGCCATCGTCGCCACCCACACGCCCTGCCCGCCCGCGTGGAAATGAATGCTCTGGCGCTCGCTGCCCTCGAGCTCCAGCGTGACCGTGAGCAGCGGGTTGGGGGCGAAGATAGCCACGGCGGGTGGCAGAGCGGCGCTGGTGGACATGGTTTTCACCCGGCCGGCGGACCAGGCTATTGCTCGAGTGCGACCGGCTCGAACAGGCGAATCAGCGTACGAGCGCCACTGGCATCGGTAACGAGGATTGCAGAGGGGCTGATCGATCCCGACTCCGCGATGCTGATTGTCTGCGGGCTATAGATGAAGTGGCGCAGCAGTACCGGATAGCGCACGCCGTGACCTCCGACGGCGATCTCCAGAACCTTGTCCTTGTGGTCGTAGCCGATCGTCTCAAGCGGTAGTCGCTCGACATCGATCTGGTCCCCCAACTGCTCGCTCATGAGCTCTATCGTCACGAGCAACCCGTCGAGACTCGGCGCCAGCGAGTCGAAGTACTCAACCCATTGCCCGGGTCCCAGCTGCTGAGTCATGGTGCTCATTCGAAGTCCTCCTCGATATACCTACACAACTCCGTCTCGCTATTGAAGCTATCCCTCACGAACGGCCTCGCACATCGGTGAAAGCCGCCCGGCTGCTCCGTGGCGACTACTGAGCGGCGCTTGACGGGGTCTACTCCAGGAGTGAGAGCAAGCGGTCCAGCGCATGCGTCACCCGGCCGACCTGCACGTCCAACGGTGGCTGCGTATCCAGCTCGAGCACGTCCTCTGGCGGCAGCTCCTCGAGCGCCTGAAACGACCGATATTGCTCGGCCACGATCTGCGGGTCGGCGTCGGACACGCGCAACGGGTCGTGCGTGCGGGCTGCGGCGCGCCGCAGGGCAACCTCAAGGGGAACAACACAGCGCACCACGAGCCGAGGAACGCCCGTGCGCGCGAGACGGCCCAACAGCGTGGACCGCTCCACACGCGAGCGGCAGGTCGCATCGACGATCACGCCGCGCCCGGCACTGATCCGCGCGCGCGCCTCACCCGCGAGCAGCTCATAGACGTGATGGGTGAAATGGTGGCTGTAGTGCTCAGGGGCGGCGCGATCGGTCGGCTGCAGACCCGCGGCGGACTTGCGCACGGCATCCGAGGAAAGAACCTCGAGTCCGGAGCGACGCGCGAGCTCCGCCGCCAGCGTGGACTTGCCGCTGGCAGACGGCCCGCAGACGACGATCGCGACCGGGCCCCGCGCCCGCCAGCACAAGCGTGTGGCTAGCAGCAACATGGACGCCGCCTGTGCGCTCAGTGCAGCGCCTCGCTCGTCGGCGTGCTCGGCCGCACCGATTGACGCCACCTTGGCTCTGACCAGGGCCCGATGTGCTCCATGGAAGCTGAGCAGCGCATCGCTGCCCGCATCCATGCCGCTGGCGCGGTAGCTCGCAAGCAGCCGCTCTGCACCATGGCGCTGACCGAGCGCCTCGAGGTCCATCGCCAGGAACGCCAGATCGCAGGCGATGTCCGTGTGACGCAGCGACGGATCGAACTCGATGCGGTCGACGATGCGTACCGTCGGCACGACGAGCACGTGCTCGCAGCGCAGGTCACCGTGAACGTCGCGCACGAGACCAGCGTGCCGCCGCTGTTCGATCTCGCGCTCATGCACGCGCACGAACATCTCGGCGAAACTCTCAGCGCACTCGACTGATGACTCCGCCGCCGGGCTCACCTGCAGTAGCTCGCGCAGATTCGCTCGCCAGACTTCCAGCTCTTGAGCCGCGCCCCCACCAGCCATCACGGGTGCGCT
>JBEKAM010000328.1:0-2564 GCA_050015915.1 Solirubrobacteraceae bacterium
CCCCGTGAAGACCTCGATCACGTGTCCCTCCGGGCCGAGGAAGCGGACCGCGCGCTCGATACCCGGCTCCTCGGGAGTCTCCGAGACGATAGTCACCCCGCGCTCACGCAATCGCGCGATCAACAGCTCGAGCGCCGCCTCGTCGTGTGCCTCCATCGCGATGTGATCGAGTGCCGAGCGATCGGCGTCGATCAGCTGCAGCGAGTGGTGGCAGTCGGCGTGCGTCAGATACGAAGTTCCGTCCTCGCGGGTCACCTCGCGCATGCCCATCACCGTCGTCGCCCAGCCCACCGACGCATCCAGGTCGGGGACGTGCAGCGCGACGTGGGCCATGCGCTTGATCAGATCGGACATCCTCAGCTCCCAGCTATCGGGTTTCGCAAAACACCGAGACCCTCGATCTCGGCCACCACCTCATCGCCCACCGCGAGGAACCTGCCCGATCCCGCGCCGACGCCTGCCGGCGTGCCCGTGGAGATCACATCGCCCGGGAGCAAAGGCACGATCGCGCTCACGTACGCGATCAGCTGGGGGAGGTTGAAGATCATCTCGCTTGTGGAGGAGCTCTGCTCGACATCGCCGTTGACCGTGAGCGTCATCCGCAGCTCACCCGGGTTGGGGCAGAACTTGGCGGGCACGAGCCACGGGCCGATCGGGCACGACGTCGCCCAGCCCTTCTGTGCGAACCAGTCGAAGGTCATCGGTGGCTCCGGCGCAGGGTCGCGCTTGAAGCGATCGCGCGCGGAGATGTCGTTCAGAACCATGTAGCCGGCGACGCAGTCAAGGGCCTCTGCCTCGCTTAGTTTGTGCGCCGGACGGCCGATCACCGCCGCGAGCTCCACCTCCCAGTCCAGGCGCTTGACGCCCTCGGGCATGACCACCGGCTCGCCGGGCCCGATCACGGTGGTGGTCGGCTTCAGAAAGAAGAACGGGCCGTGCGGCGAGGGCACGATCGGCGCATCCTCCGGCAGCCCACGCATCTCGCGGGCATGGTCAGCGTAGTTGGCGCCCGCCATATACAGGTTGCGCGGCTCCGGTAGCGGCGCTTGCAGCTTCGCCTCCGAGAGCGGAGTGCCAGCGCCGAGCGCGCCCTCCTCGAGCTCGCGCTCGATCCGCGCCAGCCACCCCTCCCAGTCATCGAGCACCGCGCGCATCGACGGCTCACCCGGCAGCGCAAACACGCGCTCACCCTCGACCGCAACCGCGACCGGGCCGATTGCTCCCGCGATGCTCCCCAGCGCGAACTCCCTCATAAAAATAAGTCTATAGACTTTGGCCTGTGAAGGCACTCGTGATCCGTTCCTTCGGGGGGCCTGAGGTACTCGAGTACGCCGACTGGCCCGAACCGGTTGCTGGTCCAGACGACGTGCTGATCGGGGTGCGCGCGGTTAGCGTCGGGCGCACGCTCGACGTAGAGGTCAGGCGTCGCGGGGCGGACTTCCACGTGACGTTGCCGCGGGTCCTCGGCTCCGATCCCACGGGGGTTGTGGTGGCGGTGGGGGAGTACGTCACCGCCTTCTCGCCCGGGGATCGCGTCGCGGCCACGAGCACGCTGTTCTGCGGCGAATGCGAGATGTGTCTGTCGGGGCGCACGAACGCGTGCTTCGAGCACCGCGCGCTCGGCGTGCACGTCGACGGCGGCGCCGCTGAGCTGTGTGCGGTCCCCGCGGTCAGCGTCGTGCGCATCCCCAACCACATCGACTTCGCCCAAGCGGCGGCGATGGCCGTCAACTACCCGATGGCGTGGAACCTGCTCAAGTACGCCGGGCAACTGCAGGCCGGCCAGGACGTGCTCGTGATGGCCGCTGGTGGCGGGCTCGGCATCGCCGGCATCCTCATCGCCCAGGCGCTCGGCGCGCGGGTGATCGCCGCGGCCGGCGCTCAGTGGAAGCTCGATCGCTGCCGTGAGCTGTTCGGCGTCGATGCGCTCGTCGACTACTCCCAGCCGGGTTGGTCCGAGCGGGTCCGCGAGCTCACACGCGACGGCCGCGGCTGCGACGTCGTGTTCGAGAACATCTCCTCGCCCGAGCTGTTCGGCGAGTCGCTCGCATCGCTACGCGAGTACGGTCGGCTTGTCACCTGCGGCGCGCACGGCGGCGGTGCGGTGACGGTCGACATGCGGCTGCTCTACCGCAAGCATCTGTCGATCATCGGCGAGCGCGGCGCCAGCGAGGCAATGACACGCGAGGTCTGGCAGGCGCTCAGCGACCGTCAGATCGAGCCTGCACCCGTGTTCCACCGCTTCCCGCTGGCCGACGCGGCGGCTGCGCACGAGGCCGCCTCCGGCAGGGATATCTTCGGTCGCGTGGTGTTGGATGTGGGTGGCCGATGACCGTCAAGGCGGCGAGCGCTCAGACAAAGCCCGCGGGCAGCCGCGGTCGCGAGGCCGCTGCCTACACGACCGAGACGCTCCGCCAGATGATCCTCTCCGGTGAGATAGCGCCCGGAGCCGAGCTCTCCCAGGTCGAGCTCGGGCGGATGGTCGGCGTCAGCGCCACCCCTGTACGCGAGGCACTGCGTCAGCTCGAGGTCGAGGGCCTCGTCGAATCGCGCCGCAATAGACG
>JBEKAM010000329.1:0-2553 GCA_050015915.1 Solirubrobacteraceae bacterium
GCGCGACGGGCGATCGAGACATACAGCGAGCCGGGGGCGCTCGTGGTCGATCCGATGTGCGGCATCGGCACGACGCTAGTGGAGGCGATCGACCTCGGCCGACGGGCGATCGGCGTCGAGCTTGAGCCCCGCTGGGCCAAGCTCGCCGCTGCGAACATCGAACACGCCCACGAGGATCGCCGCACCCGCTCGCTGGCGCAAGTAGCCGAAGGAGACGCGCGAGAACTGGCGCGCGTGCTCAGCCTACGCGCGCCGCGCCTGCTGAACGCGGAGCAGGTGAGCAACGTTCGCCGCATCGCTGTTGGCGCGGCCGACCTGATCCTTACCTCGCCACCTTATGCCTGCGAGGTCGCCGACCTCAACCCGGTGAACGGGCCGGAGCCGCTGCGCCGGGAGGACACGACGAACTACAGCCGGGACCGCCGGAATCTCGGGCACGCACGGGGGAGCACGTATCGGAACGCGATGGCCGGCATTTACCAAGCGTGTGCGACCGTGCTCAAGCCCGGCGGGTTTCTCGTGTGCGTCACCAAGGACATGCGCTCCGGTGGCAGGGGCGCGCTACGGAACCTCTCGGGTGAAACCATCGCACTCTGCGAAGGGGTCGGCCTGCTGTATTGGCAGCGTGTTATCGGCCTGCTAGCGACGGTCCGCGACAGCGAGCTTGTCATGCGGCCGTCCTTCTGGCAGACGCTCCATGCGCGGCGCCGTCGGGCGCGGGGGGACCGCACGCTGGTCGTCGCCCACGAGGACGTGCTCGTGTTTCGCAAGCCGGGCTGGACTGCTCCCACCGCGCCCCCCGTGGAGGCGGATCGTGAGTAAGCGCCAGAGAAGCGACGAGCAGCCGGACGAGGTTATAGCTCGGGCGTGTGCCGAGCACGAGCCGGTCGTCTCATGGTGCCTGTTCAGTGGCGGTAACGACTCGACGGCGCTCGCGCATCGTTGCCGCGAGCATTATCAAGCGCTTGTCTGGATCGACACGGGCACCGCCGTTCCCGGCGTCGCCGAGTTCGTGAGCGAATATGCGGGGTGGCTCGGCAAGCCGCTCCGCGTACTCAGTGCTGGCGATGCCTTTCGCCGTCTCGTGCTCGGGGACTTGGTGTGGTGGGCGCGTTACATATCAGCGCGCGAATCGGACGCTGAACTTACGCTCGAAGCGTTCATCGCACACGATCGAAAGGCGTATGGTCGCGCCTCAGGCGGCGATCTCGGTCAGTGCCCGCATGGATTCCCCGGCCCGGCCGCGCACGGCCGAGCCTACAACCGGCTTAAGGAACGGCAGCTCATGGCGCTGCTGAGAGAGAGTAAGCAAGGGCATCCACGCAGCGCAAGGGTGCTCTTTCTCTCCGGCATCAGGCGAGCCGAGTCACGACGCCGAGCCAAGCGACCGTCGGTGAACCGCCCAGGCGGCTCGATGGTATTCGCGTGCCCGCTGATCGACTGGACTGGCGAGGACACGCGCGAGTACCGCGCAGAGCACGCAATCCCCGAGTCGCCCGCCGCCGCGCTCCTGCACAGGAGCGGTGAGTGCAATTGTGGGTCGTTCGCGGGCAAGGGAGAGCGCGCGATGCTCAGGGCGCTGTACCCCGAGTGGTGGCGCACCACCATCGCGCCGCTAGAGGAACAAGCGCAAGCGGCCGGCATACGCTGGTGCCGCTGGGGCGGCTATGACATTCACGGCAACCGCGCCGGGGAACGGTCTCCTGAGCGGACAGGGTTGCTTTGCGAGTCCTGCGAGGCGCGCGAGCGTCACGCAGGCGCAGTCCGCCACCGGGGCGGGAAGGGCCTGCCATCTCGGCGCGGCGGTACGCCCCGAAGTCAGGACCTTGAGATCGCGGCTCGGGTCTGGTCTGATCGACGGCGATGCGCCACGCCCGCCGAACACGTCGAGCACCAACGACGATCTACGAATGCCCGGCGCCGGGCTCAGGGATCAGGCGGTGCGAGCGGCGCCGCCTCCGGCTCGGGCGCATGACCGGGCGCATGGGCAGACTCATTGCGCCCGCGCACGAGGGACGCGCCCGTCAGCGTGCGACAGACGGCGGGCGCACTCGGCGCCCCTCCAAGCCCGACGATCAAGCAGACAGTGGCTCCCCCCATGCCTTCCAATCGACATTCGAGTTGCTTGTTGCCAGGAGCGACGATGCTCGCACCCACGCTCAGTTGTCCGCGATCCGAGCGTTGCTCTCATCGGGTCCTGCGCCTCAGAGGCGTTGATGACGGGCCGTGCGCGGCCGAGCAGTCCAAGGCTCAAGGACTGAGCCGATGACGCACTTCGCCGCGTATGCAAGGATCAGCACCCGCGACAAGCAGGACCCCTCACTTAGCTTCCCGAGCCAGTTCGAGGAGGGACGCAGGCGCATTGCGGAGTTGGGCGGGTCGGTCGTTTGCGAGTTCACCGACGAACAGACGGGTGCCGATGACGACCGGCCCGGCTGGTCGGAGTTGATTGCCGAGGCGCGCGACCGCAGAAACCGGCGCTTCGATGGCGTCGTGCTCTACTCGACTTCGCGGCTGTCCCGTGATCGCGTGTCGGCGGGGCTCTTTGAACGC
>JBEKAM010000330.1:0-2552 GCA_050015915.1 Solirubrobacteraceae bacterium
TGCCGGCGTGGGCGCAGGCTCAGACGCCGGCGAGCATCCCACCCAGCCTGCAGATGCTCGAGCAGAAGATGGGGGAACTGAAGGTCACGAGCCTGCGCTTCTCGGAGAAGACCTCTGTCACTGTTCCACATAGCGAGGGCAAGATTCTGGGTTTGCTGAAGCTACTGCTCGGAGGGGGAATATCTGGGGAAGAGACGACCTCTCCGCCGGCGGGGAATGTCGTCCTCAGCTTGTTTGGGCATCCGTTGACGTTTCGCGAGGTGGGCAGCGCCACTTACTTTTATCTTCGTGCCCTCGCCTCCAAGGACCATGGCCGGCCGTGGGTCAAGCTCGGCCCGGGGGGACTCGCCGAACTGATCACCGTCAACGGGAAGCACGTAAAAGCCCCCAAGATCGCCGAGCCGAAGATCGGCGAGCCGGCGCTGGCGGAACCGCCGTTCGAAGGACTGCGCAAGGCGCTGGACGGGGCGAAAGAAGTGCGCGAACTGGGCACCGGGACGCTCTACGGCCAGCCGGTCACGAGCTTTCTCGCGGTCCTCGAACCGGAACAGCTAAAGCGCGAACACCTTGCGTCCGTCGCACGGCTGGGACTTCCGGCGCCGCAGCCATCGACGGCCACGCTTGAAGTGTCGCTCACGCAGGACGGCCTGCCGGTACGCACGGTGATCACCGAGCACGCCAAGGGGACGGTGATATCCGCCACGGTGGAGATTCCCGCAATCAACTTCCCACTCGTGATCGAACCCCCGCCGGCCTCTCAGACGATCACCGTGCGGGAACTAAGGAAGCTGGAACGGCAAGCCCGTAAGCACAGCCGTCACCGCGCGCGGAACTGAGGCGAGCCATGTGGCGTTCGATCAGACGTGTAGCGCTGTGGGGAGCGCCAGCGGTGATAGCTGTGCTCGGTGTGGCTTATGTGGTCTCAGCAGCATCGGCTTCTGGCGTCTCCACGCAGGACAAGACCGCGACCGACTCGTATCTCGCGGCGGGGTATGTCTATGCGCAGGCGGCGTTGGCGAATGCCCCAGCAACGCAGGCAGCGGTCGAAGGGCTGGCGGGCAAGCTCGACTCTGAATGCACGGGTGTGTTGAAGGGCGCTCCACCGGAACCGTCGTCGTCCACGCCTTTCGCGCGGCGGGTCGGTGAATCGCAGCGTGAGGACGAACAGTTGAGCGAACTGGAAAGCGAGCTGGGTCGCGCACTGGGCTTGACGTTGGAGCAACCCGATCGTCAGGCGTTGCTCGCGTTCGCCGGCGCGGTCCGTTCTCTGCACTGGAGCAATCCCACCCTGACACACTTGGTGAACGCCGAGATCGCGGAATTCGAAGAACAACTCGCTCCGCCAATTCCGAATGTGTGCGCGGACATGAGGGCGTGGGTGTCCAGCGGTTATCAGACTCTGCCGGCGGGAACGAAAGAACTTCGGACCAAACAGGAAGAAGTTCAGCAACGCGCACGCACGCGTGCTCCCACACCTTCGATCTCCAGTCTTCTGGCCGTCTACGAGGGGTCTGCCGAGAAGGCGCTGATCGCGAAGACCAAGGCGCTGGAGCAGGAGCGGATCAAGGTCTTGGCCGGAATCGAAGGCGTGTACAAACGGCTCGACACGACGTTGGGGATAGCCATTCACGAAAAGGAACCGACCGTGTCGCATCCTCCCGCGGGCGCGGTGGTCATCGGCAAGGGCAGAACTGCGGCGGGCGGCGCCTATGAAGTCCTGGTGGAACCAACGGGATCGGCCAACGGACATCGGCGAGAAGAATGCTCGACCTCGCATCCGCTGAAGGCGAGAATCCTCACGACGAGCAGCGGCGGCATCCAGGGATGCTTCTCGCGCTCTGAAGGATCGGTACCACCTGAAGTCAACTGCAACGAAGGACTACTCACGATCTTCGGCCGGATGCCCCCAGGCGTGCAGAGCGTGCGCCTGCGCATGAGCAACGGCCCGCAGATCACATCGCCCGTAGCGATCGTGCCGGCACAGCTGGGAGGCCCGATCGGCTTCTACTACCAGGTGGTCCGCGGTCCCACGCCGATCCCCGTCTCGCTGGCCGAGCTCGACACGAACGGCAGGGTGCTGCGTGTACTGAAGCTGCACCGGTTCGTGGGGTGCACCAAACACCTGCTGAAATTCCTGCAGCACGGCATTCGCGCGCTCGTCCACCGTCGCGTTCCCGGCGGACCGGCGTTCTCGCACACGGGCGAAGCCGACCGCTTCCTCGGGCACATCCACTTTGCACTGTCGGTCGAAATCACCAATGGAGGGGGCGGCGGCGAAAGCCTGTCCGGGCGCAAACCCAACCTGTTCTCCTGGGCGGTGTGGCGGGCCTGCCAACCGCACCCTTACGCGATCATCTACGGTCTGCTGAAGAACCCCTCCGACACGGTGCTGGCGCGAACATCCGGCACATTGCGGCGACTGCGACGGGCTCCGATTCCCGCCCATCTGCACGCCGGTGGCGTACTCGTCTTCATCGCCTCGACGATCGTCCCTAGCGAACTGATCGTCCGCGCACCGAGCGGTAAGACGATCCTTACTGAAAAGCTCGGGC
>JBEKAM010000331.1:0-2529 GCA_050015915.1 Solirubrobacteraceae bacterium
ACGTGCGCGCGGATCGCATTCGGGCGGCGCTGGAGGAGGGCAACATCGTGCTGGTGGCCGGCTTCCAGGGCGTCTCAGAGAACGCCAGGAATGTCACGACGCTCGGTCGCGGCGGCTCGGACACGAGCGCGGTGGCGGTGGCGGCGGCGCTGAATGCAGAGGTGTGTGAGATCTATACAGACGTCGCGGGCGTGTACTCGGCTGACCCGAGGATTGTGCCCAACGCGCGCAAGTTGGAGACGGTGTCCTTCGAGGAGATGCTCGAGATGGCGGCCTCAGGAGCTGGCGTGTTGCAGTTGCGCTCGCTCGAGTACGCACGCAACCACGGCGTGAACATTCACTGCCGCTCTTCGTTCGACGAAGAGCCAGGTACCTTTGTGGTGCCGGAAGGAGAGATGATGGAGCAGCCGCTGATCACAGCCGTCACGCACTCGACCTCGGAAGCGAGGGTCACGCTCACGGGCGTCCCCGACACACCAGGGGCGGCAGCGCGCATCTTTGAGGCGATGGCAGATGCGAACGTGAACGTCGACATGATTGTGCAGAACGAGCCTGTGTCTGCGGGCGGCCAGGCGGAGATCTCCTTTACGGTGCCGCGTGAGGATCTGCGCACCGCGCGCGTCGCGCTCGAGCCGTTGACAGGTGAGGCATTTGCGAACCTGAGCACGTACGAGGACATGGGCAAGGTGTCGATCGTGGGTGCTGGCATGCGTTCGCACCCGGGAGTGGCGGCGAAGGTGTTCGGCGTGCTGGCGGCGGAAGGCGTGAACATCGACATGATCTCCACCTCTCCCATCAAGATCTCCTGCGTGATCGACCGCGACCGCGTCGAGCATGCAGTGCAGGCCCTGCACAGCGCTTTTGAGCTCTCCGGTGAGGGTACGGTAAGCGTCGAGTAGCGCTCGTCGGGCAGTCCAAGCGTCATGTGGCTGGGCCACCTGGCGCTATGGACGCGTACGATCTGTAAGAATTCCTACGCAACCCTCCGCATTGTGCAGCCGCGTATCAAGGAATGAGCATGCGTACAGTCAAGCGTCCCCGTCGTTATGTAGCCCGGCACTGGTTTGCGTTGATGCGGCCATTTATCCGCTACAGCAAAACCCGCGATGCGTATGTGTTGAGGCTCGTAGGCAGCAACATGGGTCCGGTTGTGCGGATGGATCGCCGCCGCCAGCAGCACTTCGACGCTGTGGCGCGTCTGGTGGACCGCCACGGGACTGGATCGCGGCGCATCGATCGCCGCCGGCGCCAGCGCTTTGATGGAGTGGAGCGCCGGCGCACCGGCGTCACTGCCTGAGCAGCAGCCCCTACGCGGGCGCGCGCAGCTCGTCGCATCGTCAGCTGTCGAGCGAGCGCTGTAGCGCCTCAAGCACACGCACGACCCGTAGGCCGCTATGACCGTCCGATCTAGGGGTTGCGCCGCTACGAATGCACTCGATGAAGTGCTCGCACTCGATGCGCAGCGGCTCGACGTTGGGTATGCGCGGCGAGAACGTGTCGCCGGAGCGGGCTATGTACTCACCCCAAGAGCGTGTGTCCTCGTCGAAGCCCTTGTCGTAGATCGTCAGCTTGCCCTCGATCAGCATGTCGTCGAAGGTAGCCATCCTGCGTGCCCCCACGACGGTTATACGCCGCTCCTTGTGCGGGTCGAGCCATGAGAGATGCAGGTGGGCGACGATGCCTGAAGGGAAGCGCAGATAGCAGAACACCACGTCCTGCACGCCCTCGCGTACATATGACGCGCCATGGGCAAGGCACTCGCTTGGCTCTTCGCCGATCAGGTGCAGCGCCACCGACACGTCGTGCGCGCCGAGGCTCCACAGCGCGTTCTCGTCAGCCCTCAGCTTGCCCAGGTTGAGGCGGTTACCGTAGATGTAGTAGAGGTCGCCGAGCTCGTCTGAGTCGATCAGCTCCTTCAACCGCCCCACCGCGGGGTGGTACTCCAGCAGATGGCCGACCATCAGGATCTTGCCCGCGCGCTCGGCGGCCGCGACTGCCTGCTCGGCATCCGCGGCAGTGGTCGCAAGCGGCTTCTCTACGAAACAATGCTTGCCTGCGTCGGCTACGGCGATCGCTAGTTGGGCGTGGGTGGGTACTGGTGTTGCCAGCACGATCGCGTCCAGCTGCGTATCCGCAAGTAGGTCGGCGATCTCGCCGGTGGATCGTGCGTTTGGGAAGGCGCGCTCGAGCTTCGCGCGTGCCTGCTCGTCGCCATCGCACAGCCACGCCAGCTCACAGCCGGGAATCGCAGCGAAGTTGCGTGCGAGGTTGGGCCCCCAGTAGCCCAGGCCGACCACGCCCACGCGAACCGTCGTGGAGGGCTCGCTCACGAGTGGGGTGCAGCGGACGGGCTCATCGAGCGCATAGTCTCCCGTCCCGGCCGGCGGGATGCGTTTCCCAGGGGTTCTACAACTCGTCGATCGCTCGCACGCAGCGCTCGGCTGCGTGGCCATCGCCGTAGAGCTGGGGTCGCTCGCTAGGGTGCGGGCGGGTGAGTGCGTCGAGCGCCGCATGCGGGTCTAGGTCGAC
>JBEKAM010000332.1:0-2503 GCA_050015915.1 Solirubrobacteraceae bacterium
GATCGAGCGCCCACCGCGCCTTCTCGCAGTAGTGGCTGATCGGGATCGTGACGAGCCGCAGCACCACAGGGAAGCTACATTGCCAGGGTGCTGCTGTATGACTCCCGTGTCTCAGGCAATTGCTACAAGGTGCGGCTGCTGTTCGCCCACCTTGGCCTGAGCTATGAACGCCAAGAGGTCGACGTGGTCGAGCGCGCTGGGCGCTTGGAGCTGCTCGGCGAGCTCAATCCGGGCCTGCGCGTGCCCACGCTCGTGCTCGATGACGGGCGCTCGCTCGCTGAGTCAAACGCAATCACCTGGTTCTTTTCGCGAGATACCCCATACCTCCCCGAAGACGAGTTCGAGTGTGCGCAGGTACTGCAATGGATGTTCTTCGAGCAGTACAGCCACGAGCCCAACATCGCGGTGCTGCGCTTCTGGTCGCAGTTCGCGCGCGTCAAGCCGACGGACACCGAGGTAGAGGCGAAGCTCAAGAGCGGCTACGCGGCACTCGATGCAATGGAGCGCCACCTCTCAAGCCACAAGTTCTTCGTCGCCGAGCGCTACACGATCGCCGACATCGCGCTGTATGCGTACACGCACGTGGCAGACGAGGGCGGCTTCGACCTATCCCGCTATCCACACCTACACACGTGGCTTGTGCGCGTCGCCGAGCAGCCCGCACACATCCCAATTGATGCATGAGGCCGCGTACGTCTCCAACCTATTGACGCAGCCGGTGACCTGCGGATAGTTTGAACGCACAGCGCGTGCGAGCTGCGCCGGAAGGCTGTTGAGGGCCGGCGTTGCTCCGCGCGAATCCGCACTAGAGGGAGAAGAGAATGGGGAATCTGCGCCGAGTGATCGGCTTGGCTGCGCTGTGCGTTGGCGTGCTCGTGCCAACAGCAGCCGCATCGGCAGCACCGCAGTACGTAGCGCTTGGGGACTCATACTCCTCGGGCGTGGGCACACGCGTCTTCTACGAAGAATCAGGCGAATGCGATCGCAGCCCGGACGCCTATGGCCCGAAGATCGCAGCAGCCAAGGGCTACACGCTGAACTTCGAAGCGTGCAGCGGGGCGAAGACGCCGGAAGTGAACGAAAAACAGCTGAGCAAACTGAGCAGCTCTACGAGCCTGGTGACAATCACCATTGGCGGCAACGACGCAGGCTTCAGCAACGTGATCATCAACTGCGCGCTGTACTACTTTACTTGCGGCAGCGCCATCAGCGAAGCGAACGAATTTATCGCCAAAAAACTGCCGGGCCTGCTGGAAACGACCTACAAAGACATTCGCGCCAAGGCGACGACCGCCCAGGTGATCGTGCTCGGCTACCCGAAGCTGTTCACCAAGGAAGGCGCCACGTGCAACATCAACTTCCTGACATCGGGCAATGAGAAGAAAATGAATGAATCAGCAGAAAAACTCGACGCCGTGATCAAGGCGCGAGCCGAAGCGATGAAATTCACCTTCGTCAACCCAACGAGCGAGTTCGAATCGCATGAGGTCTGCTCGTCCTCTGAATGGCTCAACGGACAATCCGACCCGCTGTCGGAAAGCTACCACCCGAACGTCTCTGGCCAGGCCGAGTTCACCTCGCTGGTCGAGGCAGCGATCTAGTAGCAAGCGGCAAAGCAAGCGCGCTCCGCCCGTGCCCCTTGGCGCGGGCGGAGGACAGCGCTCCCGCGTTCAGTCTTTGCTGCCGTGAGCGCGGACCGACAGCTCGGCCCACTCGTCCCACAGCGCCAGTCGCCGCTCGTACTCCGCGTGGATGATCTCCAGCGGCCCGTCGCCGAAGAACACACGCAGTGGCGGCTTCTCGGCGTCGACGATCTCGAGGATCGCCGGGCCGGTCGCCTGTGGATCGCCACGGCCCTGGCGCCGCGCGGCGAACATCGCGCCGACCTGCGCGTGCACCGGCTCATACGCATCGATCGGATCGGCGCGCACGGCGGACGGCCCGCTCCAGTCGGTGCTGTAGCCGGTCGGCTCGACGATCGTGACGTTGATCCCGAAGTTTGAGACCTCCGCCGCGAGCGATTGGCTGAACGCCTCCAGGCCCCACTTCGAGGCGTGGTAGAGCCCGATCGTGGGGAACGCCTGCACACCACCGATCGAGGACACCTGGATGATGTGCCCGGAGCCCTGCTCGCGCAGGATCGGCAGCGCCGCTTTCGTTACCCACAGCGCGCCGAACAGGTTCGTCTCGATCTGCGCGCGCGCCTGCTGCTCGCTGACCTCCTCGATCGCGCCGAACAGACCGTAACCGGCGTTGTTGACAACCACGTCCAGCCGCCCGAAGCGCTCATGCGCGGCCACCAGCGCGGCGTCCACGGCGGGCTTGTCCGTAACGTCCAGCGGCAGCGGCAACACCGCGTCGCCATGCGCGTCCACGAGCGCCGTCAACGTGTTGAGGTCGCGCGCCGTGGCCACAACCTGGTCGCCTCGTTCGAGCGCTGCCTCGGCCCAGACGCGACCGAACCCCTTCGACGTCCCAGTGATGAACCAAACCTTTGCCATTC
>JBEKAM010000333.1:0-2918 GCA_050015915.1 Solirubrobacteraceae bacterium
GCCGCCGAGCTCAAGGACCGCCTCGGCGGTGACGTGCTCGAGGCACGCGTCGCGAGCGCGTCAGAGCTCGATCGAGCGGCAGCGCTGATCGCGGAGCTCGGGCAGGGCGTCCCCCGCATCGATGGCGATCAGCGCACCGTGAGCATGCCCACCAAGGGCGCCACACAAGTGCTGATCGCGGCCGGGCAACGCCTGCAACAGGACGGCATCGCGCTCGAGGACCTCGGCATCCGCCACCCATCGCTCGATGACGTGTTCCTGTCGCTCACCGGCAACACGGCCCAGATTGACGCCAACGATGCGCACCGAAATGGACACTCGCCCGACGCGCCTCTTCTCGCGTTGACGCAGCAGCCGGATACCACCGGGCGTCGGACGCGACACCTGCCACGGCCGACGGCGGGCGCCGCGCGCGATACCGGGGGCGTCGCCAAGCGCAACCTGTTGCGCATCCTGCGCAATCCCCGCCTGCTGGTGTTCTCCGCTGTGCAGCCGGCGATGCTGCTCGTCCTGTTCCGCTACGTGTTGGGCGGCGCGATCCACATTCCCGGAGGCAGCTATGTCGACTACATCGTCCCCGCCGTGTTCATCGAGGCGGTAATGATCGGCGGCATGGCCACGGCGATCGGGCTGGCCGACGATCTGGGCAGCGGCATCATCGATCGCTTCCGCAGCCTGCCGATGGCCCGCTCCGCGGTCCTCGCCGGCCGTACGCTCGCCGACCTCAGCCGCAGCGTCTTTGCGCTGGCGTTGATGGTCGGCTTGGGATTGCTGGTGGGATTCAGCTTCCATGCCGACGCCGGCGGGATCATCGCCGGGCTCGCGCTGGTGCTCGTCTTCGGCTACTGCTTCTCCTGGATCTACGCCACCATCGGCCTGCTCACGAAGGACCCGGAAACCGCCCAGGTCGCCGGCATCCTGCCGTTCTTCGTCCTCGTGTTCGCCTCATCGGCGATCGTCCCCGTCGCCACGATGCCCGACTGGCTTCAGCCCTTCGCACGACACCAGCCCGTGAGCATCACGATCAACGCCGTGCGCGCCCTCGTGCAGGGCGAACCCACGCACCACTGGGTATGGCAGTCACTCGCCTGGTCAGCCGGGATCCTCCTCGTGTTCTTCACGATCGCCGTGCACCTGTACCGCAACGTAACCACCTGAAAAGGCTCACACTCTCACCTTCCGGGTATGGTCCCGGGATGGACACCCGGTTGGAGCCTCGACCGCGGTGAGCCGGAGTGCGCACCCTAAAGACGGCCGGCTGGGCACGGCGGATGTGACGGCCTCCACGGTCGCCAACATCGGGCCGGGGATCGACTTCTACTTCGCCTTCGGGGTGATCGCCGTCACCGCCGGCGTCGCCGCCCCGTTGACGATCCTCGCCGCGGGCGTGGCCGTTGTCCTGCTCGCCTTCACGGTGGCCGAGTTCACGAAGGCGGAGCCCTCGGCGGGTAGCTTCATCACCTACGTCGAGACCTCCTTGGGAGCGAGGGCCGGTGTCGTCACGGCCCTGCTGGTGGCGGTCGGATACACGGTGGCGATCGCGGGCGTGTTCACCATGTCTGGCGGCATGGTGGCATTGACGCTCGCCCACTACACATCGTGGCACCCAGCTTGGGAGCCACTGACGCTCATCCTGACCGTCGGCGCGATCTGGCTGACGGTCCGCGGTGTCAGGCTTTCGACGACAGCGGTGGGCGTGGCCGTCCTCGTGCAGGTGGCGATCATGCTCATGGTCTGCGTCGTTGTCCTGATCGACCAGCGTGCCCATCTCTCCAGCGTGCCGTTCTCCTGGGCGCACCTCACCGGTGGCCTTGCCGGCCTGTCCGCGGGCTTCCCGCTCGCCCTCTACATGTTCATTGGCTGGGAGAACGGGCCCGCCCTAGCCGAGGAGTGCCGCAACCCCAGACGCACCATCCCCAGAGCCCTCTACCTGTCGATCGCGATTGGCGGCGCTCTCTTCGTCTTCTTCGCCTATGCCACCGTCACCGGCTTCCATTACAACGTCTCTTCCATCGGCCGCTCGTCAGTCCCGTTCCTGACCTTGGCTGACCACTACCTCGGCGCAGCGGCCATCCTGGCCTGGGTTGCGGGCACCGTCTCCGTGCTCGCCACCCTGATCGCCGGCGCCAACTCCCAAGCGCGGATGCTCTTCGATGGCGGCCGATCCGGGCTGCTCCCGGCGCGACTCGGTCGCGTCCGCCCTCCGGGGAGCACGCCCGTCAATGCGCTGCTGTGCATGGCCGGCGTGGGACTGGGGATCATCGGGGTGTGGTGGGCGCTCCACCTCATTGGCGTGGACACCGGCTCCACGGACCCGGTCGGCCTCTATGCCGAGTGCTCGACGATGGGCACCATAGGGGCCCTGACACTCATCGTTCCGTTCATCGAGTTGTGCAAGCCCGGGCAGCCCGCGCCTTACAGCGAGTTCCCCTACGTCGCACTGGCAATCGTGGCGGTGGCCACAGTGACCGCGTGCGTCACCGTGCACCGCCATCCCTCCACCGGCTCCAGCGAGGGGACAACTTTCACCGAGTCCTGACGTGAAACGTCAAGGAAACCCAGCGCGAGAGCGATGCGCTTGCGAATGCGTGATCGAGGCTCAGATCGGCACAGCGCTCCGCGTTCCGGGGCCGAGTGCCTCTGAGTGCTCGCGCAGCTCCTCGCGCGCGTCGGGGTGCGCGGCGTGCTCGACGATCAGCTCGGCCTGCGCCCGCTGGCTGCGGCCGAAGATGTTCGCGCAGCCCTGCTCGGTTATGACCGCGGAGTGCTGAAAGGAGGTCACCGGGTTAGTCAGTCGGGAGACGATCGTCGAGGTGCCGCTTGGCTCGTGCCAGGAGCGCAGCGCGATGATGGCGTGACCGCCCGGCGAGTGCAGGGCGCCCTCGACGAAGTCGGGCTGGCCGCCGAAGCCCGAGTAC
>JBEKAM010000334.1:0-4187 GCA_050015915.1 Solirubrobacteraceae bacterium
ACTTCCGCGCAGGAGGCCCGCTGCGCTGGATCCGTGTGGTCACCGAGTTCAGCGGCGACTTCGATCGGGTCGTGACAGCGTTTCCGCAGTCCAACGATCCGCGAACGGGAGGCTGGCGACGATGACGGTCCACGTCGGTCCATACGAGTTCGATCACGTCTCCTACGACAGCGACGGCGACGTCCTCTACCTACGCCGAGGCAAGCAACAGGCCGCAGCCGACACGTTCGGCACCCCGGAGGGTCACGCCGTGAGGCTGGACGGCAACGGCAGCATCATCGGCATCACGATCGTCAACGCGAAATGGCTCGTCGAGCACAACGGCAAGATCGCGATCACAGTGCCCAACTTGATCGAGACGAACGCCGACGATCTCGCAGCCGCCCTCGCCGCCGCCTGAGCCCGGCAATGGCCGCAAGCCGCCCCGTGTCTAAATCATCGCGCGTCGGCCTCGTCCAGCTGAGTCACAAAACTGGCTCCCGCGGATGACCCGCCTTACCGGTCTCCCCCAGCTGACCACGATACTCCTGCCAGAAAGCGTTCCAATGCGGCCATTTGAGACAGAGGACGGCCGCCGAGGGATGGTCAGAGATCTCTCGTATCTGGAGTTTGTCGTCGAGGCGCTCATCGCGCAGAGTGCGGTGAGACTCGCCGTTTGCCCAGCGTCATCATTTTATGACGACTTTTCCTTTCTCCCACATGCGCTGCGATCACGGATCGTGAAGGTCGACACAAATTCCGAGGCTTATGAAAGGGCGTTTGCCGTTCTACTCCCGGTTATCACAGAGCTCGGCATTAAAATATCGGGTGAAGCTAGTGTCTTCGAAAGCATGAGCGAGATGGACTCTCGCATCACAAACGCCCTTTGTCACGCCCTGATAGACCTCCGCCGCCTTCTCGTCGGAATCACTCATCGCTGTCAAGTCCCGCTCGATCCTGCGGCGATGTTGTCAGCCATCGACGTGCTGCGCACCAGCGTAACGACCTCGGACGCTCGGGGAAATCTAGCAGTCATTGAGGGCATCCTGAATGCGTACGAGCCCTTGGCGACTCCGAGTCTGCACGTGCGGGACGGGATCGAGATTGACCGCATCCGTGCCTTCTCTCGGTTTGCAAGCGATGAGACCTATCGTGCGATGTCGCACGAGGCGGGCCTATTGGGGATACCAGCGAAGGCGACTTTGGCTGTGTTGGGCATGCGGCGCAAGTGCGCCGAATTGCTCGCCCGCCCCAAAGTGGCTGACCTGTTCGAGGCTGGCACTCAGTCTCTCGCAGTCGTCACGAAAGACGTGGCACTGAAGCCTAGCCTTCTGGGGCGCCTGCTGAGCCCCGATAGCGACTATCTCCCTCCCCTAGTTAATCTGGCGCCTGCCTCCACTCGCGCGCATGCCGAATGGCAAGCTGCCTCACCCCCGCTGCGGATACCCAAAAGGACTTCAGCGAGAAGTGCGCATTTTCTCGCCGCCAGGCGACACACAGGAGCCGTAGCGTCAACGCACATTACTTCTGCGCTCATCTCGCGTTCCCGGCACCGCTTCCAGAGACGCCACCAACCAGAGGGCCGCTTTCCTCACCTTTGTCTCATGCACGGTGGGACACTCGCGGCAACGAAACCTGTTGGGGAGGTGTGCCCAAGTCGCCTGCCAGGCTGCGGTCTATCTGCGGTCCGTTTCGGCGGCTAGTGCGGTCCGTATGCGGTCCGGAATCCGACGAGCAGCCGCGAACACGAGCGAACACAGTCCCGCGAGGCCCAGCGTTTTCGGGGATGTTCGCCCGTATTCGCTGGCCTTCGCGGTTCTCTAAACCAATCGGGGCGAACGGTTAGAGTTGGCTTTCCGATGCGGTTTTCGAGCCCTCTGCGGTCCATTTGCGGTCCTCCAGACCGCCTCCATACCGGCGCTTGCACGACCCGATGCCGGGTGTATGCCATCCCGCACACGCGTATGCCGATCGGCGCCTCGGGCGCGTGGCATTGACGCGGGCTAAGCGGGGGCCAAATCCGCACGATCTACGAAAGTGGGGTTGGCTGGTCGGTGCGCTGGCTGGCGCACCCGGCGTCATGCTCGGGGCAGGACCGGCCCTACAGGCTTTCCCGTTCGGCGAGGACGTAGAGAGCCGCGCAGATGAGGGTAAAGGCGGTAGCGATCGTCCCTGCCCACGATGGGATCGTTGTCAACGAGAACGCGATCAGCAACGGGATATCCACAACGACAGCCAAGGCTACGAACCAGCGTCCTCTGCGTTGGCTGAGTACCGGCCGCATATCGGTGTGGTGCTGGTTCAGCATTGCCACAGAAGCTCATCGGCTGCGAACTTCGATGAGTTTAGAGACCACCTGAGCGCAGCATCGATGGGTCCGGGCTGAGGCGATAGCGTTGGGTCGTGGCGCCAGAGCTTGATCCAGCGATTGCGGCCCATTACCGGCACGATCCTGAGCGTGATCGCTTGGAGACCTGGGCTCCGCTGGAGGGCGTAAGAACCCGCGAATTGCTCGGCCGCTTCCTGCCTGCCTCGCCAGCTGTCGTACTTGACGTGGGCGGAGCCCGGGGTGCTTACGCGTTGCCGCTGGCGCGAGAAGGATATGAGGTGCATCTTCTTGATCCGTGGGAGCCGCATGTTAAGGCAGCCTTGGTGGCCTCTGGCGCCCAGCATGATGCGCCCTTGGCCTCCGTTGCTCTCGGCGACGCTCGGGAGCTGCCGTTTTCGGATGCCAGCGCGGATGCGGTGCTGCTGCTCGGTCCGCTCTACCACCTGCCGGGAGCAAATGACCGTGCGCAAGCACTCGCTGAGACACGTCGCGTCCTGCGCAGCGGAGGCGTGCTGCTCGCCGCCGCGATCTCACGGTTTGCGTCTACGTTCGACGGTCTGCGCTCGGGAGCGATCTCTGATCCCACGTTCGAGGCAATCGTTGAAGGAGACTTGCGTGACGGTGTGCATCGCAACCCTGATCCAGAGGGCCGCCCTGAGTGGTTCACGCTCGCCTATTTCCACCAGCCAGCGGAGCTGGGCCAGGAACTTCAGATGGCCGGATTCACTGCCGTACAAATCTTGGCCGTTGAGGGACCCGGCTCCTTTCGGGATCTCGGTACCTCGCTTGAGGACCCGAAGCGCCGCGATGCTGTGCTCAGAGCAATCCAACGGGTAGAGACGGAGCCGACATTGATGGGCGCCAGCGCTCATCTAATGGCTGTCGGCCGCGCCCCTTAGAGGCCGTCAAGGGAATGCGGTGATCGCAGTGCCAATAGGCTTAGAAAGCACCGTGTCTATGCGTTCCACCGAGCTTGCGCGCACCATCTATGAGCGTGCTCGTCTGACTGGCGAGTTCCGGCTGCGCTCCGGTGCCCTCAGCAGCGAATACTTCGATAAGTACCTGTTCGAGTCCGACCCCTGCCTGTTGCGCGAGATTGCGCAAGCACTCGCAGGGCTCTTGCCCGAGGCTGTGGACGTGCTCGCGGGGCTTGAGCTTGGCGGCGTACCGCTCGCGGTCGTAGCCTCGCAAGTGTGCGGGCTGCCGACGGTGTTTGTGCGCAAGCAGGCAAAGCAGTACGGGACAGGACGGCTCGCTGAGGGAGGCGAGGTCGCCGCTCGTCACGTAGTTCTTGTGGAGGATGTAGTGACCTCGGGCGGGCAGGTCATTGAGTCGTGTCGCGCGCTGCGCGAAGCGGGCGCCGAGATCGCCGTCGCGCTCTGCGTGATCGACCGAGAAGCCGGCGGGCGCGACAACCTAGCCGGGGAGGGCGTGGAGTTGCGTTCGCTGTTCACGATGAGCGAGCTACGACAGGCCGCGCAACTAGGAGCCGGCTAGGATGTCGTCGCTCGTGGAGACGGTCGAAGCTGTTTGCGCGATCCCTTACGGGCGGCCAAGTGACCGGAGCGTGCGCGGGATGCTCCGTGAGCATCGGGGCACTTGCTCGACCAAGCACCTATTCCTTGCCGAGGAGCTTGAGAGGCGGTTCCCCGAGACGCAGCCACGGATCGTGCATCGCGTCTACACGCTCGATCGGCCTCGTGCGCTGACGTTGTTCGGTGCCACGGTCGCTGAGGCTGTGCCTGCACATGGGCTCGTGGATGTCCACCGCTATCTGACGGTCGCTCTGCATGGGCGCCGTATCAGCATCGATGCGACGTTCCCCGGCGAGCCATGGGACGGCCGCAGCCCGCTTGCCCTTGCGTGCGGTCCAGGGCGC
>JBEKAM010000335.1:0-2754 GCA_050015915.1 Solirubrobacteraceae bacterium
CAGTCGCGCACGTTCGCTGGCTATCAGCAGCAGGTCCAGAGGTTCTACGACACCGTCTACCGCACCCCAGGTGCGCCATACGGGACTAACCTGGACGCGCTCAGCCCGGACGTAGTCGGCGTGCCGACGGCGGGCGCGAGCTACCTCAAGCAGCTCGGCCCGGTCGACTTCCGCAGCACCTACGAGCGCACGGTCGGCGGCACGTTCCTGCACTGGCTGGGCACGTGCCTGCGGATGCTGCCCGAGGACTTCGAGTCGCGCACGCGCTTCGGCCGCGGCCGGGACTGGCCAATCGGCTACGAGGAGCTCGCCGGCGACTACGAGCGCGCCGAGCGGGAGATCGGCGTGTCCGCCGACGTCTCCGAACAGGACTACCTGGGGATCACGTTCAGGCGCGGCTACAGCTATCCGATGCAGCCGATCCCGCCGAGCTGGCTCGACCAGCGGATGGCGGCGCTAGTCGACGGGATGAGCGTGCGCGTGGGCGGCGAGGAGCGCACGCTGCGGGTGCGCAACACGCCCGCCGGCAGGAACTCCACCCCGAACGAGGGCTACCAGGTCGTGGGCGCGGTCGCACCCGCCCACCACTGGGGGGCTGGCGAATCCGGGGAGGCTATAGCCCCCCCCTTCCTCACGCAGGCGGTCGTCTCGCGCGTGCTCGGCGACGGCGGGCGGGTGAGCGGCGTGGAGTACCTCCGCTACGAGGACCCAGACTCGCCCCGCCACAGCGTCCACGTCGCCCGCGGGCGCACATACGTGCTCGCCTGCCACGCCGTCGAGAACGCCAAGATCCTGCTTCACTCGCGCGTGGCCGAGCGCAGCGGCGAGGTCGGTCGCAACCTCTGCGATCACCCCGTGCTCCTCGTGTGGGGGCTGATGCCCGAGCCGATCGGGCCACACCGTGGGCCGCTCGTCACCTCCGGCATCGAGGATCTTCGCGGTGGCTCATTTCGCAAGGATCACGCGGCCTTCCGGATCGAGCTCGGCAACGACGGCTGGCTGTGGCCAGCCGGCGGCCCCCAAGCAACGGCCGTCGATGCCGTCAACCGCCGCAACCTCGCCGGGCGGGCCCTGCGCGAGGCCCTGCACGAGCGCATCGGCCGCCAGTTCCGCCTCGGCGCGCTGATCGACCAGTTGCCCGACCCGGACAACAGGGTCACGATCGATCCGCGCTACATCGACCAGATCGGCCTGCCGCGCCCGGTCATCAGCTACGACCTCGACGCATACGTCCGCGAGGGCATAGCGGCCGCCCACGGCGTCACCAGCCGCATCTTCCAGCGCGTCGGCGTCGAGGACTGCACCGAACCGGTGAACGAGCTGACGCCGTCGGTCCAATGGCACGGGCAGACCTTCGCGTGGGACGGCGCCGGGCACTACGCGGGCACGCACGTGATGGGCGATGACCCGGCCAGCTCAGTCGTCGACAGTAACCAGCGCGTGTGGGGCTATGAGAACCTGCACGCGGCAGGCCCCGGGAGCATGCCGACGATGGGAACGGCCAACCCCAGCCTGACCGTCGCCGCGCTGGCGTTCCGCACCGCCAGGGACATCCTCGATCAACTGCACAAGCGCGATGGACGATCCGGCTGAACAGAAACTCAACGACCTGCGGCTGCATCTGCAGGCGGCGGTCGAGCTGGAGCTGCTGCTGATCCCGCCGTACTTGTGCGCACTGTTCTCGATCGAGCCGGGGGCCAACGTCGAGGCGGCCCTGGTGATCCGCTCGGTGGTGATCGAGGAGATGCTGCACCTGACGCTCGCCGCCAACATCCTCAACGCGGTGGGCGGCACGCCGCGGGTGACCGACCGCAAGTGGGTCGGTCACTATCCGACGAGGCTGCCCCACCACACGCGCTCCTTCGCGGTCGACGTGCGCCCATTCGACGACACCGCGCTGACCACGTTCCTGGCGGTCGAGCATCCCTCCTTCCCGGTCGGCGAGCCGCCGGAGGCGCCCGCGCACGCCGCCAGCCCGCGGCTGCTCACGCTCGGCTCCAGAGGTGAAGAACAGTACGCAACGATCGGCGCCTTCTACGACGCCGTGCAGAGGAAACTCGAACAGGCGGTCGCAGAGCTCGGACCGGAGCAGGTGTTCACGGGTGAAGCCTCGCGTCAGGTCGGCCCCGAGCACTTCTACGCAAGCGGCGGCACCGCGCGTAAGATCGGCTGTCTGGATGACGCCCTGTGCGCTTTCCGCGAGATCGTCGAGCAGGGCGAGGGCAAGGACACCAAACCGCCGCCCGGCAAGAAGTTCGACGGCGAGAACGATCTAGCCCACTTCTACCGCTACAACGAGCTGCGCCAGCGCCGCCGCTACCGCATTGGCGACGACCCGCTCGAACCCACCGGCGAGCCGGTGGCGATCGACTGGGACAAGGTCTATCCGATGCAGCCCAACCTCAAGCTGGCCGAAGTCCCCGAGGGTGAGTTGCGCCACGCGGTCCACAGGTGCAACGGCATCTGGTACACGCTGCTCGAGCGGGTCGAGACCGCGCTCACGGGAAACCCGGACGAGCTCCAGCCGGCGGTCGGCGAAATGTGGTCGCTGAAGTACGCGATGGTCGAACTGATGCGCATCCGTATGCCTAACGGGCTGCACGCAGGGCCGACCTTCGAGCTACCCCCGGTCGCCTAGTAGTGCTCCGTTAGGTTGGTGGTGGGTGTAGGTGGTGGTCGGGCGGCAGTGCTCTGTGGCAGGTGGGGCATGTTCCGTGCCAGCAGGCCAGGAGCGCTTGTAGCTCCCGGACGATC
>JBEKAM010000336.1:0-3019 GCA_050015915.1 Solirubrobacteraceae bacterium
ATCAGCTCGGCGTAGGTCGAGCCGATGATCGCGTCACCGCCGATCGAGACCGCGGTGGAAACGCCGAGTCCCGCGGCCGTCAGAGTGGAGGAGATCTCCGTGGTCATGCCGCCGGAGCGGCTCATCACGCCGACCGCGCCGGGCTGGTAGGCCACAGCGGCGTTGCGCGCCGGGCCGCCGATGCCGCCCATCTTGGCGACGCCCGGGACGATCACGCCGAGGCAGTTGGGGCCGATGATCCGCGCGCCCTTGGCGTCGGCCAGCTCGACCATCATCGCGACATCGCGGCGCGGGATCCGCTCGGTGACGATCACGACCGTCTTGATGCCGGCGTGCAGCGCCTCGAAGACGGCGTCGCGCGTGCCCGCGGGGGGGACGGTGACGACCGAGCCGTCGGGCACGACACCGCCGTTGTGCTCGACGACCTGCTCAACCGTGTCGAACACAGGTACACCGTGGACCTCGCGGCCCTTGCGGCCGGGAGTCACGCCGCCGACGATCTTCGAGCCGTAGTCCAGGCACTCGCGCGTGAGGTTGACGGCCTCGCGCCCGGTGATGCCCTGGATGATGAACGTCGTGTCCCGGTTGATCAGGATGGACATGGCTAGGCCACCGCGGTCGAGTCGGTTTGGATCTTGGCGACCGCGCGACCGGCGGCCTCCCACAACGAAACGGACCGGTCGCAGTACTCGATCCCGTACTTGTCGAGGATCTTGAAGCCCTCCTCCTCCCAGGCGCCGGGGATGCGGAAGATCGCGATCGTCTCGCCGGGATCCTTGCCGAGCTCCAGGCAGGCCTTGATGACGCCGCGCGCGACGATGTCCACGCGTGTGTTCGAGACGATCGACATCATCACGGCGATCTTCTCCACGCCGTCTTTCTCCAGGACCTCCTTGGCCAGACCGCAGGCCTTGGCGACGGACGGATTGCCGCCGATCTCGGAGTAGTTGGCGGGCTTACCGCCCTGCTGGCGTACGGCGTCGGTGAGCGTGAGCGAGCCGCCGCCCGCGCCGATCACGAGGCCGATGTTGCCCTTGAAGCCGGTGTCCTTGCCCTGGATCACGCCACGGTGATCGGCGGCATCGATCGCCTTGACGGCCTCTTCGAATGAGGTCGGCGTGTGATCCTCGCGAGTGCCCTCGTCCGCGCCGATGCCCAGCGCTTTGAGCAGGCCCTTCTGCCGCGGCATGCCCTCGTTCTCCATCTCCATGTGCGCGTCGAGTGCGACGAACGAGCCGTCCTTCAACTGCGCCAGCGGGTTGATCTCGGCGAGGGTCATGTCGTTGTCGAGGAACAATTGGGCCAGGCGAGCGAGCACGGGCGTGGCGCGCTGCAGGGCCTTGCCGGTGACGCCGGCGGCGGCGATCACCTGCTTGGCCTGGAAGTCGGAGAAGGGCTCGAGCGTTGAGAAGTGGCCGCGGCCGACGTGGTCGGGGTGCTCTTCGGCGACCTGCTCGATGTCGATGCCGCCCATGTCGCTGAACAGCATCAAGGGCTTCTTGGCGGTGCCGTCCCAGACGACGCCGGCGTAGAACTCCTGCTCGACCTCCGCCTTCGGGTCGACGAGCACCCCGCGCGGCATGTGTCCGCCGATCTCCAGCTCAAGGATGTCGCGCGCGTAGGACTCGGCCTCCGCGGGGGTGTCGGCGAACTTCACGCCGCCGGCCTTCATGCGGCCCCCGGCGAGCACCTGTGACTTGATCACGGTCGGCCCGCCGATCCGCGCGGCGATCTCGGCCGCCTCGGCCGGGTCGGTCGTGAAGCCGTAGTCGGTGACGGGGATGCCGGCGCGCTTGACGATCTCGCGCGCCTCGAACTCGAAGAATCTCATGCGGCGCGGAAGCCTATCGGGAGTCGGTCCAAGATGGCTACGACAGCACACGTCGCAGACAATCCGCTACATTCTTGAGGCAGTATGAAGAGCGTGCAAGCTGGTTCAAAAGTGGGCAATGTAGGTGCAAATGGCCTCGAAGTCTTCGAGGCGGAGCTGCAGACGCTTGCGGAGCGAGCGAGCGCAGACGATTCGTTTGCCCGTGAGCTGTATGCGGCGCTATGCAACATGCAGTGGCAGCACAAGGACATGCAGGGCCCCGTTTCGGTGAGTTGGCGATATGCCGGCGGAGTAGTCGCTCAGCTTGTCGACGAGGATGGCTTGGGCTGGACGCCGGTGCCGTGGCCGGACTGAGGACCCTGGACCGGGCTCATTGCTCGTAGCGTGAGCAGCGAGAAGTTTGTCCAGGCTCAGCTTCGTCGGTGGCCTGGTGTCGGAGTGGGGGATCAGCAGGCGACGAGTGCGTCATCGTCGATCTCGGTTTCCGAGCGAGAACGAATGACGACGATGTCGGTGTGCTCCTCGATGATCTGGAGCACATCGGCAATGGCACGATGGACCTGAGCCTCCGTGGGCGCGATGACGTCAAACCGAAGACGGATCGCCAGATCGCGGAGGTTCAGCGAGATGGTCGGTCCAAGAGCAATCTCAGACCCGTGGGCCTGTACAGCCTCTAGGAGCGCATCGGAGTTCGCATCCAGAACCTCCTCCGACATTGCGTGCTCAACGCGCAGCTCGAGCAAGACGTTCGCTTCGCGCTCGGATGGAGCATTCGGAGTGTTCTTCGTGTTGTTAGCCATGCTTGTAAAGCTATCGGCATCTACATCATGTCTCAAGAGAGAAGCCACTTTCCTTGATACCCAAACCCTACATCCTCAATCCGGCGGCTTTGAAGTCTCGCTTCTTGTTGCGAATGGTTCGCCAGTCGCTCGGTGTCATCGGCACCTTGACGATGTCCTCCTTGTTTGGCGAGTAGCAGTAGATGTACTTTTTACGGCGTTCGCACCACCAGTTGGCCTTCCATGCCAGCTTTACGAGCGTGTCCCATTCCTTCTTTGGGTGCTCCGGCCGTTTCGCTCCAGGGCTTGCGAGCCGTCTCGGATGTGGTTGGTCTGGAGGCTCTCCGGGATCTTTCTTTCTCGCCACGACGATTCCTTTCCGTCCGGGCGTCGTGCGAGAGTTAGGTTT
>JBEKAM010000337.1:0-4450 GCA_050015915.1 Solirubrobacteraceae bacterium
AGAATCCCTTGGGTCGTTGGTCGTGTCGGTTCATCTGAAAAACATTAGCACAAAAACAGTGCGCTTTATAAGGAATGTGCTAATCTATCCTCACCACATGACCGTTCCCACGATCGAATCCCGTCGCCGCGCGGGTATCCTTACCGCCGTGTCTGAGCGCAAACAGGTGACGAGCAGGTGACGGGTACGCCCGGACGTAAGCGCAAAGGGAGCGCGCCGGAGGAGCAGCAGCTTCGCTCCGGCCGGCACGGGCTGGCGCGCGAGGCCGTGGTCTCAAACCAGCGCGAGCGGATCATGAAAGCCCTGGTCGCGACGATCGCCACGTACGGCTTCGACGGAAGCACCGTCGAGCGGATCGCCAAACGGGCCGGGGTCTCGCGGCGCACGTTCTACGAGCAGTTCACCGACAGGGAGGACGCTTATCTGTACACCTACGACACGGCGGCAGGGCGCCTGCTGCAACGCGTGAACGAGGCGTGGGCGCAGAACGCGGACGGCGCCGAGCAGCTGCGTCTGTGGCTGCGGGCGCTGCTCGAATGCCTGACCGAGGAGGCGCAGCTCGCGCGCGTCTGCATCGTCGACGTGCTGTCCGCCGGACCACGGGCGCTAGAGCACCGAGAACGTCACATGCACAACTTCGCCGTGCCGCTCGAGGAAGCCGCGATCGAGCACAACGGCGCGCCGGCGCCGGCTCTGGCCGCGGATGGGCTGGTGGCCGCGATCTACGACGCGATCTACAAGCTGCTCGTCCAAGACCGCTCCGATGAGCTCGGAGACTTGTTGGAGGATCTACACAGCTTCTGTTTGATGCTGTTCCAATACTCGCCCTCCCCCACCCCCGCCCCAGTCGTCCCCGAACCCCGTTAGAGCCATGCAGCCTCGGACGCAGACCGACCCGGATACGCTCGCCGCCTATCAGCGCTCGCTCGATCGGGTGTTCGAGCACAGCCGCGAGCTCGTCGCCAGCGCACCGACGTGGCAGGCGAGCCTGTATGAGTCCGTGCGCGCCTGCTACACGGAGATGCGCGCCCACCCGGATGCGCTGCGCATGCACTTCATCGCGACGGCGCAGGACCCGGTCGTGCAGCGGACCCGCACCCGCCACCGCGACCGCCTGCTGGCGCTGCTGCACGACACCCGCGAGGACGCGCCGATCCCGCTGCACGCCGAGCTGCTGCTGAGCATGATCCACGCCAACCTGCGCGCCCAGATCGCCACGCACGAGCGCCCGCCCGACCTGGACACGGCAGAGCAGACGTTCGCGTCGCTGCTGTTCCACTACGAGGCGCCCCAGCGGCACGCCTGCTGAGAGCAGACGTTCGCGTCGCTGCTGTTCCACTACGAGGCGCCCCAGCGGCACGCCTGCTGAACGCGCCACGCGTTTTGAGCACCACGCCGGTCGCCGGCTACGAGAACGCGCCCGGCGGCTAGGACAACGGTGTCGGCGCCGGCGGCGTACGCCCGGCCCAGATGTTGTTGCAGCTCTCGCAGACCTCGGTGGGGATCACGCCGGCGCGCATCAGGAGCGCGAAGGCTTTGCAGCCCAGGCAGACCGCGAACACCGACTCCAGCACCGCAGCCACGACAAGCGCCCCGAGCACCACGTAGGCGGCGGTGTGCAGGGCGAACGCGTAGAACAGCACGACGGCAGCGAGCGAGAACGTCAGGCCGATCGCCTGCGCAAAGCGCTTCGGCGGGCCGGCGACGGGCTTGGGTGCAAACGGCAGGCGCGGGACGATCACGCGGGTCGCCAGCAGCGCCAGCGGACTGAACCTCGGCCCCGAGGACACCCGCAGCAGAAACCCGACCGCGAGCACGACCGCCAGCCACGGCAGCTGCGCCGCGATCGCCAGCACCGCAAGCAGAACCACACCGCCGGCGGTCACCCGCGCGGCCACCTCGTTCACGGGATTGGGGAATGAGAAGAGAGAAGAGCTCATATTCGGTCCTCACACATACTTATACGAAGGGTTTAGAAAAACATTAGCACAAAATGAGTGAGCTTTGTCTAGAATGGACGACGAGATGCCCGTTCTGGACGCGATCGACACCACCCACGGAGGCGTCCCGCTGGTGGCTGTGGTGGGTGGCGGCTGTGCCGGGACGCTCGTCGCCGCGAACCTGCTGCGCCGCTCGGGCGGGCCGCTGCGCGTCGTGATGATCGAGCGCAGCGGGCGCTTCGGCCCCGGCATCGCATACGCGACCGAGAACCCCCAACATCGATTGGGCAGCCAACCGGCTCGGCGCGAGCGCCGGTGCAGAGAGCTACCTGCCGCGCGGCTCCTACGGCGAGTACCTGCGTGCGGTGCTCGCAGACAGCCAGGCGCGCGCAAGGCCACAGCGGACCCTGCAGCCGCTGAACGGCGAGGTCGTCGGCCTGCACCGCACGCCGGCCGGGATCGAGCTGGCGCTCGCCGACGGGCACAGCATCGCCTGCGACCGGGTCGTGCTGGCCACAGGCCCGTTGCAGGGCCCTGGAATCGCGCAGCTGCCGGCAGATCCCCGCATCGTCACAGACCCCTGGGCTCCCGGCGCACTGCACCGGATCGACGACGCGCTGGGCGGGCCGGGCCGCTGCACGGGGCTCACGCTGATCGGCGGCAGCGGGCTGACCGCGATCGACGTGACACTGTCGATCACCGCCCAGGGCGGCCGCGTGCTGGCGCTCTCGCGCGGCGGGCGACTCCCCTACGCGCAGCTGCCCGGCCTGCGCGCACCCGCCCCGCCACCGGTGATTCCACAGGGACCGGCCACGCTCGCGAAACTCGTACGCGCAGCTGCCCGGCCTGCGCGCACCCGCCCCGCCACCGGTGATTCCACAGGGACCGGCCACGCTCGCGAAACTCGAGCGTGCCGTCACCGAGTACGTGACCGACGTGCAATACCAAGGCTATGACTGGCGCGACGGCATCGACGCGCTGCGACCGCTGACCCCGAGGCTGTGGGCCGCGCTTGCGATCGGCGAGCGCCGGCGCTTCCTGCGCGAGCGAGTGCGCGCGTGGGAGATCCGGCGCCATCGGATGGCCCCCGCGGTCGGCAGGAGCCTGCACGAGCTGCTCGTCAGCGGGCACATGACCCTGTGGAGCGGGTCGGTGCTGGCCGCACGCACGAGCAACGGCAGTGTGGAAGTCGACGTGGTCACGCGCACGAGCGCAGTCGGCGCCAGCACGGAGCTCGAGACACCGCCCGGCGACTTGGGATTGGTGCGCACCCTGGCGTGCGAGCGGGTCGTGGTGTGCACGGGCGCCGGCACAGACATCGAGTGCTCGGCCAACCCGCTGCTGCGAGCGTTGCTGGCGAGTGGAGACGCGAGCCCCGACCCGCTGGGCCTCGGACTGCAAACCGACGACGACGGCGCGCTGCGCGACCGCAACGGAGATGCCGACGGCCGCGTGCTCACGCTCGGGGCGCCGCGGCGCGGGGAGCTGTGGGAGAGCACCGCCGTGCAGGAGATCCGCGACCAAGCCGAGCACGTCGCGCACACGATCGAGCGCTCGCTTCACTGCAGCAGCGGCGCGGGCGATCGGCAACTGGCAGCGCATACCGAGAACCGGCTCAACCTGACAACCAGACCGCCGATTCCGAGCGGTCGCTAGACGAATGAGGTCCTGAGATGATCTTCCGCCAAATCCTGTACCGCGACCTCGGTTGCGCGTCCTACTTCCTGGCCGACGCCGGCCAGGCGGTGGTCGTCGATCCCCGCTGGGAGATTGACGCTTACACAGATCTGGCCGCGGAAGAGGGCGTGAAGATCGTGCACGTCCTGGACACGCACCTGCACGCCGATCACGTATCCGGCCGCGAGCGCCTGGCCGAGCGCACAGGCGCACTGGCCTACGCTCCGGCGAACGCCTCACCCGCCGGCGAGGCGAACGGGACCTCCACATACACCGAGATCGCCGCGGGCGAGGAGATCGCGGTGGGAAGCCTGCGCCTGCGGGCGCTAGGCACACCGGGACACCGCCCCGAGCACCTGTCGATCGTCGTGAGCGACCTGTCCCGCGGCGAGGACCCGTGGATGGTGCTGAGCGGCGATTCGCTGCTGGTCGGCGATCTCGCGCGACCGGATCTCGCCGTGGAGGCACACGCCGGCGCCCACGATCTGCACTCCAGCCTCGGCGAGCTGCTCGCGCTCGGCGACCACGTGGAGTTGTGGCCCGCCCACGTCGGCGGCTCGCTGTGCGGCGGCGCCGGCCTGAGCGGCAAGACGAACTCGACCCTCGGCTACGAGCGCGCCCACAACCCGCTGCTCGGAGCCGACGAGCAGCTGTTCGCCGACGAGCTCCTGCGCGAGCTGCCGCCACGACCGCCAAACCTCGCCCGCGTCGTGGAGCTGAACCGTGCCCGCACCCCGGCGGCGCCACCACCGGTAGCCGAGCTCGACGAGGACGCGCTGGCCCGCGAGATCGCCTCGGGCGCGCGCGTGATCGACGGGCGTCCGGCAAAGGCA
>JBEKAM010000338.1:0-2606 GCA_050015915.1 Solirubrobacteraceae bacterium
CGCGCCCTCGAACGTCCCGACCGTTCCGGCCGGTGTCGAGCTGGGGTTGGTATCCGGCCGACCGCAGTCGGGATTCAGTTGAGTCGGTATCGGCGTCCCCAGATCTACCAGGCGCGCCCACTTCAGGCCGTCTTGCTCAATGCATCTCGTCACGTTTGGAGCACCTGGCTCGGGGCCTCGATAGCGGCTACCACCGCCGTAGTCGTACTCGTCCTCCAGGCGAAACCCGGCGTGACCGAGCTCGTGGACCACCACGCTGAGCCAATCGGACTGCAGCGTCGTCACCGCCACCCGGTGATAGGTGCAGCCGCGTTCTGAGGTGTCGTTGACGAGCACCACGATCGCGGTCCAATCAGGCTCATATCGCGAGGTCAGTTGTTCCACGGAGTCCCAGTCGAGCCTCAACGTTCGCGGCGCCGTCCCCGCTTCGGCGCCGAAGCAGCTGGCGGCGGTCTGTCTCCCCGGAGCCAGACCGCTGACGCCGTTCACCGTCTCTATGCGCGTGAGCGAGAGGCAGTTCCAATTCGATGCAAACGGCTCCGTCTGGTGCAGGGTGGCGATCAGATCGTCGACGGCGGTCCTGAAGATGTCGAGCTCACCCGCAGTGAACCCCTCGGACAGGACCGCGATGCCGAAACGCTCAACGAAGGAGCCGTTGTCGACTACGGGTACTACGCCCGCGACGCCGAGTTCTCGGGCACTCACGCGCGGCTGGTAGGCGCCGGCCGGCGGATGTCGAACGCGCCGAGCCGCGTGGGTCGAGGCTCATCCTCGCCCGGCACCACACCGTAGAGCACGACAGACGTCGCCTCGATCGCCGGCACCATCAGCAGAAAGCGGCCACGGTGATCCTCGGGGATCTCGCGCAAGAACGGACGCTCGCTGTCGCCCGTGATGTACTCGATACCCGCCAGTAGCGGATTGCTCTCGGGCCGCCGAAAGACGGGCTGTCGGCTGCTCCTGCGAGACCTCTTGATAGGGCATCGGGCGGGCGCGGGACTCCCTGATGTCCACGAGCTCGATATTCGGACCCTCGAACTCGAATGCAAGTCGCAGCGTACGCCCTTTATCGACATGCTCATAGCCCATACTCCGGATTGTATAACTCCTCGGCAGCGATCGTCGGCGTCATTGGCCGCCTATCGCGACTACTTCGCCGGGGTGCTGCCGATGCTCTGCGCGAGCGAGGACCGCCGCCACGATCGCATTCGTGCGCCGCCCGGCGGCGCACGAGCCGGCGTTTCGCCTGCTCGGGCATGCCGCCACGGCGCTCGTCCCGACTGGGACCCGCGCGCGTTGCCTGCGGCCGCCATCGTGATGCTCGCCGCACGCGCGATGATCTCAAGCCGTCACGTGCCCTGGCTGGGCGATCGGATCGACATGCAGGTACGGGACCTGCTCGGCGTGGGCCCGCTGCCGCGTCTGACTTACGCAATGCGCGACAAGTGGGCGTGTCTGATCCCGTTCCAAGACTTGCCCTTTGGGCTAGCTGCGAGAGCGGAGATGCTGCACGCGCGGGCCACTGCTTCCACTAGGAAGCGGAAGCTGGTCACGTCACCCGACATCGGAGGCTGTTGAGATCGTGAAGCCGCGGAGCTGTGTGGGTAGCTCGGCAATCGTGGTACATTTATAACGTGGCCCACACCGAGAGGCGCATCACCGTTGGAGACCGCGGGCGACTTGTCTTGCCGTCCGCTGTGCGCCGTGAGCTGGACCTGAAACCCGGTACTCACATGCTGCTGAGCACCGAGGACGACGGCTCGTTGCGGCTGCGCCCATATCGCGCCGTGGCCGAGCAGAGTCGCGGACTGCTCCGTTGGCTCCCCGGAGGGTCGATGGTGGACGAACTGCTTACCGAGCGGCGTGCAGAAGCCGCACGCGAGGACACCGAGTAGTTGGCGCCCGTACTCGACGCCTCGGCGCTTCTCGCGCATCTTCGAGACGAGCCCGGCGCCGACGCGGTAGCCGAGGCAATCGCCGGCGGTGCGGTGATCTCGACCGTCAATCTTGCCGAGGTATTCAGCCGCGTCGCCGATCGGGGAGGCGACCCGGCGAAGCTCGCGGCTGAACTCACCCAAAGCGGACTACTCGATGGCGCGATCACCGTCGAGCCGTTCACGGCCGCTGACGCCATCGACGCGGGACGTCTACGACCGTTGACCCGCGATGCAGGGCTCTCGCTCGGCGACCGGGCGTGCCTAGCGCTGGCGCGACGGCTGGACGCTCCAGCCCTGACAGCCGACACCGATTGGCAAGGGGTAGCTCACGGAGTCGAGCTGCGCCCTATCCGCTGAGCACTCGATCGCCGACAGCCTGCGCGGGCGGCGGACTTCTTGGCGCCGGCCTGGCGGCCGCGTTCGTCCTGCGGTACGCCTGCTGGTACAGGGCTCCACGAACTCCCAGGAACGCTGTATTTACCGGCATTCTCGAGTGGAGGGCTGACCCTCGTAATGAAGGGGTCCGGGGTTCGAGTCCCCGCGTCGGCTTGACTGAGGTCCTCTTACGAAACCTCTCCTTCCCAGGCTAAACGTACTACCAGGCGGTCGTTAGTAGTACGTTTGGTCGAGGCCGCCTGAGCGCTCCTACAGCGGGCTCATCATGACCGC
>JBEKAM010000339.1:0-3099 GCA_050015915.1 Solirubrobacteraceae bacterium
GTGACTTTCGCCGTAATGGCAGCCGGCTGCAGCGCGTAAAGAGGAGATGGAGTTACAGAAACTACGGTGGTGACGGTAGGAATTCCATTCACTACCTGAGTCAGGCTGGCAGAGCTGCTCAAAAAGGAGTTATCGCCCGAGTAAGCGGCGGTGATGAGATGGTTGCCGAGGGCCAGCGTGCCGGTGGTGAAGCTGGCCACGCCATTGGCCAGAGTTACCGTGCCCAGCGGGGTGGTTCGGTCGCTGAAGGCGATGGTCCCGGTGGGGGTTCCATAACTCGAAGTGAGGGTCGCGGTAAAGGTAACTGCCTGGTTGCGAAGGCTGGGGTTGACTGAGGAAGTTAGAACCTCGGTAACTGGCGGATTTACCACTCTCTGCGTGAGGCTGGCCGTGGCTCCGCCCCAGTTCATGCTGCCGGGGTAAGTAGCCACGATAAGATGACTGCCCAGCGTGAGCGTGCTGTTGACGAGCGCGGCGGCGCCCACGCCGCTGCCGGTGGTGGTGGGCGTGCCTACGGGCTCAAGCGGCGCAGAGCCCAGCGGGTTGTCGTCGGCCGTGAACTGGACATTTCCCGTCGGCGTTCCATTGCTCGTGGAGGGCATGGTCGCGGTAAAGGTGACCGGCAATCCCAGTGCCGAGGGATTGGGCGCGGAGGCCAGCGTCATGGTTACGTTATCGGGCTGGACGAGGATGAGAACCTCGACGGAAACAGCGGGAGTGAAATCGCCCTGGCCGGGATAGGTGGCCAGCAACGTGTCTTGCCCCTGGTTTTGGCCCACCGTCAGCGGAGGAGTGCTGATGGTTGCTGCGCCGCTGCTATTGATGGGCGCGGTTCCGATGGAGACGCCGTTGAGGTAAAAGGTGACCGTCCCGGTGGGCGTGCCGTTGGGCGAGATGAGCTGCGCGGTCAGCGGCAGCAGGGTTTCGGCGAAGGGCTCATACCACGCGGGAGTGAGCAGCAGCGTGGTCGGCCCGGTCTCGCGCGCTCCGGCGTACTCATACGGCCCCATGTCCACAACGGGATAGCCTTTGCCGGTGGCGTCTTGAATGCGGGGATTGCCGTCGAAGCCGGTGGCGAGCGGCCAGCCCAGGTTGGCCAACTGCTGCAAGGCGCTGTTATTGCCCGCGTCAATGGCCGGCGAGCCGGCTTGCAGATGGTAGTTATTATTGGCCGCGTCCACAAACAGCGGATCGGCGGAGATGTTGCCGAAGGTTCCGGTCGGGTCAGCCATGACTCCGGCGCCGGTGAAGGCCCGGCCCGTCTGGATTGTAGATGTCGTTGTGATCGAAGATCGCGTTCGCCTGGAAGCTCTGGCTAACCCAGACGGCCGGAAGGGAAGAGTTGCCAATTACGACGTTGTTGGCAAATTCCACTAATGAGGGGAAATCGACTTCGATTTGAGAATCACCGACGGACCCGATGTTATACCCTACCAGATTATTCACAAACCACACGAGGGAAGGGTCGTAGTACAGGGTAGGGGAAGGATTCCCGTTATTCCAGAAGCCTGGGCCCGTAAACAGCAATCCAGCGCCCTCGTCCGCTTGATTGCCGTAGATCAGATTCTGGTCGATGATTCCGGGCGCGGCAACATACATGCCTCCGCCCTCGGTCAGGAAGTTTTGAATGTCGGAGTGGACGTTGTTGCGAATGACATTGTTTTCGATAACGTAGTACACTCCCTGCCCATTGAAGTCGATGGAGGTGTTGCCGGCGATGTCCAGTTGGACATTGACTGTCCCATTCAGGCTACCGGTGCTTGAGAAAGAATTATTTTCGATCGTGTTTCCGGAGATAACTGCCGGAATGGGAGCAGCGGTAGTGTCCGTGTAGGACACCATTAGGTATATTGGGGACTCTGCGAAGAGGTATTGCGCGTAGAGGTAGGCGCATGGATATTGGCCAGACGGTGCGGCGGGATAGAGGTTATAGCTGATTTCGTTGTTTTGAATGAGCGGAGAACCATCTGCCGAGAAGATTGCGGAGCAGCCATTATTGGTGATGATGTTGCCTGTGATAGTGGGCTGGCTGTAGTTCTGGATCTTGATTCCCCCGGTGGTCTCGTAGCTTATGTTGTCGTTTGTCTCGAAGGCAGAAAAGGGCTTGCCGCCATTCTGGATGGTGAAGCCACTCAGGATGCTGTTACGTGTTTCGCCGCTCTGGAAGGTGACTACGAAGGCCTGATTGGTGCCATCGATAATGGTGGTTGCAGGTCCCCCGGAGCTTTCAACGGTGATGGCTTTGCCCTTGAAGTCGATAGCTTCGCTGTAAGTTCCGGGAGCTACCAGCACAGTGTCGCCATTGTTGGAGGCATTGATGCCGGCCTGAATGGTGGGCTGGTCCGTGGGAACGTGAATGGTGGTTTGCGCGAGGACCGCGATCTCCGGGAAAAGCCATAGGCACAATAGGGCCGCAGGTCGACAAAGTGGACGGCGTGGCCGGGCTGCGAGAATGCGCAGCGGTGCGGGCTTTCCCAGGTCGGGCATGACTTTGGGAGCATCCTTACGCCTGTTTCGGCAGGCAGCATGAGGTTAGCACAAAGACTCGCGCTGCGGACGAAGGTTCTTCATGAGAAAGGTAGAGAGCGCGTGCGTGGCTCTGCTGCCCAGTGGCCGAGCTGGCTTCGGCAACAAGGCCCGTGCCTGTGAGCCGCGGAGGGAGCAGAGGCCTTCAGGCCTCTGAATGCAGGCCCGCGATGAAACCGGCTTTAGCCGCGGCAACAAGGTCCGGGCCTGAAGGCCCGCATCCTAATGCGCCTTATTCAGGGGCCTCGAAGGCCCCTGCTCCCTCCGGGTTGCCTGCGGCCGTCGCGGAGGGTGAGCAAGGGGCCGGGCCTCGTTGTTGCTTTCGTTTATTCATGGGCCTTGAAGCCGCCCCTTGCTCCCTCCGTGGCCCCGGACGCCTGATTCGCCAGGCGCGGCCTAGTTCACCGCCAGCACGATTTTGCCGAAGTGGCCGCCGGCTTCAATGCCCGCGATGACCTGGGGTGCATCGGTCCACGGGAAGCTCTCGTACGCTGGACGCAACTGGGCGAGAGTTATAGCCCTGTTCAAGTCTTCGAAGTCTTTGCGTGAGCCGACGTAGATGCCCTGAAGGCG
>JBEKAM010000340.1:0-2517 GCA_050015915.1 Solirubrobacteraceae bacterium
CGCAGCTTCTACACTGGAGCCACAGGGACTTGTCGTTGCGGGGTGACCGTTCAGCTCTGTATGCAGTTGGACGGGGAGGTTTAATGCGTCGGTTTGTTACGTTGGTGGTGTTGCTTCTGTTCTCGATTCCATTCGGAGTCTCAATCTCGGGTTGCAAGAAGACCATCGCTCCGACATTTTGCAATGGCGGAGACTCAGGTCTCACCACGGGCGTAGTCACTACCATCACCCTGACTCCTAAGGTCTACGGCATCTCGCTGAACTTCGCGGAGATCGGTCAGGTCAGCACCCCGTCGGCCACCGATTGCAAGGGCAACAACGACTCGGTGTCGGCGTACACCTACAGCACCTCGGACATGACCATAGCGGACGTGCAGCCAACCAACGGCCGGTTGTGCGGAGGCACGTGGAACCGCAACACCGGCGGCGGCATCGCCGACTACACCTATTGCATCCCCACCAACAAATCGGGGACGGCCTACATCTCCGCCAGCGCCAATGGAGTGACCAGCAATCCACTGCCGGTCTTCATTCATCCGGTGGTCACCAGCATCGTGCTGGGTGGGCCTTCGTCGAACTGTACCACCGATCCGACCACCGCATGCTGCCCGCTGGCGACCACCGGCGACGTCACCGCGCCGCCTTACCTGGCAAACTCCTGCGTCTCGCAGGGCACACAGTCTCAACTGGTGGCGAGGGTCTTCGCCGGCACCGGCGCAAACCAGACCAACATCAGCTGCCTGGCGGGTCATCTGCAGTACACTCCTCAAACCGCTTCGGTGGTGAGCATCGACCAGAACGGGGTAACCACAGCGGAGCAGCCAGGGTCTACATTAATCACGGCGAACATCTCGAACGCGGCCAGCTCCGCCGGCTACTTCTCCACCTGTCCGCCGGCGTCGATCCAGTTGAGCGTTGCCGGCAACACCACCAACCCGGTGGTCGCGAACCTGAACAATGCGCAGCCGCTGGTCGCCACCGTATTCGACACCAACGGGGTCGCGCTCACCGGACTCGGGCTGGAGTATGTTTCCACCGCGCCCACCACGCTGCCCGCGGGCGCGACCGTGACCCCGATCTACGCCGGCGCGGGATCGATCCATGCCATCTGCCAGCCCGGCAGCTGCAACCCCTCCTCGTATAACCAGATCGGCTTGTTCGGCAATGGCACGCCGATCATCTCGAACTCCGTGAACTTCACCACCCCCGGCACCAACAGCACCGTGCTCTACATGGCCAGCACCCAGTCGCTGCTTGTGGTGCCCATGGACTTCACCTCCAACGTGCAGGGCGAGCCGTTCCTGCTGCCCTATGCGCCCAACTCCATGGCCATCAGCACCGACGGATCCACGATCTATATGGGGAGTTCCACCGCGCTGATGGTGCTCAGCGCCGTGAACTCGCTCAGCCAGACCCGCACCGACCCATCGTCGCCCGGGATGGTCCTGGCGGTCTCGCCCGACAATGGCACAGTCGTTCTTACCGACCCGGTGCGGCAGACGATCACGCTGGAGAATAACTCCGGCAGCGTGCTGACCACGTACGGCGGGGTAGGCACCCATGCGGTGTGGGCGCCAGACAGCCAGACCCTCTACATCACCACCGGCACGGTGACCACTCCGGCGACCGCGACCACGCCGGCCGTGATCACACCGGACAACGGCATTCTGGTTTACTCGGTATTCACTGGCTGGACGCCGCTCACCAACTCGGTACCGGCGTCCGACGTCGCCGTTACCGTGCCCAGCGCAGGGGCTTACTTCGCCGGATCGCCAACCACCGCCCGCGGCTTCTGCCCGATCAGCACGCCTTCGACGGGACCAGGTGGAACCACCGAGATCAATCAGTTTTATCCGCCGGCGGACAGCTCGCCGGTGACCACAGACCGGATCGCCGCAACCAACAATGGGCTGCATATCCTGGGCGCCACTGTAACTCCCAAGGCCACGCTAAGCGATCTGCTGGTGACCATCCCAACCGGCGCGTGCCCCGCGACCGGCGGACTCATCTTCAAGGATGTGCCCTCGACCACCGTGCTCGGTCCGGTCACCGCGACCGCGATTACCGGAGTGGATCCTTCCTCGGATTCATCTCTGGCCATGGTCACCTACACCGGCTCGGGCGGGGTCCTGCCGGCCTATGCGCCGCCGGCGAGTGGCGTTGGCCAAACCACGTACATCAAGCTCTCCGGGACGGCGACTGCGCCCATCGCGGGGGTCTGGAGTGCGGACAACACCTCCTTTTACGTCGGCACCTCCGGAGACAATCTGGTGCACATCATCAATCGCAGCACGCTGACCGATTCGTCGACGCTCGCGCCCAACCTGACCAACCCCTCAGGCGCAGTGGTGCCCGTAAACCTCATAGTCCAGAAGCCACGCAAGACCACCTAGTTGAGGTCTCCGACTTAGAAGCGCAGGAAGAAGCCGAAGTTGGGTTCAGAGGTCCGGGTGCGGCGCGTAATAGTCAGATAGTTCTGGCCGAAGTCGGGAGCCAGGTAGATGAGCTGGCGGAAGC
>JBEKAM010000341.1:0-2524 GCA_050015915.1 Solirubrobacteraceae bacterium
GAGCGGTGCTTGCGCTGGGTGCCGTGCGAGGAGCTGAGCCCCTTGAAGCCGTGCCGCTTCATCACGCCCGCGAAGCCCTTGCCCTTGCTCTTGCCGGTCACGTCGACCAGTTCGCCCGGGGCGAATGTCTCGGCGGTGACTTCCTGGCCCAGCGTGTAGTCGGTCGCGTCATCGGTCCGCAGTTCAACGAGGTAGCGGCGCGGGGTCACCGAGGCCTTGGCGAAGTGGCCGGCCACGGGCTTGGTCACCCGGCGCGGGTCGATCTCGCCGTAGCCGAGCTGCACGGCCGAGTACCCGTTGGCGTCGGGGGTCCGCACCGCGGTCACGACGCAGGGACCCGCGGCGACCACCGTCACGGGAACCATCCGCCCGTCGGCGTCGAAGACCTGGCTCATGCCCAGCTTCGTGCCGAGGACGCCCTTAGTGTGCTTGGTCATGTCGGTGCGTTCCTCAGAGCTTGATCTCGATGTCGACGCCGGCAGGCAGGTCCAGCCGCATCAGCGAGTCGACCGTCTTCGGCGTCGGATCGATGATGTCGATCAGCCGCTTGTGCGTCCGCATCTCGAAGTGCTCTCGCGAGTCCTTGTACTTGTGCGGCGAGCGGATGACGCAGTACACGTTCTTCTCGGTAGGCAGCGGCACAGGGCCCGCGACGCGCGCGCCGGTCCTGGTCACCGTGTCGACGATCTTGCGCGCCGAGCTGTCGATGACCTCGTGGTCATATGCCTTGAGCCGGATGCGGATCTTCTGTCCCGCCATTGGCTTAATTGTCCTTCGCTTCCGTGATGCCGATGCCGCTGTCCCCTGGCGTGGTAAGCGGCCGGGCCGGTTGGCCCGGCCGCTCAGTCACAGCCGTTTACTTGATGATCTTCGTGACCCGGCCGGCGCCGACGGTGCGGCCACCCTCCCGGATCGCGAACCGCAGGCCCTCTTCCATGGCGATGGGCTGGATCAGCTCAACGCGCATGTCGGTCCGGTCGCCCGGCATCACCATCTCCGTGCCCTCGGGCAGGAAGACGACGCCGGTCACGTCCGTGGTCCGGAAGTAGAACTGCGGGCGGTAGTTGTTGAAGAACGGCGTATGCCGTCCCCCCTCGTCCTTGGACAGGATGTAGACCTGGCCCTCGAACTCGGTGTGCGGGGTGTTGGTGCCCGGCTTGATGACGACCTGGCCGCGCTCCACGTCCTCGCGCTTGATGCCGCGGAGCAGCAGCCCCACGTTGTCACCGGCCTGACCCTCGTCGAGGATCTTGCGGAACATCTCCACACCGGTGACGGTGGTGGTCTGCGCCTTCTCCTTGATGCCGATGATGTCGACGGTCTCACCAGTCTTGATGACACCGCGCTCCACCCGGCCGGTCACGACGGTGCCGCGGCCGGTGATGGAGAAGACATCCTCCACGGGCATCAGGAACGGCTTCTCGATCTCGCGCACCGGCTGCGGGATGCTCTCGTCGCAAGCGTCGAGCAGCTCGGAAACCTTCTCGCCCCACTCGGCGTCGCCCTCGAGCGCCTTGAGCGCCGACACCCGAACCACGGGCACGTCGTCGCCGGGGAACTCGTACTCGGTGAGCAGGTCCCGGACCTCAAGCTCGACGAGCTCGAGGATCTCCTCGTCGTCGACCATGTCCGCCTTGTTCAGCGCCACCACGATGTAGGGCACGCCGACCTGGCGGGCCAGCAGCACGTGCTCGCGGGTCTGCGGCATCGGGCCGTCGGTCGCGGCGACCACGAGGATGGCGCCGTCCATCTGGGCCGCACCCGTGATCATGTTCTTGATGTAGTCCGCGTGACCCGGGCAGTCCACGTGCGCGTAGTGACGCTTCTCGGTCTGGTACTCGACGTGCGAGATCGAGATCGTGATCCCGCGCTCCTTTTCCTCCTTCGCGTTGTCGATCTGATCGAAGGGGGTAAAGGGGTTGACGTCAGGCATCTTGTCGTGGAGCACCTTGGTGATCGCCGCGGTCAGCGTGGTCTTGCCGTGGTCGATGTGACCGATGGTGCCGATGTTGACGTGCGGCTTAGTCCGCTGGAACTTGGCCTTCGCCACTGATTTCTCCTCGTTGGTTGTGATGCACCCGCCGGGGCGGGCCGAACTGACTGCTGGCTACTCGCCTCGCGCCTTGGCGATGATCTCCTTGGCGATGCTCGGCGGAACCTCGGCATACGAATCAAACTGCATGCTGTAGTCCGCCCTGCCCTGTGTCCGGCTGCGCAGATCGCCCACGTAACCGAACATCTCCGACAGCGGGACAAGTGCCTTGATGGCCCTGGCCCCTGGTCGTTCCTCCATGGCCTGGATCTGGCCACGGCGGCTGTTCAGGTCGCCGATGACCTCACCCATGTAGTCCTCGGGCGTCCTGACCTCGACGGCCATGACCGGCTCGAGCAACACCGGATCGGCCTGGCCGGCCGCCTTCTTGAACGCCATCGAACCCGCGATCTTGAAGGCCAGCTCGGACGAGTCCACCTCGTGGTAGGCGCCGTCGGTCAGCGTCACCTTGAGGTCGACCATCGGGTATCC
>JBEKAM010000342.1:0-2569 GCA_050015915.1 Solirubrobacteraceae bacterium
GCCGCGACCCTTCTCCCGAACCGGGCCCCAGAAGACGCCGAGACGTCGAGAGCCCTGCCCCTCCGTGACCTCCGCTACCTCTGTGTACTCGGCCTTGGCCTTTGAATTTGTTCTTCCTCAGTGCCTCCGTGCCTCTGTGGTGAATATTCTTTGGCGTTGCGTCTACCCCCGCGACCCCTCCCCCGAACCGGGCCCCACGAGACGCCGAGACGTCGCGAACCCTGCCGCTCCGCGCTCTCCGCCACCTCAGCGCCCTCCGGTTTTGACTTTGACTTTTGTTTTTTCTCAGCGTCTCGGCGTCTCCGCGGTGAATATTTCCTCCCAAGTGCGCAACAATCGAAAATATGCGATTTTCGATCGTCGCGCTCCTAGCCGCGATGTCAGCTCTTGGCCAGGGCCCCGTCCGCCTTCACGTGGACGCCGCGGACGCGCCGCGCCGCCTGTTCCACGTCCGCATGACCATGCCGGCGAAGCCCGGACCCCTCACCCTCCTCTACCCGCAATGGATTCCCGGCGAGCACGCCCCTACCGGCCCAATCACCAACTTAGTCGGCCTGCAAGTGCAGGCGGGAGGCCAAACCATCGCCTGGAAGCGCGACGACGTCAACATGTTCGCATTCCACATCGACGTCCCCGCCGGCGTCACATCGCTCGATGTCGCATTCGATTTCATCTCTCCGCCCGAGGCCGGAGGATTCACGTCCGCCGCCTCCGCCACCAGCGAGCTGGCCGTGCTCAATTGGAATCAGGTGCTGCTCTATCCCCAGGACAGCCAGCCCGACGATCTGCAATACCAGGCCACCCTGCGTGTCCCCAACGGCTGGCGCTTCGGAACCGCGCTCCCCATCGCCAGGGAGTCCGGCAACGAGGTCCAATTTCAGCCGTCGTCGCTCACCACCCTCATCGATTCGCCGGTGTCCACCTCCTCGCATTACCGCACCATCGAGCTCGGCGCCCAGAACGGCATCTCGCACTACCTGCACCTCGCCGCCGACAGCGACCGCGCCCTCGAAGTCAGCCCTGAGGTGATCGCCCAGTATCAAAACCTGGTGAAGGAGGCCGGCGCGCTGTTCGGCTCGCAGCACTATCGCAGCTACCATTTCCTCTTCACGCTGAGCAATCATGTAGCCCATTTCGGCCTGGAACATCACGAATCGAGCGACGACCGCGATGACGAGCGCACCCTCATCGACCCCGATAAGCAGCGCACCACCGCCGACCTGCTCTCGCACGAGTTCGTCCACTCCTGGAATGGCAAGTTCCGCCGCCCTCGCGGTCTCATTTCCGGCGATCGCGATGGCGGCTACTCCACTCCCATGAAGGGCGACCTCCTGTGGGTGTACGAGGGGCTCACCGAATATCTGGGTGGCGTGCTGACCGCGCGTAGCGCTCTCTGGAAGCCCGCAGACTACCGTGACAAACTCGCCGTCACCGCGGCCCTCCTGGATAACGAATATGGCCGTCGATGGCGTCCGCTGGAAGATACCGCCCTGTCTGCGGCCTATCTATACGAGGCCGGAAACGATTATGCCGACTACCGCCGCGGCATCGATTTCTACCCCGAGGGCATCCTCATCTGGCTCGACGCCGATGTCACCATCCGCCAGCTCAGCCAGGGCGCCAGGTCGCTCGACGATTTCTGCCGCGCTTTTGAAGGCGGCCCCGGAGGAGCGCCGGCCATCAAGCCGTATGACCTGCCCGACGTCATCGCTGCCTTGAACGGCGTCCAGCCATACGATTGGGCCGGCTTTCTCCACGAACGCCTGTCCTCCACCAGCCCTCACGCCCCGCTCGGCGGAATCGAACACGCCGGTTGGAAACTGAAGTATGACGGCGACGAATCCGAATTCCTCTCGAGCGAAGACTCCACTAACCTGAACTACTCGTTGGGCCTTAAAGTGAGGGACGATGGATTCATCGTCGATATCTCCATGGACGGGCCGGCCGGTAAGGCGGGGATGACGCCTTCTACCCACGTCGTCGCCGTGAACGGCCGCCAGTTCACCACCACCATCCTGCGGGAGGCCATCGCCAGGGCGGTGACGGACAGCAAGCCCTTGGACCTCCTCGTCAAGGACGGCGAGTATTACAAGACGTACAGCGTGGATTACCACGGCGGTGAGAAGTACCCGCACCTGGTCCGCATCGAGAACACCCCCGACCTGCTATCGGAGATCATCGCCCCGAAAAAGAAGAAGTGATGTGGGGCATGCTTCAGCTTGCCCGGCGAGCGAAGCTCGCCATCAACGATTTCCAGTCGATCACGAGAAGGACTTATCGGTCTTCATCCATCCTACTAATCTTCGAGATTTTCGCGCTGCAAAGATTTTTCGGTCTTTTGATTTTGGTTGCCGCGATTCGCGCGCCACGGCGATTTTCCTGAACTGAACCTACACCGCACAGCCACAGACACTGAGAGAAACAGAGTCAAAAACGTGCCGCGCTGTGTCTCTGTGATCGTGGTGAACATTGTCTTCTCGCCCCAGACCGCTACGCCGCTCACGAGATTCCCTTGATCTGACCCCACAAAGACGCAGAGGCCCCGGAACCTCGCGCCTCCGTGGCCTCC
>JBEKAM010000343.1:0-2700 GCA_050015915.1 Solirubrobacteraceae bacterium
CCCCGGCACCTTGCTCATTACGGTCACCACCTCATTGCCCTTCTGCTCCAGCGTCCTCAGGTCGTCGCCGTAGATCTTTACCGACAGCTCGCCCTTGACCCCGCTGACCGCCTCCTCCATGTTGTCTTCGATGGGCTGGGAGAAGCCCCAGATGACGCCGGGAATCTTCTCCAGCTGCTGGTCCATCGAAGCGATCAGGTTCTCCTTGCTCTGCTCGAAGACGGGGCGCCAATCTTCCTTGGGTTTAAGGTTGACGAAGTACTCGGTGTTGAAGAAGCCTGTAGCGTCGGTGCCATCGTCGGGGCGACCGATCTGATCGACGACCTCGGTGACTTCAGGGAAGCTGGCGAGCGCGGCGCGCGCCTGATTGGAGATTCTGAGGCTCTCGTCGGGGCCGGTGGAGGGGGCCAGAGAGCCGCGGACCCAGAGCGCGCCCTCATCGAGGTGGGGCAGAAATTCCGAACCGATCACGCCAAATAGCAGGTACGCGGCCATGAGGAAACCGACCAGGCCAATGCTCACCGGGATGTAGCGATGATGAATGGCCCAGGTGACGCCCTTGCGGTAGCGCTCGGCCAGGAACTCCATCACCACGTTCTTCCACTCCTTGGCCCCTTTTCGGAAGAGGAAGCTGGCCATGACCGGAGCAACGATGATGGAGTAGATGAGCGCGCCGAGCAGGGCAAAGGCGACGGTCCATGCCATGGGCTTGAAGAGGCGGCCTTCGACCGCTTGCAGGGTAAAGATGGGAAGGTAGGCGGTGATGATGATGCCGATGGCATAGAAGACTGGGCGCTGCACCTCGTGGGCGGCCTCGCGGATCTTGTCCTGCGGCGTATCGGCGGCGTCGTTGGGACGGTTGAGATGGCGGACGATATTCTCCACCATGACCACGGCGCCGTCGACAACCATGCCGAAGTCAAGCGCGCCGAGCGAGAGCAGGTTCGCGGGAATGCCCTTGAGGCTAAGACAGATTGATGCGAACAACAGCGAGAAGGGGATGGTGAGGGCAACGATGACCGCGCCGCGCACGTTGCCGAGGAAGAGCATCAGGATGATGACGACCAGGACGATGCCTTCGGTCAGGTTGTGCAGAACGGTGTGGGTGGTCAGGTGGATGAGGTCGCTGCGGTCGAGGAAGGGCACGACTCTGACGCCCTTGGGCAGGATGAAGTCGTTAAGCTCCTTGACCTTGGCCTCGACGCCCTTGATCGCGGGGTCTGCGTCCGCGCCCTTCTGCAGCAGCACCGCGCCTTCGACGACGTCTGGATTGTCGATCAGCTTGCCATTCTCGTCGCGATAGGTCTTGGATATCTGGCCGAGCCGGATCTTGGGGCCCTGCTCAACGGTGGCGATGTCCTTGATGCGCAACGCGGCACCGCCCTGGGTCTTGACCACGGTGTCTTCGATCTGCTGCACGCTCTGGTAGAGGCCCGCGGCCTGGACGTTGATCTGCTGCGCTCCGGCGGTGATGAAGCTGCCGCCGGCGTTGGCGTTGTTGTTGGCCAGTTGCTGTTCAATCTGGCCTATGCTCAATCCGTAGGCGATCAGCTTATCCGGGTCCAGCCGAACCTGATACTCCTTGGTCAAACCGCCGAAGCTGGCGACGTCGACGATGCCGGGAACGCTTTTGAACTGCTTGGTCAGCACCCAGTCCTCAAGGGACTTCTGCTCCATCACGTCGATGCTCGGGTTCTTGCTGTCGATGGTGTACCAGTAGATCTGGCCGACCGGACTCCAGTCGGTCTGCAGTTGGGGCACCAGTCCCGCCGGTAGGGTGACCATCCCGAGGCGTTCGAGCACGCGCTCACGGTTCCAACTGTTGTCGGACTCGTCGTTGAAGTTCATCATCAGGCTGGAGATGCCGGCGAGCGAGAACGAGCGCAGGTTCTTGAGGTCGGGTATACCCGCCATCTGGATTTCTGTAGGGACGGTGATCTGCTTTTCGATGTCCTCGGCCGAATGCCCCGGCCATTGCGTAATCACGTTGACGTAGTTGTCCGCGACGTCAGGATAGGCATCGACGGGGAGATTGTGAAAAGAGATCCCTCCCCAGATGAAGAGCATGATCGCTATGGCCAAAATCAGAAAGCGGCTCTTTAGCGCAAAGTCGACGACGTTCTTGATCATTGCGCCTCCAGCGTGGCTTCGAGTTGGAGCACGTTGGAGACAACCTGCTGGCCGGGCGCGACTCCGGAGAGAATCTGCTGCTTATTGCCCGGCAGCATGTCGCCGGCGCGCACCTCGACCCGGCGGAACTGCTTGCCGCCGGCGGGCACAAATACCCAGTCGCGATCATGCAGGTGCAGAATCGCGTAGGTCGGCACCACCGCGAAGGCCGACCTCGATGCCGCGAACCAGCAGTTGCAGACGCTGGGCGTGGATAAGGACCATCCCAGCAGCATCGTGCCCGTCTACGCGCCCATACCCGGGGTCATCATCTCGCAGAATGTGACCAACGCCGCAGCCGTCGGCGTCACCTACTCGGGGTCGTCGACGGTGTTCACGATCGCCGACCTTACCGTGCTGTGGATCATGTGCGATGTCTACGAGAACGACCTGCCCAGGCTTGCCCTGGGACAGTCGGCCAAGATCCACTTCAGCGGCTATCCCGACAAGGTGATGACGGGCAAGATTTCAGAGATTGACCCGATCCTCGACCCCAACATTCGCACCGCCAAAGTACGCATCGAGCTGGCT
>JBEKAM010000344.1:0-2753 GCA_050015915.1 Solirubrobacteraceae bacterium
CGATCAAGGTCCAACGGTTCGATTACGCGCCATCGCTCGACGCCTTCGTCGCCAAAAACATCGACGCCTGCACCATGACGAACATGGAGGCGCTCGACATGCCGGCAGCCTCGGGCGTGCCCACTACCAGCATCCTGATCGGCGATTACTCCAACGGCAACGACGCTCTGCTGGTGCGCAACGGCCTGCAGATGAAAGATCTGCCCGGCAAGAAGCTGCTGCTCGTGGAGAAGACCGTCTCCGAATATCTGTTCGACCGCGCCATGACCCTCAACGGCATGCGCGATCAGATCAAGAAAGTCCGCCTGATCAATACGTCGGATTCCGACATCGCCACTGCCTTCCTAAGCGACTCCAGCGCGTCGGCGACGGTCACCTGGAAGCCGATGGTGTCGCAGATCGCCAAGCAGAAGGGCATCACGTCCCTGTTCAATTCGTCGCAGATTCCTGGCGAGATTCTGGATCTTACAGTGGTGCGCACCGACGTGCTCGCCAAGCCCGAAGGGCAGAAATTTGCCAAGGCGCTGGCGGGCGCTTGGTACGAAATTCTGGGCATGATGACGGCGAAATCGCCGGCAACGGACAAGATTCTGGCCGCCATCGCCGAGGGCTCGCAGGACACGCTCGATTCGTACAAAGAGCAGCTCAGCACCACGAAGATGTTCTACACACCGCAATCGGCGGTGGAATTTGGCGCTTCTGCCGACTTGAAAAAGAAGATGGATCTTGTGCGCCAGTTCTGCTTCGACCACGGACTGCTCGGCGCTAATACCAAGTCCGTGGACGATGTGGCGATCCGCTATCCCGATTCCTCCGTCCAAGGCAAGCCCGACCGTGTGCGGCTGGTGTACGATCTGTCGGACAAGAAAATGGCGCCCGAAGGGAAGATGTAGGACATGCTATAGCTTGTCCAAAGTTGATTTTATGTCGGTAGGATTCCTGCTCATTCACGCCAAACCGCATCGCACTTCGGCGATGCTGCTTTCGTGGGCACTGTTCGTCTCCGGCATCGCCTTGTACCTTTACGTCGCGCACCAACGGCATCGCGATAATCCCGAGGAGCGGGTGACGCCGACCATCGCGCAGATGGCGCGCGGGATGTACGACGCGGCGCTCAAGCCGGCCGAAGACGACGAGCAGCCCGCCGAAGGCGGGACCATGCTCCAGCGCTTCGCGAACAGCATGCTCTGGAAGGACACCAAAGCGACCTCGCGAAGATTCATCTACAGCATGCTGCTGCTCATTCCCGCGGTGCTGCTGGGCCTGCATATGGGCCTGTTCCCGTACATCGGCGCGTTCTTCCTGCGCTTCGTGCTTTTCTTCGATAAGATTATCGCCCTCTCGCTGCTGCCCATTCTGTTTATCGTGTTCGGCATCGATGAGCTGGCGAAGATCATGCTGATCGTCATCGGCGTGACCCCGACCATCATTCTCGATACCTTCAATCTCACGCGTGGGGTCCCCAACGAGCAATTGGTCAAGGCATTCACGCTGGGCGCGGGCGATTTCGATGCGGCCTATCGGGTGGTGCTCAAGCAGATCATGCCGCGCGTCCTCAACAGCATCCGCCTGAACCTGAAGTCGGTAATGCTGTTCCTGTTCGCCGGTGAAATGATCGCCTCTACCGACGGCCTGGCGTTCCGCATCGCCCTGCTGCGCCGCCACATGGGTATGGACGTCATCATCCCGTATGTGCTGTGGGTCGCGTTGCTGCTGTTCCTTGTCGATTTCGGGATGCGCGTGCTGAATCGCAAGCTGCACCCGTGGTTCCAGGAGTCGTGAACAAGATGGCGCTGATTGAGATCGACGACATCTCGGTGGCATACGGCACTCCAGCGAAGTCTGTGCTTGATGGCGTCAGTCTGCGCATCGAGGAGGGCGAATTCGTTTGCGTGCTGGGGCAGACGGGATGCGGAAAATCAACGCTTCTGCGCCTGGTGTTGGGATCGGAGAAGCCGCTCGCCGGCCGGATCCTGATCGACGGCGTGGAGCATCATCAGCCCGATCGCACACGCGGCTACGTTCCGCAGAAATACTCGCTGTTTCCCGACAAGACGGTGCTCGATAACATCACGTTCGGGCCCGAATTGTGCGAGTTCAGCTTTTTGGGCCATTTCACGCCGCGCTTCTTTCGCCGCCGGCGCGAGCTGCGTAGCGCCGCGTTCGACTATCTGCGCCGCATCGGCCTGCGCGAGTCCGACTCGCGAAAATATCCCGACCAGCTTTCCGGCGGCATGCAGCAGCGCGTGGCCATCGCCCAGGCGCTCATGACGAAGCCGCGTATTCTGCTCATGGACGAGGCTTTCAGCGCGCTCGATCCGGGCACGCGCAGGGGTATGCAGGATCTTATCCGCGAACTTTGGAAGGCTACCGGCACGACCATCCTTTTCGTGACGCACAACACTCAGGAAGCTCTGCGGCTGGGAACGCGGGTGATCGTGCTGGCAAAGGAGTCGCCGGAGCGCGGATCGTGCGTGAAGCTCGATTTGCGGGTGCCAGATCCGTGCTTCGAAGAAGAGATCCCGCACCTGGTCCAGCGTCTGGAATCGGGCGCCGGCTGGGACGCCGCGTCTATCCCCCTCCATTCTTAGAGATATATACGGAATCGCCGCCACCTGTTAACACGGTGGTAGGCGATGACGGAACTGCTCCCTAATTCGAAGGTCTATCGAGACCTCCTGGCCAACGTAGAGGCTCAGATCCGAACGGCCCGGGTGCGTGCTGCGCTGTCGGCCAATCGGGAACTCGTTCTG
>JBEKAM010000345.1:0-2830 GCA_050015915.1 Solirubrobacteraceae bacterium
CGTTCAGTCGGACGGCGCGTTAGCGGGGCTGATAGTCCCGGGATCGCCCCCTCCCCCGGCGAAGCCAAAAGTTTGGGGCCTGCACCCGGCCCCGGCGCCTTTGCAGTCCTCGACCCGTTACCACTACAAACCTCAACAAGCGGCAACCATGAAACGTCTTCTTCGTTCGGAACGGTGTTTCCCAAATTCGCGTGTCTTCGAAAAAACGCCCAAAACCCCTCAAAACATCCTTCCAAGAAATTACGAGACCAGACCGGCTGGCCAAAACCGACAGAGGAACGACAACGGCGGAGCGTCTGATAACTGCGAAAAGATAAATCCCGTCATTGGCTTGGCACGTTGCGTTGAACCATTTCGGCGACCGTCCGGATTCGAAAAGCGGCGTCCGCGAACCTTCGGAGCCCGTGGTACGGGCCGCCGGAACGGGGTCGACCTCAGCCACACTGAAACCGCGTTGCAGGCAGCAAGAACGCCCCCGGAGCGCTGTTACGGAAGGTATGGGGCATGCTACGTAGGTCTGGACGGCCTTCTGTATGGCACTGACGTCTTGTTGTAGATCCTCGGGTGAGTATGTCATTCGCACGAGAGCCTCGATTACGGTCTTGCTCACGGCGACCTTCATGCAACGAACCCCTAAACGGCGTCGCTCCCTATAAGCGCACACGCGCGGGGTTGAAGCTGACTTGGTCATAAGCCGGCCTCCCAGTAATTCGGACCACTCAGAGCGCCAGAGACGGGGGCATCGCCGCCCACCGGAGGATCATCGGCGTGGCCTCCCGCCCTTCGTCGGCGATTTCCACGAGCACTAAAACGACTTCGCCTCGAAAACGGTTGCGCCGTTGCGCGGGTCCTCCTAGAGGAAGCACTAGCCCCTCCCCGTCCCTCGTCATCGGTGTTCCGACTCAGTTCCAAGCCCTAAAGTCCTCCAAAACAAGCCGAAACGGCGGCCCTGGGGCGAGGCACATGGTTCCATAGGTATCCAGGAACGGGAGCCAAATCACACTGGGTATCGCCTGTCCCGCGCTCATTTTCCGCGCTATCGTCATTTTTTCGGACTCAATTCGCCTGATAGTGCTCGTTTGAATCTACGCCGTGGGACGAGTTGATTTTCTGGGAGATGTCCGTGCCGGACAAGGTGTCCTTCTTTTCGCGATTCTTCGTGAAGCTCGTCGAGATATTCGCCGCCGGCATCGCCACCGCGGTCGGCGGCTATCTCATCGCGCATCTCGGTGGGCTTTGGTCCCCTACAGCCCCGGCGCCAGCCGCCGTGCAGGTCGCTCCGAACGCCAATGCGGTGTCGAAGAGCATGCCCGCCCAGTCGACCACACCCGCTTCCGTCGACGCCAACGAGCAGCACGCCGTGCCTCAACAGGCCGCAGAGGCTCCTGCCGCGCAACCGGCGCGGAAGGCCGCGAACACGACAAAGCCGGCGGTTTCACCCAAACATGCGAAAGCCGACAAGGCCGACACGACCGCGGCCGAGAGCAAGTCGAGTGACGAGGAATCGGTCGAAGCCCGAGTCCGGGCCGCCCTCGCGAATATCGACGCCAATCGGCCGGCACCGGCGGTCGTGCCACCACGTCAGGCCGATGTCTCGCCGGGGCCCGCCGCAGTCGGGACGCTGCCGCAACCGGCTGATCGTCAGCCCGGCACTGCCACCGCCGCGGTGTCGCCGCGTGCCGCCGATCCCCAGCCACAGGCGGTTCAGCCGCAAGCTCCGGTTCAGCCCGCTCCGCTTACCTCGGTCGAGATAGAATCGCGTCCGGTCGCCACCATTGAGACGATGCCCGCGGCCCAGCCGGCACCGCCGGCCGAGGAGGAAAAGGGCATATTCGCCACTCTCAAGAAGATCCCGAGCCTGCTGCGTCCCGAACCGCCCGGCGAAGCGCCGCGTCCGCCCATGCCGGTAGGCGAATAGGCCGATATAGGCGCCACGTTACCGGCACTGCCGCGAGCTTCATTTGGAGCATCGCGGCAGCCGGCCGATAATGCCTCATGGACATCCGAACGGACGACGTCGAGGCTACGCCCGGCCCGGAAGGCTGGGTCGGTCGCTCGATCCCGCGATTCGAAGACGCGGCGCTGCTCACCGGGCGCGGGCGTTATCTCGACGATCTCGGCATCAGGCCCGGCACGCTGCAAGCGGCGATCTTACGCTCGCCGTATCCGCACGCCGAAATCGAGGCGATCGATTGCACGGCGGCGTGCGCGGCGGACGGCGTTGCCGCGGTGCTCACCGGCACCGACGTCAAGGCGCTGACGTCAAGTCTGGTCGTTGGCGTGAAAGCCGCGATCGAATGTTGGCCGATCGCCGTCGATCGCGTGCGCTATGTCGGCGAACCGGTCGCCATTGTGGTCGCGACCGATCGCTATCGCGCCGAGGATGCTCTCGATCTCATCCAGGTCCGCTATCGGCAATTGCCTGCGGTCGTTAATCCGCTGGCGGCGGCCGCGCCGGATGCGCCTATTCTGCACCCGGGCCTAAAGAGCAACGTTATTGGCGAGCGCAGCTTTCGCTACGGCGATCCTGAGGGCGCGTTCGCAACCGCGCCGCACCGCGTCCGCGTCGATGTCCGTTATCCGCGCAACTCGTGCACACCGATCGAAACCTACGGGATCGTCGCGGAATACGATCCCGGCGAAAATGCTTACGACGTGCTCGCCAATTTCCAGGGGCCGTTCAGCCTGCATCCGGTCATGGCCCGGGCGCTGAAGGTTCCCGGCAATCGTTTCCGGCTGCGGACACCGCCTGACTCCGGCGGCAGCTTTGGCGTCAAGCAAGCGATATTCCCCTACATCGTCTTGATCGCCGTTGCCGCAAGAGATCGGA
>JBEKAM010000346.1:0-2832 GCA_050015915.1 Solirubrobacteraceae bacterium
AGGACTCCTCCAGGTGAATGACCTGAAGATTCCCGTCGAGATAGATGAGATCGAGGGGCACCATCACCCCAAGGGTGTGAACTCCCCTGGAGGGAACCAGCCAGACACCCTCGTCGGAGCCGAGTCTCAATCTTCCGATCAGACCTTTGAGGCGTGCAAAGCTGGTGTCGGCAGCAGTGACAGCCAGACTAAGGAAGGTCTCCCGTGTCTGGTTGTATACGCAGTATGTCCGTCGCTCCATTCATCCCCCCGCCGCTGGCTGGTATCGGTAAGCCGTTTTTTCAGCAACCTTCGGCAGATCCTAAAAAATTGATCAAGCAACCAAGGCTCCATCCTTGCCACGACGTGAAATCGAACCGGAGATAAGTTCGCTTCCCATTGACGAGGACAATGAATGGCCCCCGGGCTGGAAACGGCGCAGTTACTCCTCTTCCAGGTTTATCGTTGCTGCTCACCGGAATAGAACAGATGGCTGTGCTTGCGCCTACCTTTAGTCGCTTGTCCGAGCAGCAGCTAACGAACCTTGGTGCGGCGGCGCTGGATCAAAAACAAAAGTACGACCACGGTCAACACGCCGCTTACGACCCGAATCATAGTTACATTGTCCACAGTATTTCTCCTTATAAGTTAGTGAGTGAAAAGCTTGGAAAACGACTCTGACATAATGATGGCTTCGGGCCCTAAAGTCACCAGGAAAATAGATGGAAAGATGAATAGCACCAGCGGGAAAACCAGCTTGACTGTGGTCTTTGCCGCTTGCTCCTCGACCTGCTGGCGGCGCTGTGTTCTGAGGATGTCGGAGTGGACGCGCAGCGTCTTGGCGACGCTGGTGCCGAGTTGCTCCGACTGCACCAGAACCGAAACCAGCCTGCGCACGCTCTCCACATCGGTGCGCTCGGCAAACTGCTTCCAGGCGTCGGAGCGCGGGCGGCCGGCGCGCTGCTCCAGCACCACTAGATCAAGCTCGTCGCTAAGGGCAGGCTGCGACATCTTCAGTTCGTCTGCCGTGCGCGCAGTTGCCTGATCCATGCCCAGGCCGGCCTCAATGCAGATGCTGAGGAAGTCGAGCACCGTGGGCAGGCCGAGCTTAATGGCGTTCTGACGCTTCTTTATCTGCCTGCCAAGCCAGAAGTCCGGCGCCAGGAATCCCAGTCCAAGACTTGAGACGTACGCGAGAAACGGATTGGCGTCGGTGAAGCCGGTGCTGATTGCGACGATCAAGAGGGCGATCGGGACCAGGACCTTGGCGCCATAGAAGATCTTCAAGGCTGAGTCGTTGCGATAGCCGGCTCGGATGAGGCGCTGCTGCACCACGGAGACTTCTTCCTGGCTCTTGGGCAGAACACGTGAGAAGTACTCCACCAGTCCGCTTGCAGAGAGACCGGTCTGTTGCAGGGTAGTGACCAGGCCTTTCCTCTCCTCCCGCGGAGTGATGACCGCGCCGATTCGCTGGAGCATGGTCTGGCGATAGAACAGCAGCAGGCCTCCGCTCACCACCACCAAAAACACCAGGATGAAACTAATCGTTGCGATTGCCATCACTCACCTCTTACACATCCATATCAACAATCTGGCGAATAATCAGCATCCCTATGACCGTCATGGCGCCCGATATATAGAGAAGCTTGACTCCGACCGGGTGCGTCCAAAGGACGCTCATCACATCTGGGTTGACAAGGTACAGGCCTATTCCAAGGAAGATCGGCAGACAGGCAAGGATCCATCCAGTCAATCGGCCCTGAGCAGTGTGGACACGGACCTGCTGCTTGAGGCGGAAGCGCTCCCGGATCACGTACGACGCCTTGTCCAGCACCTCGGCCAGATTGCCTCCGCTCTCTTTCTGAATCAAAATCCCGGTGACGACGATCCTCATGTCCTGCAGCGGGACCCGGTTCACCAGGTTCTCCATGGCCGCCCTGAGTTCTAGCCCATAATGTTGTTCGTCAAAGCAGATCCGGAATTCAGCGCCGATTGGGTCGGGCGACTCCAAAGCCACAAGGCGCAGCGCCGCGGCCAGACTCTGCCCGGCGCGCAAGGAGCTGACCATCAGGTCCAGCGCCTCCGGCAATCCCTGTTCAAACTCGTTGAAGCGCATGTTGCGCTTTTGCAGGACAAAGCCAAGCGGGGCGAAACCCAGTAGCAGGCCGATCACTCCCGAGAACAGGAGAGTGCCCGAGCGCAGATAGAGCAGATAGGTGGGCACCACGAAGCAGGCCACCGACATCATCAGCAAAGTGCCGGTCGTCCAGGAGAGGTTGGCCTGGTTCAGCAGCGTCCTCAGGCGGGTCGCCAACGCCAGGCTCTGCAGCCAGCTGTTGATCCAGGGGATGACGCTGAACAGTTCAGCCTTGCGAACGTCGACCACCTGCTCGTATGAGCTGCGGGTATTGCTGGCAACTGCCGACTGCAGGTTGGCGAGGGTCTGCTTGGTGCGCGCTGCCGCAGTAGCGCCGGCGGCCAGGACCAGCAAAGCAAACACAATGAATGCGCCAATGAACACCAGCACCATGATCTCGAGCATGTCTGCTTCCTCGACCTTCCTTTAGCCGACTTCCATTGCCTGTTCAAACAACTCGGGCGGCAGGAAAATGCCCGATACGCGTAGCCGCTCCAAAAACTTGGGGCGGATGCGGCTGGGTTGAAACACCCCAACCACCTTGCCGTCGGGCCCGACGCCTTGCCGCTTGAAGCTGAAAATCTCCTGCATGCTGATGACGTTGTCTTCCATGCCGGTGATCTCGGAGATGCTAACCACTTTGCGCGTGCCGTCGCTCATCCTGGAGACCTGGACGATGATCGCGATGGCCGAGGTGATCTGCTGGCGCACCGTAC
>JBEKAM010000347.1:0-2866 GCA_050015915.1 Solirubrobacteraceae bacterium
GCAAATGCCCTCCGCCTGTTCCGATCGTTTCGCTGGAGACGGCATTTCCGGACGCGAGGCTGAATTTCGCTGGACCGACGGAAACGAAGCGGAGATTCTGTTCGCGCCGCCTCCCGCGGAGGTCGGCAGCCTCACGATGGAAGTCCTGCCGCTCGTCGATCCCGGCCATCCCCTGCAGCATGTCGGCATCGACATCAACGGAACCGAAATCGGCGCCGTCCTTCTGACCGAGCCGCGCTGGACACGGCTGCAGTTCAACCTGCCGCCGGGCGTCATGAAAAGCCAGAATGCGCTTACGCTGCGGCTCCCTGACGCGCACCGCCCTCCGGCGTCCGGAGATACGCGTTTGCTCGGCGTTGCAATCCGCAGATTTGCGCTAACCTCGGAGCCGGGCGCGTCAAGCCTGCCGGTGGCGGACATCTGCAAGTGAGCGTTCCGTCAACCCCGGCGAGCTCGGCATGCTAGCGATGCGGAGCATTACGGCGCGGCGGGAAACGACCGCTCGCCGTGCGGCCGCCAGGCTTGGCATCGCTATTCCCGCTGCGGCGGCGGGATGATCTTCGCCGCATCTCGACCCTGGGACTTGGGGCGCGTCTACTTCTTGGCGCCGCACTGGCGATCGAGCTTGTGGGCCGCCGCGTCGCCCTTCACGCCGATGTCGTTGACCACTGACGCTCCGAGCTTGATCGAGCCGTGCAAGACCCAGGTCCCATCGGCGGTTTTGCTCCATGCGCTGCAAGGGATCAGGTCGATGTCGCCCGGCCAGTTGTCCACGTCCCAGACTTGCTCATCGGCGCGAACGGAAGCGACGGTCAAAAGGAACGCGGCGGCCGCGGCGGAGATGAGTTTCGACATGTTGGGTTCACATCCTGCTGTCTGGCCTGATCGGGCGCAAAAGATACGCAGGAATGCTTTCCCGTGCCAGCCCGCGGACCGGTCTCGGCGCGCCGCCGCCTGTCCGGGTTCAGACAGATATGAGACGGCAGTTTGAAAAAGGAGAAGGGGTCTCCGAAGCTGAGAGTTGCGAATCAACCAGCCTCAGGAGACCCCCATGCAGGTTTGTGGCCTGCCCGGACATGTTATCCGAAACGCCGGGGCGGCGTCGCGTCTTCTCGGAGCGAAGACCCCGAATATCGAAGCGGAGAGAAGACGCGACGCCGTAGCGCGATGGCGGCGAGCCATGGCCGATGGGCTCGCCAGCGATCGCGCGGCGCGCGCGGTCGGTGAGGCGCGGGCCAATCTTTATCGCTGGGAGAAGCGCCTCGAGCCGCGCAGCCGCAGGCCGGCGCGCCTGCGCAAGCCTGTCCGCCCACCCGGTCTTGTCGAGGCGATCGAGCGCCTGCGCCTCGATTTCCCCATGTGGGGCCGCGCCAAGCTCGGACCCCTCGTGCGCGAGCAGGGCTTCGCTGTCTCCGACGCCACCGTCGGGCGCATCATCGCCCAACTCGTCGCCCGCGGCGCGGTTCAACCCGTCCTGACGCTGCGCCGGCGTCCCTACGCCCGGCGCTGGACCGCCAAACGCCGCTTCGCTCAGCGTCTGCCGCGCGACCTGACGGCCAACGAGCCCGGCGGCCTCGTCCAGCTCGACACCGTCCACGTCAATGTCGCGCCCGACAAATCCATCAAACACTTCACCGCCTACGACCCGATCGCCAAATGGACCGTCGCCAAGGCCTTCAATCGGGCGACCGCCGCCTCGGCCGCGATCTTCCTCGACAAGATCGTCGCCGAGATGCCCTTCCCCGTGAAGGCCATCCAGGTCGACGGAGGATCCGAGTTCATGGCCGAGTTCGAGGACGCCTGCGAAAAAAAGGGCCTCAGGCTCTTCGTCCTCCCGCCCAAGTCGCCGCAAATGAACGGCGCGGTCGAACGTTGCAATGGCGCCTGGCGATACGAATTCTACGCCGTCTACGACCTGCCGAGATCCGTGGAGGCGATCAATCCAATCCTCGACAGCTTCCAGCACCTCTACAACCATCACAGACCACACGGAGCCCTTGGCGGAAAAACCCCATCCCACTACCTTGCACAACGAACAGCCAATGAGACCCACCCGTCTCATATGTCATGAACCCGGACATCGGATTGCCGCGATAGACGCCAAGTGCGATGATCACCGCCACCATGGCGACCGCCAGCATGATCAGGTAGTTGCCGATCTTCAGCACGGCTTTCTGGAAATGGCTGACGGCGACCGCCGTCTCCACCAGTTCCGCCGTCTTGCCGAAGTAAGTTTTGCCGCCCGTCGCGTAGACCAGCGCGCCGATTTCGCCGCGACGAACGATCGAACCGGAGAAGACGGCGTCGCCGGATTTGCGCGTGGTGGGTAAAGATTCCCCGGTCAGCGCCGACTGGTCCACGGATATCTCGTCGCCGTCGAGCAAGCGCGCATCGGCCGGCACGATGTCGCCCAGGCGCAAGCGGATGGCGTCGCCCGGCACCAGTTCACGCGCCGCAGGGTCAACCCACTTGCCGTCGCGTTTCACCCTGGCCTTGATCGCGAGCGTCGCCTTCAGGGCGGCGATGGCGTTGCCCGCCTGATGTTCTTCCCAGAAGCCGACCACGGCGTTGGCCAGAAGCAGAAGGAGGATGATGCCAAAATCCGGCCAATGGCGGGCCGCCGCCGACAGGATCACCGCGGTTTCGATCATCCAGGGGATCGGACCCCAGAAATAGGACAGGAACTTCAGAAGCTCATTGGTCTTCTTCTCCGCGATCTCGTTCGGCCCATAATGAGCGAGCCTCTTCTCCGCCTCAGCCTGGGTCAGGCCATCCGGCGACGAACTCAGTTTTTTCTCGACCTCCGAGATAGGCAGGGTTTGCAGATTGTCCTTCGCATCAGGGCTTGGACCAGCGTTGGATTCGG
>JBEKAM010000348.1:0-2533 GCA_050015915.1 Solirubrobacteraceae bacterium
CTACGGATTCTGCAGGATGCAGCTACGGGGCAACCGATGGTCCGACGGGTCTCATCCGGTCCGAAATGAGCGAGAAGTCATCCTGGGGGATGGTGAAGAGTCCGCGGCGGAACGGGAGCCCCCAGTGGCTTGGATCCTTGACGAAGGAGAGTTGATCGACCAGGGGTCTTGCGTCGATACGAGTGCAGGGGTGGAACTGGACGGCGAGCCGCCAGGGCTGGAAGTCCTTGCTGAGCTTGACCTGGTAGGGCTTGTTGCCGGTGACGGTGGCGAGGGCGGTGAACTGGCGCACAGGGATCCCGCCGTGCAGGTTGGTGCGTGGTGAGTAGAAGACCATCAGGTCGCCCGGCCGTGGTCGATGCAGGCGCGTGTTCGCTCCGTGGTCGGCTTGCGTGAAGCCGCCTTCGATGGCTCCTTCGACATGGTCCAGGCTCACGGTGTTGATCCAGAATCGCCGGCCCGCGGAGCGGGCGGACGGCGTGTCGTTCGACGGCAGGTCCGCCCCTTCTCCGCGTGTCATCGGCCTGTTAGTCCGTCAACCAGCGTCGTCGTCGGGCGTGCGGTCAGGCGGGTGAGGTCGTCGCCGGCCTTGGCGAACATGCCAGCGGCAATGGGTTCGTCCAAGCTGACCAAGAATCCGGCCATCGCCTCACCCATCCCTGAGCCCACCAGCATCGAGCGTAGTTCGTCGGGGGTGACCGGGGTGTAGGAGACTTCGCGCTCCAGGACGATGGACATGGCCTGCGCGATGTCGGCGTAGGTGAAGTCGGTGTCGCCCGAGAGGTTGTAGGTCACGTTGTCGTGGCCGTCGGTCATGACGACGGCTGCAAGAGCGTCGGCGAGATCCCTGCGGCTAGCGGGCGCAATGACGGCATCGCCCACTGCCGCCGCCAGAATCCCGGTGTAGCGGGGCCCGGCCATGGCCTGGATGTAGTTCTCGATGTACCACCCGTTCCGAAGAATCGTATAGGTGACACCGGAGGCAATCAGCGCGTCCTCGGTGCCTTTGTGGTCTGCGCCGATCTCGAATCGGACGTCGTCGGCTCGTAGTCCGCTCGTGTAGTAGACGTGCTCGACCTGAGCCTTCGTGGCGGCTTTGATCACGGCCGCGTGTTGGTCGAGGCGGTTCGGGTCTCCACCGGAGATCAGGACGACCCGGCGGTGTCCAGCGACGACGTCGGCGACGCGGGCCGAGTCCGACATGTCAATTTTTGCCGTGGCGAAACCGGACTTGCCGAGCTCCGCGAGCCGGCTGGGGTTTCGGCCTGCGGCCGTCACCGTCGCCGGGGCGACTCCCCGGGCGATCAGTCCCTCAAGGACGTGGCCCCCCAGAGCGCCGGTTGCCCCGAAGACGAGGATGGTCGGCTCAGCCACGGTCGTGAAGGGTGATCTGGTAGCCATCGGGGTCGGCGAAAGTGAAGGTGCGCCCGAAGGGACCGTCGATCGGGGCAGACACGATCGTCCTCGGTTTGGTGTCGAAGACAACGGCGTGCGGCGGTCCCGCGTCGGAGCGCTTCAGCCCCAGGTACTGCTGGTAGAAAGCGGCGGAACGCTCCAGGTCGCGCACCTGCAGTGAAATGAAGTCGGGTCCGGTGACGGCCACGATTCTTACCTCCTCATGGTATGTCAGTCTTCTGACACACCCCACTGTATGTCAGAATGCTGACATGAGTCAAGGCGAGCCCGGAATCGAGCTGGACACATCGCTGGGGTACCTGCTGAAGGCGGCCGCGAGCGCCCTGCACTCTGCCCTGGAGGCCGTGCTGAGGCCGCTGGGCATGACGATCACCCACTACGCCTGCCTGGAGCTGCTGGCCCAGCGACCGGGTCTGTCGAACTCCGAGCTTGCCCGCGGCGCGTTCGTCACCCGGCAGTCGATGAACGTGCTCCTGCAGGCCCTCGAACGCCAGGGACTCGTTGTCCGCCCGGCACGGGCACCCGTCGGCCGGGCCCTGCCGACCGAGCTGACCGCCCGCGGGCGCCGCCAGCTCACGATGGCCAGCGCCGCGGTCCGCCGCGTCGAGCAAGACATGCTGGCCCATCTGGATGCCAGCGAACAAGATCAGATGCGGCGCCTGCTCACCGCGTGCATCACCGCGCTGACCGAACCGCCCGCACCGGCGACGTGACCCTTCCGGACCGGCCGCCTGGACCAGGGCACGTGGCGCAGGCAGCAACGGCCTGGTGACGCGCGGGTGCTGCCTGTAGGCGCCAGGCTTGCGTCTTCGCCGCTTTCACCTGGTTGCCCATGGGCTACCTTATCGCCGCTGGAAGGAGAGGCCCTGCTTCAAGGTAATCCCGTGTCGCTCTATGCGGACAGCCCGCAGCGCGAATGGAAGTGGCTGCGCGGAATCTGGGCCCGGACAGCGCGCTACCCCGTGCTGAGGCTGGTCTGGGTCTTGATGAAGGTCGCGATCCGGTCGTTCAGCTCGTCGATCCGGTTGAAGCCGCCGTGGCTGCCGGGGACGATGGCGACCTGCGCGTGCGGCATGAGGCCTCCCCGGGCGCGGGCCTCCGCCGGGGTGAGCAGGGC
>JBEKAM010000349.1:0-2916 GCA_050015915.1 Solirubrobacteraceae bacterium
TCTCCAACGCCCACGGCAGATAGGGACCGAACTGTCTCACGACGTTCTGAACCCAGCTCGCGTACCGCTTTAATGGGCGAACAGCCCAACCCTTGGGAGCAACTCCACCCCCAGGATGCGACGAGCCGACATCGAGGTGCCAAACCGGGCCGTCGATGTGGACTCTTGGGCCCGATAAGCCTGTTATCCCCGGAGTACCTTTTATCCGTTGAGCGACGGCACTTCCACTTGCTACCGCCGGATCACTAAGACCTGCTTTCGCACCTGCTCGACTTGTCAGTCTCGCAGTCAAGCTCCCTTACTACCTTTACGCTCTACACACGATTTCCAACCGTGATGAGGGAACCTTTGTGCGCCTCCGTTACATTTTGGGAGGCGACCGCCCCAGTCAAACTACCCGCCTGGAACTGTCCAGCACCCGGATTCACGGAATGCTGTTAGAAATCCAATACACCAAGGGTGGTATCTCAAGGTTGGCTCCACACTGGCCGCAACCAGTGCTTCAAAGCCTCCCACCTATCCTGAGCGAAATGCACCGAACTCCAATACCAGGTTGTAGTAAAGGTTCACGGGGTCTTTCCGTCTAGCCGCGGGTACTCGGCATCTTCACCGAGACTGCAATTTCACCGAGCTCCTCGTTGAGACAGCGCTGAAGTCGTTACGCCATTCGTGCAGGTCGGAACTTCGCGTTTTCTCTCGTTATCCGAGAGCGCAGACTATCCCTTCACCTCATCCAGCACCTTTAGGAGCGTGGCTTGCGAGTGGCGGCGCTTTCCCAGATTGATCTGGTAGGCGATGCCCACAATCTCCCGCAAACCGTGGCGCTGCAAATGGTCGCCTTGTACAACCATCCGACATACTTGCGAAAAGCCTGCACAGCTCGTCGCCTTGTATCCCCGTAAGGGGAAACGTTCGAAGCGAGGCAAGATGACTCCCGAAAGATCTCCGATCGAACGCACCTCGTACTTGAAGGTGCGATCTCCCTTTGACTCTCGGATCCAGCCACAACCGAAGAACGCTTGTAGATCTTCCAGCAGCTCCAGGTCCTTTTGGTTCAACGAGAGCGAGAACGAGGGCCTAACCTCGAGACCAGCTCTTAGCTTCGCCCGGATGGCGATGGATACGCAAAAGCATCCCTCGCCCTCCGTCAGACCTGTCACAAACCAGGGATCCAGCGGTACTGCTACTCCATTGGCGCCTTGTCTTTCGATGAGGGCCGGCGTATTGCGCGTCACATAGATTTTCGGACGTTCCGAAGCGTGACACGCCTCTCCTTTTGGATCAGTCGTTAGGGGGTCACTAGGACTTCCCTCGGGATTGCCCGCTGCCACTTTGGCAGGGAGGGTTTCCCCGATATGAGCCGGTTCTCGACCGCCTCTCGCGAGGCGGTGGGGCAAGTGTTTGTGCTTACCCGACAAGGAATTTCGCTACCTTAGGCACTTTTGTTACGTCTCCACTTCGAGACGGCCAGGTCGTTTCTCGTTCCGCCTAGCTCTCCACGTCGCCGTGGAGGTCGGACCATATCTTCACATCCACACATGTGGACGCGTTCAGCGTATGGCCTCTGAGGATTCTGTCCTTTCGACAGTCTTTCCTGCTGATTGTCCGCACCCGTCACGTTGTCACGGTACCGCCCACTTGGGACGGAACTCGTAGTGCGGGATACTCGGATGTTCCAGCATATAGCTGAATTTTGTAACAGCCTCTATGTTGACCGTTATAGTTACGGCCGCCGTTTACCGGGGCTTAGCTTCGCTGCTTCGGGTCAAGCCCTAACAACTCCACGTAACCTTCCGGCACCGGGCAGGCGTCAGCCCCTATACGTCGTCTTTCGACTTAGCAGAGACCTGTGTTTTTGGTAAACAGTCGCTTCAGCCAATTCACTGCGGCCCTCTCGGGCTCCACTCGCGAGGAGTTTCACCCTACTGGGGCGCCCCTTATCCCGAAGTTACGGGGCGATTTTGCCGAGTTCCTTAACGAGGGTTATCTCGATCACCTTAGTGTTCTCCACTTGCCCACCTGTGTCGGTTTTGGTACAGGCACGCGTGACCTCCCTAGAGGCTTTTCTTGGAGGCATGGCTTCCGGGACTCGCCGGCTTAGAGCCAGCTGGCATCGCGCCTCAGGTTATGCGGCTCCGGATTTACCTAGAGCCACCCCTACACGCTTACCCCAGGACGACCATCGCCTGGGATCCCATAGCCTTCCTCGTCCCCCCATCGGTCAAACGGTCACGACGTGGTACGGGAATATCAACCCGTTGGCCATCGACTACGCCTTTCGGCCTCGCCTTAGGTCCTGACTAACCCTGAGCAGACGAACTTTACTCAGGAATCCTTGGGCAATCGGTGGAAGGGATTCTCACCCTTCTTTCGTTACTTATGCCGGCATTCTCACTTCCCAGGCCTCCACGGCTGGGTTACCCCGCCGCTTCACTGCCCTGGGAACGCTCTCCTACCGCGCGATATAAATATCGCACCCGCAGCTTCGGTGACTAGCTTGAGCCCCGTTACATTGTCCGCGCTCGAACACTTGACCAGTGAGCTGTTACGCACTCTTTCAAGGGTGGCTGCCTCTGAGCCAACCTCCTGGTTGTCTATGCACTCGAACATCGTTTACCACTTAGCTAGTACTTAGGGACCTTAGCTGGCGGTCTGGGCTGTTTCCCTTTTGACGCTGAAGTTTATCCCCCAGCAACTGACTCCCGGAGTAGCCGTGACGGTCTTCGGAGTTTGCCTGAATTCGGTAACCTGGTAGGGCCCCTAGTCCAAACAGTGCTCTACGGCCGCCACGGAATTTATCCGAGGCTATACCTAAATATATTTCGGAGAGAACCAGATATCACTGAGCTTGATTAGCCTTTCACTCCGACCCACAGGTCATCCGCCCAGTTTTCAACCTAGGTCGGTTCGGCCCTC
>JBEKAM010000350.1:0-2697 GCA_050015915.1 Solirubrobacteraceae bacterium
GACGCTCATCGATTTCATGCCGCCGGGCGGCGGTCATTCGACCATCGTGCGCCTGTTAGTTGGCACGCGCGGCAAGATGATGATGTCCACCGAGTTGATTCTGCGATTCGGCTACGGCGCGGTCGTGCCGTGGGTGACGCGTCTGGAAGACGGATCGCTGCGCGCCATTGCCGGGCCGGACATGGTGATCTTGCGCACGCCGGTGCATCTGCGCGGCGAAGATATGACGACGGTCGGCGAATTCACCATCAACAAAGACGATACCATTCCCTTCGTTCTGAGTTATCTGCCGTCGCACCGGCCGTTGCATGCGCCCTTCGATGCGACGACGGCGCTCCACGATACCGAAACGTTCTGGCGGGATTGGTCGGCAAAATGTCGACCTGCCGGACCTTGGTCGGAGGCCGTCGTGCGTTCGATGATCACGCTCAAGGCGCTCACTTATGCGCCAACGGGCGGCATGGTTGCAGCGCCCACCACCTCGCTGCCTGAGCGACTCGGCGGCGAGCGCAACTGGGATTACCGCTACTGCTGGCTGCGCGACGCCACGCTGGTTCTACTCGGCGCCATGAATGCAGGATATTTCGAAGAAGCGCAGGCGTGGCGTGAATGGTTGCTGCGAGCCGTGGCCGGCAGTCCGGGCCAATTGCAGATCATGTACGGCATCGCGGGCGAACGGCGGCTTACCGAATGGACCGCGCCGTGGCTGCCCGGATACGAGAATTCCGCGCCCGTACGCATCGGCAATGCTGCCCACAGCCAGCTTCAGCTCGACGTCTTCGGCGAGATCATGGACGTCCATCATCAGGCGCGACGCGGCGGGCTGTCGACCAACGAATCGGGATGGGCGGTGCAGCTCAAGTTCCTCGAACACTTGCAGAAAATCTGGAAAGCGCCCGATGAGGGAATATGGGAAGTCCGCGGTGTGCCCCGGCATTTCACCCATTCCAAGGTCATGGCCTGGGTCGCATTCGACCGCGCAATCAAGAGCGCCGAGACGTTCGGGCTCGACGGGCCGCTCGACCAGTGGCACCTATTGCGAGACGAGATTTGCGAGGAGGTGTGTGCGAAGGGCTTTGATACCGAACTGGGCAGCTTCGTGCAGTCCTACGATTCCAAGCATCTCGATGCCAGCCTGTTGCTCCTGCCGTGCGTCGGCTTCTTGCCGGTTTCCGATCCGCGCGTGGCGGGCACTATCGCTGCGATCGAGCGTCGCTTGCTGCGCGACGGCTTCGTCATGCGCTACGACACGGAGCAGACGGATGACGGCCTGCCGCCCGGCGAAGGCGCATTTCTCGCTTGCAGCTTCTGGCTCGCGGACGTGTACGTGCTGCAAGGCCGTGTTGCCGATGCCGAACGGATGTTTCGCCGGGTGATCGCTTTGCGTAACGATGTCGGCTTGTTGAGCGAGGAATACGATCCGCACCTCAAGCGTCTCGTGGGTAATTTCCCGCAAGCGTTCTCGCATATGGCGCTGGTCAACACCGCCTTTAATCTGACGCGTGCCGAGAAACCCGTCGAGCGGCGTGCCCAGGCCGAGTACGAGTCACCGGAAAGGGCGGCGGAGTGACAGACGGAGCGATTACAAAATAATGCTCGGATTGCGGATCGATTGGTCGCATTCGAGCAGGTTTACCTGCTTGGCCTGGATTTTCCAGCCACCGTCGCCGCCCACCACGCGGTGACCGGCCCAGCCGGTCAATTGGCGGGTCTCGTCGCCCCAGAACTCGCTGATGAGGAAATTCGACCGCAGCATCAGGGCGTCGTTGCTGCCCGTCGAGAATACCTCGACGTTGGTGATGAAGCGCACGGTGCGCGAGGCCGGCGCCTGCGACCAGGCAAAGCCGGTGCGCAGCCGGTAGATGCGGTCCTCAAGACGCCGGCGGTCATCGAACATCACGGCAATCTCGCGGCGCGGGTCACCAGCGTTCGGCGTCGAAGGGACCCAATAGATGCACTCGGCCGTGTACATGGCGAGCCAGTCTTCGTAGCGCAGTTGATCGAGCACGCGCGCTTCGCGCTCCAGGAGACGGCGGAATTCATCGCGAATTGCGACGTCGGCCACGGCGCGCGCGTCGTCCTGCCAGTCGGCGAAATTCGCGATGAGGTCGCGGTAGAGCGCGTCGGTGACGTAATATGAGCTGCGCGACGGATCGAGCGGTGCCGGCGCGTTCACGTCACGGCTCCCGCTGGATGGCGAAATTCGGTCGCACCTGCATGAGCCTCTTCCATTCCTTGAAGTGCTCGCGCATGAACGCTTCGTCGGTCGCCGGCGCGGTGATCGAGCCGTCTTCGTGCGTCTTGACGCGGTCGGGAATGCCAAGACCGCGGTTCATGTAGACCCATTCGTCCTCGACCGCCATGAGACCGCGTTGGATCTGCTCGAAATTGGCGATGTCGTCGACTTCGCCGAAATTCGGAAACCCTTCCTGCGTGCGCATGCGCAGCGCGTTGATGTCGGTCACGGCGTCGGCACCGAGGCTGCCGTCGGCGTCGACGATCATGGTGCCGTACCAGACGGCGTTGGTCTCCTCGACACCGACCGGCTCGAACACCTGAATATGATTGCCGAGCAGCGAGAAGTTCGGAAAGACGTTGATGTTGACGGGCTCCGAGCCGGCGAGGTCGAGAAGCGAGAAGGCCCGGTCGCCGTAGCGCTTTATGAACTCTGACTCGTAGTGCTCCATGCCGGGATGG
>JBEKAM010000351.1:0-2664 GCA_050015915.1 Solirubrobacteraceae bacterium
CGTGGCCCGGATCAGTGGCGTGGACGTGTTCAGCGGGCGGCGGCTCCGCAAGTACCTGCGGGCCCAGGCCCGGGCCCGGCGTGAGCAGCGGCTGACTCACGAGGAGATCGCGCGCATCCACGCGGCCGCTGAGACGGCCCTGCCGCCCCGCTGAGGCCGCCTGCCGTCCCGCCGTCCGGCGCCAGGCGCCCGGCTCGGCATCGTCGGGGTGCGGTATGCCCCGCCGGCGGCGCCCAACCCACCCCCATCAAGGCTCGTCCCGCTGGCGGGCGCGCGCCTCCTGATGACCCGGCCGCCGGTACGCTGAAGGCTCCATCTTCATCAGAGTTCGCGTTATTCAGCGCTCGGCACCAACCGCTCGCCCGGGCCTGGCCGCGCCGGCCTCGCTTGCCGGTCCTGAATAACGCTCACTCGAAGCACCCTTGAGGGGAGCATGGTCATGCCACCGCTTCGGTCCCGGACGGTCACCCACGGCAGGAACATGGTCGGGGCACGCGCGCTGATGCGCGCCAGCGGGGTAGCCGGCGAGGACATCGGCAAGCCGATCGTGGCTGTGGCCAACAGCTTCACCGAGTTCGTCCCGGGCCACGTGCACCTGCGCGAGGTCGGCCAGGTGGTCTCCGAGGCGGTGAAGGCGGCCGGCGCGGTCCCCCGCGAGTTCAACACGATCGCGGTGGACGACGGGATCGCCATGGGCCACGGCGGGATGCTCTACTCCCTGCCCAGCCGGGAGCTCATCGCCGACTCCGTCGAGTACATGGTCAACGCACACTGCGCGGACGCCCTGGTCTGCATCTCCAACTGCGACAAGATCACGCCCGGCATGCTGATGGCCGCGCTGCGGCTGAACATCCCGACCGTGTTCGTGTCCGGCGGCCCGATGGAGGCCGGGCGGGCCCGGCCCGGCGAGGTGACCGCCTCCGGTGATCCGCGCAAGCTGGACCTGATCAACCCCATGATCGCCGCGGCCGACCCGAGCGTGTCCGACGAGCAGCTGGCCGAGATGGAAGAGGCCGCCTGCCCGACCTGCGGCTCCTGCTCCGGCATGTTCACCGCGAACTCGATGAACTGCCTGACCGAGGCCATCGGCCTGGCCCTGCCGGGCAACGGCACCACGCTGGCCACCCACGCCGCCCGGCGGGCGCTGTTCGAGCGGGCCGGCGCGCTGGTGGTCGGCCTGGCTCAGCGGTACTACACCGGGGACGACGAGTCCGTGCTGCCGCGGTCGATCGCCAGCCGGGACGCGTTCGAGAACGCGATGGCACTGGACGTGGCGATGGGCGGATCGACCAACACGATCCTGCACCTGCTGGCGGCGGCCCACGAGGCGCGGGTCGGCTTCGGGCTCAAGGAGATCGACGAGCTGTCCCGCCGGGTGCCGTGCCTGTGCAAGGTCGCGCCGAGCAGTGCCTACCACCTGGAGGACGTGCACCGGGCGGGCGGCATCCCGTCGATCCTGGGCGAGCTCGACCGCGCCGGGCTGCTCAACCGCGGGGTGCGCACGGTACACAGCGCGTCGCTGCGGGAGTTCCTTGATGTCTGGGATCTGGGGTCTGAGTCGGTGAGCGACGCGGCGGTGGAACTGTGGCACGCGGCACCGGGCGGGGTCCGGACCATCCGGCCGTACTCGCAGTCTGCCCGCTGGGAGACGCTGGACACCGATCGGTCGGACGGGTGCATCCGGGACGCGGCGCACGCGTACACGGCGGACGGCGGACTGGCCGTGCTGTACGGGAACCTGGCTCCGGACGGCGCGATCGTCAAGACCGCGGGCGTCCCGGAGGAACTGTGGACGTTCTCCGGCCCGGCCGTGGTGTTCGAGAGCCAGGAGGACGCGGTCGCGGGCATCCTGGGCGGCTCGGTCCGCGCCGGTGACGTGGTCGTGATCAGGTACGAGGGTCCGCGCGGCGGGCCTGGCATGCAGGAGATGCTGTACCCGACCAGCTTCCTGAAGGGCAAGGGGCTGGGCCGGGACTGCGCGCTGATCACCGACGGGCGGTTCTCCGGCGGGACTTCGGGGCTGTCGATCTGCCACGTCGCGCCGGAGGCGGCGGCGGGCGGCCTCATCGCGGTCGTCGAGACCGGCGACACGGTGGTGATCGACATCCCGCGCCGGGAACTGCGGCTGGACGTGCCCGATGAGACGCTGGCTCTTCGCCGCGAACAGGTCCTGTCGGCTCTGGGGTCCTGGCGGCCCGCGGACCGGCAGCGGCCGGTCAGCGCGGCGCTGCAGGTCTACGCGGCGATGGCCACCTCGGCCTCGACCGGCGCGGCCCGCGACGTCACGCTCATCGCCCACTCCGGCAAGTGAGCCCGGCTTCGCCGCCGGAGCTGACCGCGGGCTTCGTCCGCCCGGCCCGGGCGAGCGACGCCGAACAGCTGGCCCGCGTCCAGGTCGCCTCGTGGCGTGCTGGTTTCGCGGGGATCGTGCCGCCGGATTTGCTGGCCGAGCTGACCAGTGAGGAGGCCGAGGGGGTGTGGCGGGACCGGTGGCGGGAAGCGATCACCAACCCGCCGACGAGCAGGCACCGCGTGCTGGCGGCGGTGACCGAGACCCCGCCGCGGGAGCTGGTCGGGTTCGTCTCGGCCGGGCCCGCCACCGACGCGGACCGCTGGCCCGCCACCGACGCGGAGATCTACGAGTTCCGGGTAGCGCCGGACCGG
>JBEKAM010000352.1:0-2621 GCA_050015915.1 Solirubrobacteraceae bacterium
CATCACGGTGTCGGTGGTGTCGCGCGCCGCCCAGTCTTTGAAGTAGAGGTGGTAGTCGTACTGGTTCTTGGCCACGGTCCAGCAGTCGAACATCTCGTCCATGACCAGGAAGCCCATGCGGTCGGCGAGATCGAGGAACTCAGGCGCGGGCGGGTTGTGGGAGGTGCGGATAGCGTTGACGCCGAGCGCGCGCAGTGCGGTGAGACGCCGCTCCCAGACGGCGAGGGGCACGGCGGTGCCCAGCGCGCCACCGTCGGTGTGCAGGGCCACGCCGAGGATCTTGTGGTGAACTCCGTTGAGGAAGAATCCCTGGGCGGGATCGAAGTGGAACTCGCGGATGCCGAAGGGGACGTCTTCATCGTCCACCGGCTTGTTGTCGCGCAGGAGCGTGACATGCAGGGTGTACATCGCGGGGTGGTTCATGTCCCAGCGATCGGGGGTGGGCACGGTGAACTCGTCTTCGAGGTCGGAGGCTGCGTTGGGCGTGACATAGAGCGGCTGCTGCGTGGTCAGGCGGTGGGTGGTCACGGTCGCTCCGTTGGGCGCGGTGAGGCGCACGCGCAGCGACAGGTTGGCGGCGGTTGCCGCCTCGTTGGTGACGGTGGCGCGGACGTGGATGGTCGCCGACGTAGCGTCGACGAGGGGCGTGGTGACGAAGGTTCCCCAGGGCACGATGTGCGCGTCGCCAGTGGCGATCAGCCGCACCTGCCGGTTGATGCCCGAACCGGCGTACCAGCGCGAGGCGGGTTGCTGCGAGTTGTCGACCTTGACCGCGATTACGTTCTGGCCGGGTTGCAGGTGGGGCGTGAGCTCATACACAAAGCTGACGTAGCCGTAGGGCCGGTGGCCGAGTAGCGCGCCGTTGAGGTAGACATCGGAGTTGGCCATTACGCCGTCGAAGGCGATAAACATGCGTCGCGGAGCGGTGGGGGTGGCTTCGGCCGCAGAGACGGTGAAGCTCTTGCGATACCAGCCGATGCCGGTGGGGAAGAAGCCGCCGGCGCCGCGCGAGGGGGCGTCTTCTTTGACCGGGCCGGCGATGGCCCAGTCGTGGGGCAGGGTCACGGGCTGCCAGGAGGAGTCGTCGAACTCTGGCTTCTCCGCGCCGGGCGCGTCGGCCTGGAGGAACTTCCAGCCGGTGGTGAACTGCTCGACTATACGCTGCGGGGCGGCGGCGGGCGCGGCAGCGACCGGAGCAGCGGGCGATTGCGATGGGAAGGCGAGGACGGCTGCGAGAAGAACGATCTGGAGGCGCATAAGACTCCTGCTGGGGGTGCGATGGTTCGAGCCCGTAGAGAACTACTAGCTGGCCCGCTGCGAGCCATCTTATAAGAAGATGAGGCGGTGATGAAGGTGGAGCGGCGCCGCTAAGGGATCACTTCTGCGTGGTGGTGGGCGTGGGCATGGTGGGGTTGTAGCGGGTGGCGAGTTCGGGGGTGGAGACGGCGTCGCTCAGGTCGGTGGCCTTGCCGACCTCGGCGGCGAAGACGTAGCTGCGGCCGAACATATTGCTGGTGAAGAAGACGTACTTCTTGTCCGGCGAGAATCTGGGGTTTGGTTCAGCCCGGTAGTTCTGGTGGGCCATGTTGACGAGATGCTCGGAGTGGAAGACGCCGGGCTGGAAGAAGTCGGGGCCGTTGAGCGCGCCTTCGGTGCCGCCGATCATGGTCGGGCGGAAGAGTTCGATCCATTGCCCGTCGGGCGCCTCCGCGACCTGGCCGGAGTCGCCGCCATCGCCGCAGAACATATCCAAATCCTGGGTGAGGTTGAAGTGGATCGACCATTCGTTACGCTGCAGGTGGTAGGCGACGCGCTTGTGGGTTTCGAGGTTGTAGCTGGCGACGAAGAAGTCTTCTCCTTTTGGATATTGCCAGTCGTACCAGATGGTCTTGCCGTCAAGGCCCCAGAACTCGTGGCCGGCGATCTCCATGGCCATGGTGCGTTTGTGGATGAGGGTGTTCTGGGTGCCGTCGGTGTGGATTAGCCAGATGCGATCGACCTTCTGCCACATGCCCTCGTGGCAGTACATCAGCAGCTGCGGGTCGCTGGGCGAGAAGAGGAGGTGGTTGACCCAGTCGGTGGAGTGCTGGAGGGGCTTGATGGTTCCGGCTTTTTCACCGTTCGGCCCGGGCTCCAGGCGAATCGTGAAGAGGACGACAGGAATGCGCGCGGCGAGGCGGCGCTCCATCATGGCGCCCTTGTCGTCGGACTGGACGTTGGCGCCGCCGAGGACGGGGTTGGCGGCCGCGGCCTGCGCGCCGGCCGCGGAGGGAGAGGCTAGCGTCGTGGCTGCGCCAGCTCCGCGACCGCCTGGGGCTGCGGCGGGCAGGAAAGCATTAGGCGCATTGGGATCGCCGCCGGGGCAGTCGGCCTCGTTGTAGGTGCCGGCGCCGAGGGTCTCGTCGGCGTTGACGCTGGAGATGCTGACGCGGGGTGGAAGGTCGATGAGTTTGCGGATGACGCCGGTGTTGGTGTCGGCCTTATAGACCGCGTTGGTGTGGGTCTCGGGGTCGGTGCGGGTGAAGAAGATGCTGTTGGTCTTGTGTCCGACGACGATGGTGCGGGCGGCGCCGCCGAAGCCGCGAGCGCCGGCAGCTGCGTCCGCGGAGCGTGGCGCGTTG
>JBEKAM010000353.1:0-3731 GCA_050015915.1 Solirubrobacteraceae bacterium
CGACCTCCCACACACCCCTCCCGCACCCCGATCTCCCTCCACATCAACCGCCTTCCCAGCTCCGCTCCGCTCCGCACACAGTATCACCTAACGATGATGATTTTGCTAACTTGTTTTGATGCTATCGATTGGAAAGCTCGCGTTGGGCCAACAGCGGTACTACGAGCAGCAGGTCTCCCAAGGCCATGACGACTACTACTCGGGCCGCGGCGAGGCACCCGGAGAGTGGGTTGGTGCCGGCGCCGAGGAGCTCGGCCTAGCCGGTGAGGTGAGCGCAGCGCAGTTCAACGCGCTGCTCGAGGGGTGCGATCCGCGCGCGCCGGAGGCCCGGCTGCGGGCCGGCGTCAGCGAGCCGACGATCGCCGCGTTCGACCTGACGTTCTCGGCGTCGAAGTCTGTCAGCGTTCTGTTCGCGGTCGCTCCGGCCGAGGTGTCCGCCGCGCTGATCGCAGCGCATGAGGAGGCGGTGCTCGCAGCGCTCGGCTACCTGGAGGAGACCGCGGTGTTCGTCCGCCGGGGAGCGGGTGGTGCGCGGTTCGAGCACGCCGGCGGTCTGATCGCGGCGGCCTATCGCCATCGAATGAGCCGCGCGCTCGATCCACAGCTGCACACCCACGTGGTCACGGCGAACCTGGCGCGCGGCGACGACGGCCGGTACACGGCGCTGCATCACCCGTCGCTGTATCGGGCGGCCAGGACCGCCGGCTATCTCTACCAGTCGCACCTGCGCTCGCTGGTCCGCGATCGGCTGGGCCTGGAGTGGGGTCCGGTCCACAAGGGTGCAGCCGAACTCGCGGAGGTTCCCACTGATGTGTTGCGGGCGTTCTCGCAGCGCCGCGCGCAGGTCGAGGCGGCGGTCGCCGAGCGCGAGGCGGAGCTGGGTCGACCGGCGACGCGGGCGGAGCGTGAGGCGTGGGGCGCGATCGCGACCCGCGACCACAAGCAGTACGGGATCGACACGCACACGTGGCGCGCAGAGATCACGGCACGAGCCGACGAGCACGGCCTCGACCGCGAACTCGTCGAAGGGATCGTGGCCGGCGCCCTGGAACGCAGCGAGCGTGGGGAGCTCACCGGCGACGGGACGCTCGAGCAGGACGGTGCGCGAGTGGGGGAGAGCGAGCTCGCGGAAGTCCTGACCGGACCGACGGGCCTGACCGAGCGGGCGAACACGTTCGATGAGGGCGCGGTTTTGCGCGAGTTCGCGGCGGCCGCGCCACAGGGCTCTCGGGTAGACACGGTGCGCACGCAGGTCGGACGGTTCATCGGTCGGGACGACGTGCTTGCCACGCACGGTAGGAGGTTCACGAGCGTCGAGCTCGTCGCACGCGAAGCGGCCCTGATCGATGCGGCCGTCGGCCGTCGTGGCCGAGGCGTCGCGCAGCTCGACGAGGGTGCGATCGAGCGGGCGATCGAGTACAGCGACCGCGTGCTGAACCGCGATCAGGCTGAGGCGGTGCGTGTGGTCGCCGGGTCCGGTAACGGTGTCGATGTGATCGAGGCGCTCGCGGGGACCGGAAAGACCTACACCGCGGGCGTGCTGGCCGAGCTCTACGAGGGCGCCGGCTACACGGTGGTCGGCGTAGCGCCGACGGCGCGGGCGGCGCGCGAGCTGGCCGAGCAGGCCGGTATCTTGTCGCGAACGCTCGACAGTCGCGTGCTCGCGATCAACGCGGGCCGCGACCTCCCGCCCGGCAGCGTGGTGATCCTCGATGAGGCGGGGATGGCATCGACGCGCCTCATCGAGCAGCTGCTCGCGCACGCCGCATACGTGGAGGCGAAGGTGATCGCGATCGGCGACCCCGGACAGCTCGCGTCCGTGCAAGCCGGCGGCTGGCTCCGCACGATCGTCGACCAGCTCGGCGCGGTGCGCCTGACGGAGGTGATGCGCCAGCGCGACGCGGCCGAGCGGCTCGCGCTCGCAGCGCTGCACGACGGCGCCCCAAGCCGGTGGATCGAATGGGCAACAGCGGCCGGGCGCATCGACGTAGTCCCCGACGGTCGCGGCGTGCTCGAGCAGGCCGTCGGCGAGTGGGCCGCCGGAGCCGCGCGTCACGGCCTAGAGCAAAGCGTGCTGATCGCCCGCGACAACCAAACCCGCCGCGCCCTGAACAGCCTCGCGCGCGAGCACCGCTGCGAAGAGGGCGATTTGGGCGAGGAGCGCTCCTATGGGGCGGTGACGGTCGCCGTCGGCGACAGGGTGATCTGTCGCAACAACGAGCGCGACCTCGACATCGACAACGGCACCCGCGGCACCATCCGCCACCTCGACGAGCGGGGGATCGTGATCGAAACGGACGCACATCTCATCCGAGAGCTGCCGGCCGGTTACGTCGCCGAACACGTCGAGCACGCGTACGCGCTGACCGGGCACGGCATGCAGGGCGCCACAGTCGAACACGCGACCGTCGTCGCGAGCCCGCACGACCTCTCACGCGGATGGTCCTACACCGCGCTCTCTCGCGCCCGCGGCGACACTCGGCTCCTCGTGCGCGAGAGCGAAGCCGGTGCGTCTGGGCGCGAGGAATATGCCCCGGCAATGCGCCTGTCGAAGTCACGGCTCCGCGAGGTGCTGACACGCGTAGGGAGGCAGATGCTCGCCCGTGACGACGAAGACCTCGCGATCGACCAGCTCGCCGGCGCAGGACGCCACGACGACCCGCTCCTGACCCACCCTGCGGTCGAACCGCTCCATGAGCAAGCAGATCGCGCTGAGTCCCTGATCATGGCGCCCGCCAGCGACACGCTCGGCGAACTGCGGCATCAACTCGAGCGGCTCCGCGCGCAGCTCGAAGCGCTTCCTACTGCGGAACTCGGAAAGCTCGTCGCACTCGACGCTCGGGCACGCGACTTGACCGAGCGCCGCGACACGCTGCGCGGCGAGCTCGACCGACTCCCCGAGCCTCGTGAGCGCCGCTTCGGCCGAAACGAGGATCCTTACCTCGTCGATCGCACGCGGCTCTCCTCTGCGCTCGCCGGCGCCGAGGAACAACTCGAACGGACGCTGACACAGCGCGTGGCGCTCGCCCGCGAACTCGGCGACCCCGCCGCGATCCACGAAGACCGCGACGCTCTGACGGACGCGATCGACACCCTCGTCCGCCAGCACACAGAGCTGCGTAACGAGCTCGCCGAACGCGAAGTCGAGCGCCGCCCCCAGTGGGCGCGCGACGCGCTCGGCGAACGACCCGACCGCAGCAGCCGCGAAGGGCGCTGGGATCAAGCGGCCCGCACGCTCGCTCGATACAGAATCGCCTACGAGATCCCGGAACGGGGCGACCCGCTCGGCGACCGGCCCGCAGCCGCGGAACAACGCCACGAGTACGAGCGTGCCCATCGTGCGCGCGAACAACTCTTGCGAGAGCTCGGCCGCGAAGCGCCAGGGGCCGACCTGGAGGTCGATCGGTGAGCGCGGAGCCCGCCGCGCTGGGCCTACTCACGCGCCACGCTGTTCGCGCGGCACAATCTCGAGCCGCATTACCAGACGCCTGGCGGGGATGCCCCTAGGCGTCCCGCCGTCGTGCGATCATCTGGGTGGTGGCGATGCTGAGGAGAACGAGCCGGCTGCATTTCGCGACGCTTCCTTGAATAGCCCTCTGCACAGGCGCCGCGACGCAGGAGGGCCGTAGTGCACGACACATGGAGGTTCCGTGGCAACCGATCGGCAGCATCAACTCCAAGCTTGGATCGATCAGCGAGAACGCAGGATGCTCCTGTCGATGAGGGAGGCG
>JBEKAM010000354.1:0-2787 GCA_050015915.1 Solirubrobacteraceae bacterium
CATCCGCCGCTAGACACTCTTCGATCGTCGCGCAGCCGCGCACGCCATACTTCGCCACGGCCGCCGCCCGCGCACCCTCATTCGGATCGACCACCGCGGCCAGCTCAACCGGAAATCCCGCCTGCTCCAGTTCGCGATAGACCCGCAGATGGTTGCGCCCGAACGCCCCCGCGCCCACCACCGCCACCCGCAGCGCCTTGGCTCTCTCTCCTGTTCCCTGTTCGCTGGTCTCTGTTCCCTGCACTACTTCACCGGCGTCTCAACCGCCTGCCGGCAGCGCCCGTACAGCGCCAGCAGCTCCGTCACCTGGTCCTCCGGCTTGGACGTCGCCGTCACCCCAAACCCCACGCCGCCGCTCGCAGCTTTCGTCCCCACGTGCGCCTGCGCCGCCACAAACTTCAGCAGGTCCAGCGCGATATCCTCGGTCCGCCGGGCCCCGTTGTTCCCCTCACTCATCGATTGCCCCTCTCATTCCAAACCCGATCTTAACGGCCCACCCTACCCCTGCGCAAGGCGTTACCACGCCCCTTTCCTGCTTCGCGCAATTCCTCCCGTCGGTCGGCACTGAATCCCGTTCCGTTCGAGACCATCGGGAGCGCCGCGCGAAGCCCAATACGCGTCACGAAGTGACTCGCACTCCGCACAGGATCTCATAGGGAATCGTCCCTGCCAGCCGCGCATGATCGTCCGCCGTCACGCCATCGCCCAGCAGCACCACCTCATCGCCCACCCGCACGTCGTCAATCCCGGTCACATCGACAACCGTCAAGCTCATCGAAACCCGCCCCACAATCGCCGCCCGCCGGTTCAATCCGTCCCGCCCGCGAATCATCACCCAGCCACCGGGCCGCGCGTCGGTCCCCACGTTGGAGCCGGATAGCTCGCGCCGCAGCCCATCCGCGTAGCCCACCGGAAGCAGCGCCACCCGCATTGGCCCAGTTGCGGTAAAGGTTGCGTTGTAACCCACCGTCTCCCCCGCCGCCAGCTCGCGCAGGTCGATCACCCGCGTCTTCCAGGCCATTACCGGCCGCAGCACCGCGCGCACCCTGGCGTTTACCTGCGACCGGCCCGCGCTCGCGCCTTCGATCTCCAGGCAGTATCCATACAGCGCAATTCCGCAGCGCACCATCGCCCGCGCGCCCACGCTCTGCGCCAGCTCCACCAGCCATCCCGCATCGCCGGCGGGATTATCGACAGACGACGAGCTTCCCGTATGGACCCACCCCGGCCTCAGCCCGCGCTCCCGCAACTGCGCAACCGCCGCCGCAAACCGATGCTGCTGCGTCTGCGTCAGCTCCGAGCCCGCAACCTCCGCCGCGCAGAAGTGGGTAAATATCCCGTCCAACTTCAGCCCCGCTTCGCCCATCTGCCCAAGCAGCTTGTCCAACTCCACGCCTGCGCGGACCCCCTGCCGGCCCATGCCCGTGTCCACCTCCACATGGACGCCCGCGCCGGACCCGCGCAGCCATTCCACCTGCTCCGCTCGCCACACCACCGGCGTCAGCCTGTGCTGCTTAATCGCCTCCACATCCTCCGGCTGAAACCCGCACATCGCAAGAATCCGTGCATCACCGAACCCCGGGCCCCCAGCGATCTCCGATCGTTGGGGTGGAAATCCCGCCGCGTCCAGTGCGCCGCGCACCCTTGCACCCTCACCCACATCGGTCACGCCAAACCACCGCGCACCCGCCCGCGCCAGCGCCGCCGAGCACGCCTCCAACCCGTGCCCATACGCGTTGGCCTTCACCACCGCCAGCACTTCGGTCTCCGCGCCGGCCGCCTCCGCCAGCACACGCAGGTTCCCCGCCAGCCGCTCCTCCGCTATCTCAATCCAGCTCCTCACTCACTCTCCCCAACCCGCATCCCTTTTCGGCGGCGGCCCCTCTCGCACGAATTCCATTCTTTGCGAACAACGGGAGCGCCACGCAAAGCCCAAGACGCGTCACGAAGTGACCGGCTCAATACCCGCCCTCATCCTTCGCCCGGTTGGCGAACAGCGTGAAGTCCGAAAGATACAGCAGATGCACGCTGCCCGTCGGCCCATTCCTTTGCTTGGCGACGATGATCTCCGCCTTGCCCTTCAGGTCCTCGTCCTCGCGGTTGTAGTACTCCTCGCGATGGATAAACGCCACCACATCGGCGTCCTGCTCAATCGATCCCGATTCGCGTAGATCGCTCAGCAGGGGCTTCTTATCGCCGGTCCTCTGCTCGCTTCCACGCGACAGTTGGCTCAGCGCCACCACCGGAACCTTCATCTCCTTCGCCAGCGCCTTCAGTCCGCGCGAGATCGAGCTCACCTCCTGGGTCCGGTTCTCGAAACCCCGCTTACCCGACGTGTTGGTCCCCGTCATCAACTGCAAATAGTCCACCACAATCAGGTCCAGCCGGCCCTCCTGTTGCTTCAACCGCCGCGCCTTCGCCCGCATCTCCGCCAGCGTAATTCCGGGCGTGTCGTCGATAAACATCTTCGAGTCCATCAGCCGCTCCAGCGCGCTCAGCAACTTGCCCTTGTCCTCCTTGGGCAGAAAGCCGGTCTGGATCTTGCGCGAGTTCACCTGCGCCTCGCTCGCCAGCAACCGCCGTAGCAGGCTCTCCTTACTCATCTCCAGCGAGAAGACCGCCACCACCCGGCCGTCGCGGATCGCCGCATTCTGCGCAATGTTAATCGCCAGCGCCGTCTTCCCCATCGAAGGCCGCGCCGCAATCACAATCAGCTCCGACTCCTGCAACCCCGACGTCATCCGGTCGAACTCGATAAAATGAGTCGCCAGTCCGGTAATCTCCCTC
>JBEKAM010000355.1:0-3769 GCA_050015915.1 Solirubrobacteraceae bacterium
TGGCTCTCGTGAAGGGCGTGCCATTCCCCGTGATAGTTGACGGCGATGGCAAGATCGGCCAAGCGAGTGAGATTCGCGCGACGCCCACCCTCTTTTTGGTATCGACCGAGGACTACCACCTCATTGACTACACGCTCTCAGGAGACATCGAATGGATGACTACACATCTAAACCATCAACTGGCCAGCATCACGTCGTAGGCTTGGAGCAAGAATTGGGCTCGGCTTCTACCAATGCCGATGCCGCGGTTATTGTTCCTCGGGTCTTACGGGGATCAAGCGAACCGCGGTCAGGGGGCGTAACGCGCCGCAGCTTCTCACGTCGAGCGTTGGGCGTGATAATTGGCTCCTCCGCCTTCTTGGGTGGCTTTGTCGGCTTTGCGCCGACCGCCCTAGCAGTAGATGAGCCATGCGTATTCTGGGGCATCTTTCAGAGCTGCTATGGCATCTGGTCAAACTTTTTCTCGCACTGTCCCGCGGGGGGCACCATAACATGCATCTGTGAGTGCGTCGGTACCGGAGGCTGCGGGCTTTTCCGCGCCCACGCGATTTTTCTCGACAATCTGTGCTGCTGCAACCATTAGTTTGCCGCGCTGACAGTGGAAACCTATGAAACGAACAAGGAGCGTCGATGGGTACGTTAAAGGCAACTGTGACAACTGGCGCCGCCGCACCGGCGGTCGAGGGCACAAGCGGGACGGGCATCACAGTCACCGTCATGGAGATGATCCCAGGCCAGTCGCAGATCGAACTACGGTGGCCGCCGGCCGCGCAGACCAGGGGGCCAAACCTTGTTGCTGCGCAAACCGACTTCATCGAGTTTGTGATTGGAGAGCTTAAGGCACTCATTCCAACTCTTCCTGGGTAGCCGTCCGTGACAATGCTGACCTCTGGTTCGCCGGTTGTGATCGGGCTGAACAGTATTTTGACTATCGTGCTGCTGGCTGCGGCGTTAGGAAAACTACGCGACCGACGGGCATTTGTTTATTATCTCCGTCCGGTCGGAGTGCGGAACGCCCACGTCGTTTCGACTGTGGTCCCGCTGCTAGAGGTCAGCGGTGCGGCGCTTTTGGCTATAGCATCTGCCGACGCTGCAGCGCAAACCGCAGCGAGCTTGGCTGTCGCCGCCTTCCTAGTGTCCGCCACGGCGGGATATGCCGCGCTGCTTGCGGCGGGACAGAGCGCAACGTGTATGTGCTTCGGGTTCCATTCACCGGCCGTGCCGACGCTGGAGCCTTCTGTACGTCCGGCCTTAGTGGTGTTGCGCAACGTATTGCTGGTCGAAGCGAGCCTCATGGCTGCGGGATTGCCGTCGGCCGCACTCCTTGCCGCCGGGAGCGCGGCGGCTGGGGCCGTAGCGTTGGGCTTGGCAATCTCGATTGTGCGGACACACAGAGTCGTACTCAGCACTCAGCGGTCGTAGTGGCCGGTGACTCGCGCGATGCAGAGTCGAATCCACGGGTCGTTACACGGCCACTACTGCGCGCTTCGAGCTCAGTAAACGGTGCTGGAGCTGTCGGGACTCCCGCGTTGGACGACGACCATGCACGCGTCTCGAGGGCTGCCCGGCTCTCGCTAGCGCCGACCGATGCGAGAGCTCTCGCATCGCCGACCGCGGGACCCGCAGGTCGTCCCTTGAATGCGCCTTGTCTCGAGCGGCCGGCGTGCCTGCTCTTGGCGAGGAGCAGGGCGGTGGACGTCAAGGCGGTTGCTACGCTTCTACCCTCTGTTGGCAGTTAGCGCTTGTGGCAACGTCGCGCGGTTACTCGCCTCTCCTGACGTTTGCGCGGCTGGGAGGGCCACGCGGCTACACCTGTAGCCAGCGCGCTTTTCATTGGGCGGACGACCGGGCAGGCGCACGACACCCGCGGGTGTCGCTTGCGCGAGACCGGAACCCACTCGACCGGGGCGCCGATGTGCCTGTCGAAACGCTGTGACAATGATCACCGCGGCACGGCGCTATACAGCCCCGTCCCGCCCAGTCGTCGACCTAGCGTATAGTCGCGCGACACGCCTCTCCCACGTAGGCGTTGGCCCCCCATTCCAGTCTACCCAACCGCCTCTGCGTGTCTTGCATGCGTCCAGCCGCCGAGAAGATCATTGTCCTATCCGACAGTGACGTTGCGATGCTTCTTGACGACGTCGAACTCTTGGCGAGACTCGAACTGGGGCTTCTCGCGCTCAGTAGGGGAGCAGCACAACTCCCTGATCGCACTGGCCTCAGTTTTGCCGATCGTGGTTTCCTCCTAACAATGATTGGGGCGCTTGACCATGCTCCGATCACCGTGAAGGTCGTAAGCGTTCTCAGCGCCGGTCCAGGCATCCCGCCCAACCACAACGCAACGGTGCTCCTGTTGGATTCGGAGACGGGCGCCTGCCAGGCCGTTTTAGGGGCCCGCTACCTTACAGCGGTAAGAACAGCCGCTGCAGCATGCCTATCGGCGAAGCTTCTCGCGCGCTCTGGCTCGCAGATCCTCACCATTCTCGGTGCTGGCGACCAAGCCCGACATCATTTGCGGCTTATGTCGAACCTTCGCGACTGGCAAGAGATTCGCATATGGGCGCGTAGATACGATCAGGCGGCGGCTCTGGCGGCTGAGCATCGGCTCGCCTCGGCCGCCTCCGATCTCAGTGCAGCCGTCTCCGGGGCCGACGTGGTTGCGCTCACGACGCATTCGTCCGAACCGCTTTTCCGCGCTGGCCTCCTCTCCCCAGGCACCCACGTATCCTCTGTTGGCTACTGTCCCCCGGGCGGGGAGCTTTCCCGCGACATTGTCGCGGCAGCGACCCTCTTCGTCGAAACCGCGCGCGCTGTGGCGCCACCGCCAGTGGGCTGCGCGGAGCTTGCCGGAGTCCCGCCTGAGCGGGCAGTCCAACTTGGTGAGGTCATCGGCGGGGCCCATCCAGGTCGGATTTCCGACGACGAGCTCACCCTCTATAAGGCCATGGGGAATGTTGTCGAAGACATTGTCGCCGCGTCAATCGTCTACGAGAGAGCGAAGGCACGTGGACTCGGGACGCGGGTCGCTCTTTGAATTACACGCCGCCAACCCACAGGCCGATCGTGTCCGCGTGATTCGCTCCGGCTAAGGCGGAGCCTGTTCATGGCAGGCACGCGCAGATTGGAGAGGCGGCCGCCCGAAAACGTGGTGGACTACCCGCCGAACCGGCACGAGTCTCTAGCGGTGTTCGGGAGCGAGCGCTGCCCCGCGCGGGCGCGCTGGCCTGAGGGGTTCCGCTGCCCCGCGCTGGGTCACGACCGCTACCGGCTTCGTAGCGATGGTAGATACCTGCGCTGTGCGTGCCGGCGCAGGACCGAGGTGACCGCGGCCAGGCACTTCGAGGGCACGCGAGTCTGTCTGGCGAGCTGGTTCGGGGCGATGTGGTACGTCGAGACAGGCATCGGCGTGAGTGCGCCGCGCGGCATACGCTTAGCCGGCGTCGACGGCAGCTCAAACACGACTGAACCCGCGCCACAGATGCTTCGCCGCAGAAAGTTGCAGCCGCGAACCGGATACCTTCCTGGAGCAGTTGGACGCCAGTCAGGTGACGTGACCCTCAAAGCTGCTTGTGAACCGGGAGCCGAGTCGTGCCCATGGCACCGCGGCCACGCTCATGCCATGGCGCCGGCAGTTACTCTCGGCGCGTCAGCCTCGGCGAAACAGAACGTCGTGGCGATATCCAGCACCCGCTAGCGACGATGACCCTCCCCGGAGTCATAGAGCGTCCACACCGCCGACGGCAAACGCCAGACCGGTCCCGCTCCGCCA
>JBEKAM010000356.1:0-2619 GCA_050015915.1 Solirubrobacteraceae bacterium
TTTTGCCACCAACGAGTGCCCCTCACACGGTCCATTGTGCACAGTGCAACGCACTGTTCGAGCGAGGTCGCAGAGCAGACGCCGCGAGGGGCCATGTCAACCGGAGCCCGCCGAGTCGAACGGGGCGTTGCCTGGCGCGGGATGAAGTGATTGGCCGAGTTGGTCACGGATGCTCTCGGGGTCCGTTGGTAAAGTCGGTATTGGCCGACACCGAGACTCGCCGCGCATCCTACCGCTTCGGCCGGCACAATTTCAAGGAAAAAATGGGGGACGTATGCAACGTTCATCCAAGCCCGAAAGCGCCAGCGAGGCTTGGACGCCCACGGCCGGGCAAGGCACAATCCCCGCTTGCGTTTTCGAGCTTGGATAGAGCGCTGCAAATCGGAAAGTCACTCTTCTGTCGACCCGTAGTCCGCTTCCTCTTTCCTCCGCCACTCGCCTTGTACTTCGCACCACGCTACACTTTTCGATGGGCGTCGGAAGGTGCCGGCCTGACACCAAGATCCGGAGACCGCAGGAATGTCGATCCCAGAACGAGAGTTCGTCGCATCACCGCTTCGCGGCAAGGCCGCGATGAGTGGCCGGCGGACAAGAATTGCCGTTGCCGCCTGCCGCTTCGTCGCCGCGGCGCTCTTCGTGGTCGTCATCGCAGGGCCCTCGCCGCGGCTTGAGGGGAGCGAGCCGCCGGCGTCCTCCGCCGAGGCAAAAACGTCGCTCCCCGACCTGGTGGCCGGCGTGGCCCGCGCAATCGCCCGCGTGGAAGTGTGGCGGCCCTGTCAAGTGAAGGACGCCAAGACCGGGAAAGTGATTCCGGGCCTCCACTGGGCGGGGGAGACGGGCACCGGATTCGTCGTCCGCTGCCAACGCGTGGGCGGCAGCGACACGATCGACGACGTGGAGTTCGACGTCGTTACCAACAACCATGTCCTCGTCATCACACAACAGTGCGACTGGACCGGGCCCAGCAACCTGATGTGCACGGTCTATGGTCTAGCCACCAAGAGCGCGACGGTTCTGGGGACCGACGTCGCCGCCGACCTTGCGGTGATCCGCGCCCGCGCCCAGGCGCCGAAGGGCGAAATGCCCAAGACGCTGGCATGGGCCGATGCGAAGAGTATGCGCGTGGGCGACGACGTGGTGGCCATCGGCTACGCCCGCGACCTCCGCGGCTCGCCGACGGTGACGCGGGGGATCATTAGCGCCCTGCGGCGGACGGAGCCGACCACCGGCATCGACAGTGCGCAGGCGCTGTTCGCCGATTTGATCCAGAGCGACGCTTCCAGCAACCACGGGAATTCGGGCGGCCCGCTGCTCAACATGCGCGGCGAGGTCTTGGGGGTGAATACCTACCAGATCCCGCCCGCGGTGACCAAAGACGCCAAGGACAACGTCAGCGTGGATGTGACGTACGGCATTTTCTTCGCGCGCTCCAGCCGCACGGCCAAGCCGTTCGTCGACGAGATCATTCGCAGCGGCAAGGTGGCGCGGCCGAATCTCGGCTGCACCATGGTGACACTGATTGTCGGCCGTTTCCTCGGTTGGCCCCCGTGCGTGCGTTTGCGAACCGGCGCCGGCGTACCCGCGACGTCGCTGGCCGCAAAGGCCGGCCTCCGCGGTGGCGACGTGATCATTGCCGTGGGCAGCGCCTCGCAACGGCCGGCCGCGCCGGATCCTTCCCAGGAGACCAAGATCGGCTCGGTCGGCGAGCTCAACGACGCGCTGGGCCTGTGCGGGGGCGCGGGCTGCATCTGGGTCCGCTTCATCCGCCCACCCGCGGCGGTCGTCACGGCAATGGGCGCGGGCCAACAAGTGCCCTACCCGGGCGGGAACAGCCAGGTGGCCTTCCTTCGCTGAGCCGCTCGGCGGGTGCGTCGTACGGGTCAGACGCTCGCGGTGAGAATGCCGACACGTAGGATTACCAACGACGGTGAGTTTGAGAGGATGGATCGCCTCGCCCTCGCTCGCAGGGCGATCGAGCCATAGCTCGATTTCCAGGGGATTTCATCTCACTACTTTCCCTGCAGCACGGTAATGAAATTCCTGGCCGCGCCGTCCTTGCCCATATCAAGATGCTTCGCGGAGACGACGGTGATGCGGTTGCCGACGCTGCCCCGGCCGATGGCGAGCTGGCACTGGCGGTCGCGGAGCTTGCGGTTGGCCGCGCCGCCCATGAAGCTGGCCTCGGAAACCTGCTTGGCCTGCTCGACAGACAAGCCGCCGACGGTCTGCATGAGTTTCCCGGCGTCGCCCTCCAAGCGGGCGCTGTCGCGGCGCCAGCGCTGGGTGATCATCTCGCAGGGCTCGACCACGCTGCTGAGCAACTGGTTGAAGCGCATGAAGACGTGGGGTTCGTCGTCCTTCCAGGTGGTCTTCTCCGGCGTCCCTCGCTGTTCCTTGCAGAATTCGCTGTAATCGCCGCGGTAGCCCCAACCGTCCCAGATGCTCAAGCCAAGCTGGCTGATCTTCCATTTGTTGGCGGCGCCGACCGTCGAGGTGCACGATCCGCCGGCGTCGGTGAACGCCACCGGCGCCCCTTCCTGGAGAATGGCCTCCTTGGTGCTGCTCCAGTTGCCGCCCTCGATGGTCACCAGGCTGGTGTGACCGATCGCATACAGCGCA
>JBEKAM010000357.1:0-4350 GCA_050015915.1 Solirubrobacteraceae bacterium
GGCCGGCTTCGAGCCGCAGGTCCTGCGTTGGGCGCTGTCGCGTGCCCTGGCGGATCGCGCGGATCGTCTGCGGCGGCATGACGAGGCCCTCGGGCAGCGGCGGGAGGAGTTGCGTCTGGCGGGTCAGTTACCAGGGGACGCAAGCACGTTAAAAATCTTCACCGGCGCCAGCGCAGCCGACTTTGCCAGAACCGTGACCGGGATGCCGGAGGCGCCGGCCGGATTGCGGGAAGAAGCGCTACGCCTGCTGGGCAGTTGTTGCGATGGCGTACCGCGTCCGTACCGCGTGGAGCATCCCGGGACAATCGTGTCCACTCCGGCGGCCGAGGAAGTAATCCGGCTGAGTGCCGCTCTGGCGGCTCGTTAGGCGCGGGCGCCGTCGTTCCGGTCCCCATGCATTGCTGTTAGTGGACTCCAAGGAACAGTCCGTGGACTGGCCGTGCGCACATCTAACTAATCGCCATCACGATCCCGAAAGAAGTCGCGTCCATCCGAGGCAGGCTGCGACAAGCCCGCTAAACCATGTTGCAGCGCGGCGGTCCGCCCGCAAAAGAACCCAACCAGTGCCGCCCGCGCCGGAAATCCCGGCGCGCCTTGATCGTCTCGGCCCGCGGATCTCTTCCTTGTCGGCAGACGCCGTCCCTCACGCGATGAAGCCCACGGCACCGGACGAGTTTCACTCCGTTGGGCAAGCTAAAGCATGCCCCAGGCTGAAGCCAGCGCCGCATCGATCACCTTGCAACCGCCTCGCCGGTTTGACCGGCGGCGGCCTTCGAGAGCGCGGGAACCTTGGCGTCAGCCGTCAAGGTGGGATGGTGCGTGTGCCAATCGGTGGCGCGCTGGTAGGTGTGGGCAAGCGCGAGCACGTCCGCTTCGCGCCAATTCGCGCCGCTGATCTGCAGGCCGACGGGCATGCCGGTGCGCGAGAATCCGCAGGGCACGGTAACGGTCGGCAAACCGTAATCGTCGAGCGCGCGGGTGTTGCCGGGCTTGGGATTGCGCGCGCGGGCGTTGGCGGCGCGTGTCAGCTCGTCCTCGATGCTCCACGCCACCTCCCGGATGGTCGGGGTGACGATGAGATCGACTTCCTGCTTGCGGAAGACTTCGTCGTCGACGGTGCGGCGCACCAGGCGTAAAGCGCGCCACTCGCGGATGTAGTCGACCGCGCGCGAGCCGCCGAGCCCGCCGCCCCCGCCGCGGCCCTCGGCGCCGCCACCGCTGCCTCCGCCGGCCGATTCCGTCTCGGCACGGACGAAGGCGTTGCCGAGCTCTTCACGATACACGCCGCCTTCGCTGTTGGCGCCCGTCCCGAGAATCGAAGGCATTTCGATTTCCTTCGCGCCCTTGGTCATCTTCACGAGCACGGCAGTGGCGGCCTCGACAGCATCCGCCACGCCCGGCTCGAGGCCATCGTAGAATTGCGGCGAAATACCGAGGCGGAACTGGGCAACCGGCGCGCCGATGGCGGCAACGTAATCGGAAACGGGCAGATCGGCGGATTGCAGGTCGAGCCGGTCATACCCGGCGATCGCGGCGACCATCAACGCGGTGTCTTCCACCGTGCGGGCGATGGGGCCGCAGTGATCGAGCGACCACGTGAGGGGAACGATGCCGCGGATGCTCACGCGGCCGTAGGTCGCCTTGAGGCCGGTAACCCCGCACATCGCGGACGGCGTGCGAATGGACCCTCCGGTATCGGTCCCGAGCGCGGCGTAGCAGTGATCCATGGCGACGCCTGCGGCGGAGCCTCCCGACGATCCGCCGGCGATCGTTTCGAGGTTCCAGGGGTTGCGCACCGGCCCGTAATAACTCACCGCGGAAGTCGCGCCCGAAGCGAAGATGTGCATGTTGGATTTGCCCACGAACACCGCGCCGGCGGCGCGCAGGCGGCGCGTCACTTCGGCGTCGGCGGACGGAATATTGCCGGCCAGCGTCTTGCTGCCGGCGGTGGTGCGCACGCCTGCCGCATCGATGTTGTCCTTAAGGCCGATGGGAATGCCGTGCAAGGGGCCGCGCCAACGGCCCGCGGCCTGCTCCTTGTCGAGAGCTTTTGCCTGCGCGAGCGCCTGCTCCTTCATCACCGTGATCCACGCATCGATTTTGGGATTGAAGGTGGCGATGCGGTCGAGGCAGGCCTGCGTGAGCTCCAGCGAGGAAATCTTACGCGCGCGAAGGTTGTCGGAAGCCTGCTTGAGGGTCCAATAGGTGGGGTCGCCTGGATTCTGCATCTCGATTCCCTTCTGGCTAGCCGCCGGTCTGCTCGGAAGCGTTCTTCGACAGCATGGGCACCTTGGTATCGAGTTGCAGGCCGGGCTTCTTTCTGTGCCAGTCGGTCTCGCGCTGGAAGGCGCTGGCGACCGCGAGCACATTGGCTTCGCCAAACATCGGTCCGGCGATCTGCAGACCGATCGGCAAGCCTTCCTTGGAGAATCCGCACGGGATGGAAATCGCGGGAAGTCCGTAGCCGTTAAACGGGCGCGTGTTGTCGTCGTCATCCTGTACGGCGCGCGCGCCGCTGTTGCCGCCCGCGCCGCCGCGCCCATCTCCGCCGCCTCCGGCCGCGCCGCCGCCACCACCGCGGCCTCCACCGCCGCCTGCAGGAATGAGCGCCTCTTCGATGAGCGCAGGCACGTGGCGGACCACGGGAGCGACTAATACGTCCACCATCTGCTTGCCGAAAACTTCTTCGTCCACCGTGCGGCGGACCATGGTGAGGTCGCGCCACCCGCGAATGTAGTCGACCGCGCGGGAGGCGTCCTGCCCGCTGGGGAAGACGCGCGCGGTGGACGCTTCGTATCCGCCGCCATTCACGCCGCGCAGATTCTCGTGGTAGGCGGCGATCTCGGCTGTAACGTTGGCATGCAGCAGAGGCGGCAGGCCCACTTCGTGCGATCCCTTGGTCAACTTATGGAGAACGGCGAGCGCTTCCTCGACGGCCTTGGCGACATCGTCATCGAGGTGATCGTAAAACTGCGCGGCGATGCCGATACGGAACTGCGCGACCGGCGCCGAGAGGGCGGCTGTGAAGTCGGGGACGGGCTTGTCGACGCTATCGATATCGAGATGGTCGTAGCCGGCGATCTGCTGGAGCACGAGGGCGGCGTCTTCCGCGCTGCGCGCCAGAGGTCCGCAATGATCGAGCGACCAGGCGAAGGGGACGATGCCGCGCAGGCTGACGCCGCCATAAGTTGCTTTGAGACCGGTGACGCCGCAATCGGATGCGGGAATGCGGATGCCGCCGCCCGAATCGGTGCCGAGCGCCGCGAAGCAATTGCACATGGCGACGGCCGCGGCCGAGCCGCCCGAGGGTCCGCCGGCGATGCGTTCCAGGTTCCAGGGATTGCGCACCGGGCCCCAATAGCTGACGGCGGAGGATGCGCCGGCGTCGAACTCGTGCATGTTGCACTTGCCGACGATCACGGCGCCGGCGGCTTTCAGGCGCCGGATCACCTCGGCGTCTTCCGAGGGAAAACGGTACTCGTAGACCGCGCTGGCGGCAGTGGTGCGGACGCCGGCGGTGTCGATGCTGTCCTTGATGCCGATGGGAATCCCGTGCAGCGGTCCGCGGATCTGACCCTTCGCCTGCTCGCCGGCCAGGGTTTTCGCCTGCGCCAAGGCTTTTTCGCGCATCACCGTGATCCAGGCGTTGATTTTCGGATTCCACGTCTTGATGGAATCGAGGCAGGCCTCGGTGAGATCGACGGCGGAAAACTTCTTGGCCCGAATGCCATCGGCGGCCTGCTTGAGAGTCAGCGAGCAGAGGTCGGACGGGGTCTGGGCGAAGGAGACGCGGGCTGCTACCGCGCCTGCGCTGGCGGCGAGAAAAACTCGCCGTGTGGGATTTTCCATGTTGTTTTTTACCTCGGAGGGCCTCGGATTGTCAAACGTTAGAAAAAACGGCGATTGCGGCCGATAAGCATTTTCGTGCGAGGTTTTCTGCAGCAGGCCGAGGATATCCTGGATGTCGCCGCTGGCGGCGATTCGAGCCTCCAGGATGTCGTCATCGTGATGGATCGGCAATGCGGCATGAGAATGCTCGATCCCGCCGGATGGTCTCTGCCGGCCTTGGCCGCGGAATACGGCGCGACGGCGGTCTACAAGGTGGAACGGCGCGGCGCGGCGGTGCGGGTGGAAGGCTGGAACGGGACGGAACGGTGCCTGGTGCAGCGCACGCTCTCCTCGGGACGCCTTTGCGCATTGCCCGGCATGGGTACAAGTTATCGTGCGTCCGGGACAGCGGATTCCGGCGAGCAGGGCGCTGGCCGCATAACTGGGAGTCTTGACGGATACCTGTGCTCGGCGCGCATGCGCAATTGATGGCCGAGGGGTATCCGGAGGACCGCGGCGGCC
>JBEKAM010000358.1:0-2609 GCA_050015915.1 Solirubrobacteraceae bacterium
CGGCGGCACTCCGCCGCCGGGGATCCGGAACCGCCGCCGGATTGGGATACCTCACTCCGCGCAGCCAAACGGAGAAAATCACGCCCCAGATCGACAGCATGACCAGGCAGAAGATGCTGGCCTCCGGCCCAAAACCACCACCGGTCAGCAACACGTTACCGTGGAAGCTGGCCTCCAACAGATGGCCGTTCGCCCGGTAACCACTGTCCCCTACGCCGTACAAGTAAACCTCCGCCCAGGCCCATGCCGAGTGAATTCCCAGCGGCATCCAGAGATCGCCCGTCCGGCGCAAAACCAAAACCGTCACCAGGCAATACAGGGTCGCCGACACCGGTCCCAACCCATGGCCGCTGGGATTGAAGTAGTGCATCCCGCCCATCAGCAAAGATGTAATCGCTGCTGCCGGCCAGAAGCCGACCCCTGTTGTCAGGGTGAACTGCAGATATCCGCGATAGAAAAAGTCCTCGAGTACTGCGCCCAGAAAGAGCAGAACCGCCCACGCAGCGGCGTACTTCCCCACATCCCATCCGTGCAGTGCAATGGCGCCGAATGAGAAGACGCCGGCCAGGCGCATCACCAGCAGCAGAACCGTAAACGACGCGAAGCTGAAGCCGGCTCCCTGCCAGAATTGCCGCCCGAAGGCTCGCCGCCACGGCAAACCGTAATCGGCGAAGCTGCGGCGTTCGATCCGACCCATGATCCAGGTTGCGATCAGCAGGGGAAGCAGAAGCAAGTCAATCGAAAGAACGTTGCCCAATGGAGTCGACAACTCGACATGCATGCGGCGGGTCAGAGCATCGATGCTGCGATCCATGCCGTAACCGAGCGCCACGAGGATGGCGATGAAGATCAGAAGCCGCCACCCGGCGCGAATACCGTTAGGACCGCGCCAGATGTTGTAGGACACCGAGGGAGTGGGGTAAAGAACTTCCGAAGGAGTGCTCATGGAAAATCAACGTCCGCAGGCCGGCAGATTGACAACCGGCAGTTACGCTAACACCAGCACCGACGGAAAAGTATGATTTTTTGCGCCAAATCCGAACGAGAGACCAAAATCCCGGGACAAGATGCTACGCGATCTTCAGTGTCAGCGCCGGCAGCGACAGGCCTTCGACTTCGACCGTCCAGGCATCGCCTTGGATAGCCGGATGGCCGGCGGTCAACGTTCCGGAGCTTACAAGTTCTCCCGAGCTCAGCGGCTCATTCGGACAGCGGCGCATGATCGCGGTGCCGAGTTCTGCCAGGCATGTGGCCGGACCCCCCAGACAATTCTTGCCGGAACCCTCTTCCACAAATTCTCCTTGCCTGGAGACGCGCACTTTGAAGCGTGGCAGGTTCTCAACCAGGGTGGGAATGAGGTCGGCGGTGATCGGCACTCTTTCGCCGACGGCCAGCCCCACATGAAGCCCGAAGTACGCCACAAAATCGCTGGGCGTAAACTTCCAGTCGGGAAACGGGCAATCGATGATTTCGAATCCAATTGCCAGCCAATCGCAGCATTCGAGAGCCGCTGCCGCATCGAGTCCTTCGGCGGTAATTGTCTTTTTCAGACCGAAGACAATCTCGGGTTCGACTTTGAGCGAATGAGGATGAGCTATCGTTACCGCTGCAGAGTTACTGTCGCTGTAATGGATCGTATCGTCGTACATCGGGCCCCAAACTAACGTTTGCAGCTTGAACACCCGCCACATCGCCTTGTTCGCGTATCCGACCTTGCGGCCGGATGATTTCACGCCCTTCGCCTCGCGCTGGCGTTTAAGAATGGCTTCCACGGAGTAGGCGGCGTCAAGGTCGAAGCCGGGCCGTGCGGAGGGCAACGCCGCTATTCCCTGCCCCGTTTCATACGCCGACATCAGTTCCTGCGCTAGCGCGGCAATTTCGTTCTGCTCCATAAAGTGAATCACCCTTATAACGAATACCCTTCTCTGTTAGAGAGCGGCTGGAACCCGCAGATGGTAATTTACAATCATCAGCCACACCAAACTAGTTGATCACTGCAAAATGTGATCGCATGCTTCACTCTCGCGGGAGGAACGATGCGCGGTCCTTTTCTCGTACTATGTGTCACGATCCTGGCGATAGGCGCGGTCGCACAACAACCGGCAACACCGCCAAAGCCCGGCGCCATCGCGCCGATCGGATCTGTCTCCACCGACCCAGCACTCAAAGCCATGTTTGAAGCGAAGGTCAAAGCCGAGTGGGAGGCAGTGAAGACCAGGGACAAAAAGGCCTATGGCGCTCTGCTCGCCGACGACTACCAGGGCGTTGCGGTGGACCTGAGAGGTGAGCGCAACAAGATACAAAGCATCAATGATCTGGCTGACGAGAATTCCTTCAATTACACGGTGGAGCGCGTCAAAGTTCTTCCGCTGGGCGACAACGCCGCGTTCGTGATTTACGACGTGACCCTGCAGTTTCCACCCAAGGCACAGCTTCGCTTCTCGCGCGTTTATGTTGGCGAACTATGGGTAAAGAGAACGGGAGATTGGCAGCTGCTGCACTACCAGGAAACACACGTCAAGTGAGACCGCGGCCCAGCTATTGACGGACTAGCTGAAGCAGACGCTGCGTGGCCGGCCTCGTCTTATTTGCTCATCTGATGCGTCGAG
>JBEKAM010000359.1:0-2673 GCA_050015915.1 Solirubrobacteraceae bacterium
CACAGGACGGCAGGGTGATCCTGATTGATGCAGCCTGAGAGCTGTCTCGCGAGCGAGAACCGAAACGGAGGGCTCAGCACACGGAGGAGTTCGGTCAAATGTAGTACATGAGAGCTTCGCTCCTGCTTTTGCTGGAGCGGGCGGCATCCACTTGCCGCAACAGGTCGGCGAGGGTGGTTCGATCCAGAACGCCGGAAGTGGCGTCGCGCACCTGACGCATAATGATGCGTGTTCCGCACGATTCCACGTCCTCGCATTCCTCGCAAGGCCGAAACGCCGTTTCGCTGGCGCAGGGCAGCGGCGCCAACGGGCCCTCCAGGATGCGAATCAGGGATCCCAGCGTGACGGTGGAAGGCGGCCGGCTGAGTTGATACCCGCCGCGGGGGCCCTTTTTGCTGATCAGCAGATCGTGCCCCTTCAAATCCAGGAGGATCAATTCCAGGAACTTTATGGGGATGGACTCTTCCTTGGAGAGCTTGGAAATCAGCACGGGCCCGCCGCCAAAGCGGCGGCCGAGGGAAAGCATCGCCTTCAACCCGTATTGCGTCCGCTTGGAGATTGTCCGCATTGCCTACGCCACTACTAGACTAACGCACGTGCGGCCGCGCGGTTAGCTTGCAATCACCTCAATGTCAATCTAATTATAGGTATATAGAAACTGAAAATCTTGAAAGGACCCCATGAGATTCGACGATAACTCCCTCGGCATCGGAAAGACCCCGCTGGTGAAGCTCAACCACGTAGCGGGCTCGAAAGCGACAGTTTGGGCCAAGATCGAAGGGCGCAATCCGGCATACTCCGTAAAGTGCCGCATCGGCGCCGCCATGGTTTGGGACGCCGAGAAGAGCGGCGCTTTGACCGCGGGCAAAGAACTCATCGAGCCGACCAGCGGAAACACTGGGATAGCGCTGGCATTTGTGGCCGCGGCCCGCGGCTACGCCATCACGCTCACCATGCCGGAGACGATGTCCATCGAACGGCGTAAAGTGCTCGCGGCCTTCGGCGCGAAAGTGATTCTCACCGAGGGCAGTCTCGGCATGAAAGGCGCCATCGCCAAGGCCGAGGAGATCCATGCGTCCGATCCCGGCCACTATTTTCTGCCCCAGCAGTTCAAGAACCGGGCGAATCCTGAGATCCACTATCGCACCACCGGACCCGAAATCTGGGAAGACACCGAAGGCGGAATCGATATTTTCGTCTCCGGGATCGGCACCGGCGGCACCATTACAGGGGTCTCGCGCTATATCAAGCACGATCGCGGCAGGGCGATTCTCTCGGTGGGCGTAGAGCCGGCCGCCAGCCCGGTGATCTCGCAGAAACTGCGCGGCGAGGCGCTGAAACCCGGTCCGCACAAGATCCAGGGTATTGGCGCGGGGATTATTCCAGACACGCTCGACCTCAGCGTTGTGGACCGCGTGGAAACCGTCTCCAACGAGGAATCCATCGAAATGGCGCGGCGGCTGGCCCGTGAGGAGGGAATCCTTTCGGGAATTTCCAGCGGGGCCGCCGTCGCAGTGGCTGCCCGATTGGCCGCCCAAACCGAGTTCGCAGGCAATACAATCGTGGTAGTGCTTCCCGATTCCGGCGAGCGCTACCTGAGTTCCATCCTCTTCGAAGGGATTGTCTAACCGACTCGATGAAATTTCGAACCCTCGCGGTCCACGCGGGACACAACCCCGCCGACCACATGGGCGCTGTCATGCCGCCCATTTACCAAACTTCCACCTTCGCATTTCAAGGTGTAAACCGGCCGGGACTATATGACTACTCCCGCAGCGGCAATCCTACCAGGCGAGCGCTCGAAACCTGTTTGGCCGCTTTGGAGGGCGGGACCGCGGGTTTCGCCTTTGCCACCGGAATGGCGGCGGAAACCACGGTCCTGATGCTGTTCCGCGCCGGCGGCCGCATCGTGGTGCACTCCGATCTTTACGGTGGCACACATCGCGTGCTGGAATCCGTGTTTCGGCAGATTGGGGTGGACGCGATTTATGTCGATCTGCGGGATCTCGCCGCCCTGGAAAGTGCACTGGCGCAAGGCGCGCACGCGGTGTGGATCGAGTCCCCCACCAATCCGCTGATGAATCTGGTCGATCTGGCGGCGGTTTCCGCGCTGGCTCACCGGTACAACGCCATCGCCATCTGCGACAACACGTTCCTTTCCCCTTACTTTCAGCGGCCCATCGAATTCGGAGTGGACATCGTGGTGCACTCCACCACCAAATACATCAACGGCCACTCCGATGTGGTGGGAGGCGCCGCCGTGGTCAATAATCCGGAACTGGCGGAGAAGATCGGATTCCTGCAGAACGCCATGGGCACCTGCGCGGGCCCGCAGGATTGCTTTCTGGTCCTCCGTGGCATCAAAACATTGGCTTTGCGCATGGAGGAGCACAATCGCAACGCCCTCGCGGTGGCGCGTTGGCTCGATGCCCATCCGAAGGTAGCAGGCGTTCTTCACCCCGGGTTGGAGTCGCATCCGCAGCACGCTTTGGCGGTCCGCCAGATGCGCGGTTATGGCGGCACGTTTTCTTTCCGTCTGAAGGAGGGCCAGAAGGCCGCCTTCCACCTCCTGGAATCGGTCCGGCTGTTTACGCTGGCGGAGTCCCTTGGCGGGGTAGAGTCGCTCATCGAACACCCGGTCACCATGACACATGCTTCGGTATCCCCGGACGT
>JBEKAM010000360.1:0-6214 GCA_050015915.1 Solirubrobacteraceae bacterium
CCGATCTGATACGGCGGGTTTCCGACGATCACGTCGAACCTCATGTCTCTCATCTCCTCAGTCGGGTAAGCGCCGTGGATGAAGGCGTAGGCGTAGTTCTCGCGGTGCTCGCCTCGCTCTAGATCCCCGGGCGCCCCGCAGATCCTGCAGCGGCCCTGCTTGTTGAAATCGTGCTCGGCGCGAACGAATGGCAGGTTGGCGTCATCGGTCCCAAAATCGATTACTGAATGCTCACCGGCGGCGTGGCGCGAGTAGTAGACGGTACGACGCGAGATGATCCCGGTCAGCTCGGTGATCCCGCAGCCGAAGATCATGTTGCGGAAGATGTGCTCGCGGCGCTTCTCGAAGTCAGGCTCCCACGCGATCAACCCTTCGAACAACAGGCGTTTCACGATCTCGCGGAGGAACACACCCGACTTCGAGCACGGATCGCACCATCGGTAGTCGGGGTTGGCCCAGACGTCGGCGGGCAGGAGGTCGAGCATTGCGTTGGCGAGGTTCGGCGGGGTCGGGACCTCGTCGCTCGATAGCTGCGCGAGGCACTCGAGCATGTCGGGGACGCGGCGTTCTTGGGCGAGCATCAGGCGGCCTCTTGTTCGGCAAGTTCGGATGCGACCGGACCGGGCTGACACGCGAGTTCCGAGTAGTGGACCGGAACCGCGTCGCGGCGAGGTTCTGTCAGCGAGAACAAGGTCGGTGCGTCAGCCGCCGGGTCGAGCGGGTGCGACCACTCGCGCGTGAACGTCCCGTCGGCGGCAGGCGTATATTCGACCAACTCGATCTCGGCGGCGTCGGCGAGCGTATCGGCGCGGATGATGTTCGTGGCGAGGATCGTCTTCACGGCGCTCACGAATGCCGGCGTCGGGGTGTCGCCGCCCCCGTGACGCTCGATGTGGGCATAGATCAAGTCCGATATCCGCTGGCGCGCCATTGCGACGTTCTGCTCGCAGATGTCGATCCCGTAGATCGAGGCGAGACAACGGAGGGCCCGGTGCTCGAAGCGCTCGCCGCGTCCGCAACCGCGCGTCGTGACGCTCGCGAGCTTGCGGCCGAGGATCCCGACGAGGAAATTGCCCGAGCCGCAGGCCGGCTCAAGGAAAGTGCGGTCCGTGTTCCCCGGGTTGTCAACGCTCGGGAACATGTCCGGAACGAGGTCGAGCATCGCGTCGACCTCGCGCTCAGGCGTGTAAACCTCGGCCAGGTCGCGAACACGCTCGCGAGAGATGATCTGGCCGTCCTCCGAATCCTCGGCTGCCGGCGATCGCCCCTCACGCTGCTCCATGCCCGAAGTTTGCCACCCGCGGCACTCGGATCGACGGCCAGCACCCCGATGCCTACTCGCAAATTGCCGAGCGCGCGCCATCTCGATTCCGACCTACGCGGCGCTGCTCGGGCCGACGCTCCGCGTGCGGTCCGTTCGCTCGGTGGCACGCGGCGGGTCCTTCGGTCGCCCGAGCCCGCGTTTCCGGGCTGGGAACGGATACCGCTACCGGGAGTCGAACCCGTCTGAGGACCGGTGACGGCGGCGCATTCCGCCCATTTTCCGGCGTTTCAACCGCTGGGCAACCACTCAACAGCGCTGGGAATCCCGTCTCGACTGTGGCGCGGCTGTGGCGCGCCCTGTCGCACGTGAGACGCAGCGGTGCACCACGCTCGACGGAGCGAAGGCTGCTGAGGCGAATGCGAGCGGTGCCCGTAGCGCGCGACCGGGCGGAGATGTAGCGTGCGCAGTCGTGGCACGCGGCCAGGGGCAGCTTGCGTCGGCGCTCGGCACTGTGCTGGCCTCTCAGGCCGAGCCGCCGGGGCCTATCCGTATCGCGGGCCGTGCTCTCCAGCCGACTGAGGTCTTCGACACCTATTGGCGGTTCGCCGCGGCCCGCCAGGCGATGTATTTGCGCCGGCTCGCGGGAAGCGCGCATCCGTGGACGGACGACCCGATTCTCCGCGATCACCGGTTCACGAACGCGTACAGGGCGGCCGACCGTGTCTCGCAGTACCTGATCCGTCACGTGATCTACGGCCGAGACGCACCGCAGGGTGCGGAGGACATGGTCTTTCGCACCCTGCTGTTCAAACTGTTCAACAAGGTGGCGACTTGGCAGGCCCTCGAGGCCTCGCTGGGCGAGATCAGCTGGGGCTCGTTTGACTTCGCTCTATACCGGCGCGCGCTTGACGAGGCGGCGGAACTCGGGCCGGTGTACTCGGCGGCGTACGTCATCCCGCCACCGCGGCTCGGCGAGGCGAGCAAGCGAGTCAACCACCTCCGCCTGCTCCAACTCATCATGCGGGATGGCCTTCCCGCTCTGGTTGAGGGCGCCAGCGGACTTGAGCCCGTCTACCTGCGCCTGCGTTCCTACCCTTCGATCGGCCCGTTTCTCGCTTTCCAGTTCGCTATCGACCTCAACTACTCGCCTCTCATGAGCGCCCGCGAGGACCAATTCGTCGTCGCCGGACCGGGGGCGCGCGATGGAATCCGCAAGTGCTTTGGCCGAGCCGCCCAGGGCATAGAAGCCGACGTAATCCGCTACATGGCAGACGAGCAGGAGACTCACTTCGCGCGCATCGGCCTCGACTTCCCTGGGCTGTTTGGACGGCGCCTACAGCTGATCGACTGCCAAAATCTCTTCTGCGAGGTGGACAAGTACGCGCGCGTAGCGCATCCCGCTGCGCGCGGCATCTCCGGGCGCACCCGCATCAAGCAAAAGTTCAGCCCGCTCTCCGCTCCGTTGGGCGCCTTCTTTCCTCCGAAATGGCAGCTGGCGCCAGCGCCAGCGCTCGCCATTACAGCCCCACACGCGGACCAGCTGGCGCTCTTTGGCTCGCGCTAGCCGACGAGCTCGACCGTCCGCCGATCCTGGTCCACCCTCACTGCGCCGCCGTCAGCTGCTCGCAGGCCACGCCACGCCGCGAAGCCCATGAGGATTGCTCGCTCCCAATCCCCGGTGGTGCACGCTGCAACCTCGAGTCCGCCAGCGACGGCTTTCACGCCGCGTAGGATCGCCTCGTCGATGTGGGACACGCCCTCGAAGAAGTTGTAGGGCCGGGCCATCTCGAAGACGTAGGCTGCTATCGCCTCCTCGACCGCGCAGGCCCGGGCACCGTCCTCCGCCCGGTCTGTCGCAGGGTCGGCCTTGCGCTTCCGTTTCAGTAGCGCGCGAAGGATCGGCGACCAGCCCAGCACTGCCAGGTAGCCAAGATGGAAGACGTCGTGGAAGCGGTAGCCGTCCGCCGCGCGCGCGTTGTCGTCGATCGGATCGCCAATCTGCTCGCCTTCGATTCGCATGACGACCTGGTCGTCCACGACGGCGAACGTGACCTCGAACTGCCGCGGAAGCCGCTGGCCGTCTGGGAAGCCGTCGTCGAACGATCTCGGAGGTGAGCTGTCACTCGGCAGCCAACGGGCATACGTCTTCGCCAAGTTCTCCTGCGCGACGGTGCTGAGCGGCACGCCTACGCGTCTCGCCAGGGCCGCGAGGTACCAGAGGATGTCGCCCAACTCGGCGACAATGACCTCTTCGAAGCCGGTGTACGCAAGCCCATCAGGGCGGCGCTTCTTCTTGAACTCAGCGATTAGCGATCCAACCTCGCCCGCGAGCCCGAGGAGCGGCACAACCGGGTCGGAGCTCTCGCCCTCTATGTCGGTCGCGGCCGCCGCGCGCTGGTAGTCGTCAAGCGACAACTCGCGCTCCTCGGGCGCCGTCACGCGACCCCTTCCAGCCCGCCTGCCGATCGAAGTCGCCCCAGGCCGAGCGCGACGAGTGACGCCACCTCGCTGGGACGGTGCGAAGCCACAAGCCGCAGGTTCTCCTCGTCTCGAAGACCATTCACGTCGAGGCGCCAGCCAGCGGCATGCGCCGCCTGCTCGAGCGCAGCCAGCGCGTCGTACCTCGCAGGCCCGCTCAGGTCCGGCCACTCGGACGTGACGAGGCCGAGCGCGCGTGCGGCGTCCCACGTCGCGCCGCCGAACCCGGCGGCGAGAAACACAGGCTGCCCTGCCTGGATCGCGATCAACGCCTCCTCGATCACGCCGGGCATCGCGCCCTGAAACCCGCTCCTGCGCCCTCCCACCAACACGCGAGCGTCAGTCTCCGAGATGACGTAGTGCCGCATGGCAGTAAGCGCCTGCGCCCGGGTCGCACCATCGCTGATCGACACTGGGGCCTCGCCTCGCCCGTCGGCGGCCGCAATCGGCATGCCATCGGGATTCAGATAGATGATGCGGCCGTGCAGACCGAGTTCGAGTTCTGCCTCCTTGAGCGCTGCGAGCGCGAGCTCGCGGTGCTCCTGCCAGGCGAGGCAGACGACAAGCGGTTGGTCACGGCGCGCGTATTTCTCGAGCTCCCCCTGCAAGAACGCTGTGTAGCCTGCAGGGTCGAGGCGTCCGCCGTAGACGAGGCGTCCGCCTCCGATGAGCACCACACGTGCCATTTCGCCGAGCGCAAGCCGGAGGTGGACCTCGCTGAGGCCAAGACGCGCCAAGTCCGGACTGTCCGACACAGAGACACCTATCCGCACGCCAGCGAGCGCCTCGGGGGGCAGCAGGTTTGCGGGCTGGCCGTTAGCCTCCACGCGCCGCCAGCCCTCTCGGGGTCATGATCTCAAGGCGGCCGCCGAACCCGGCGAGTTCCGCGATGTCCTCGAGCACTGCCATCTCGTCCCGGCCGAGCGGAGGGTCCGGGTGAAGGACACGGACGGGACCATCGGGCGGCACGACGTCGCCGGCAGCTAGCCAAGACGTCAACGTTACGGGCTCCGGCGCGTGCGGCGCCCACCAGGCGACGTTCAGGTCCTCTCGGCCCTCAGCGAGTACACGCTGGCGGGTCCACAGCATCCGCTTCAGGCACTCGTCCACGAGGTGATTCAGCGCCCTCATGATCGCCTCGTCCTGCGGCTCTGCGCCACCCGCGATGCGCGGGACGTGGTCCATCAGGAACGATCCGCGCTCCTCCCCCGTGGCTAGTGCGTCGAGGATGACCACGGGCATGCCCGCGGTCTTGGCGATCCGCATCTCGCGCTGGCACCACTCCCGGCTCGCGTACAGGTCCGTACGAACGGCGAGGAACGCGCTACTGCTCGCATTCTCGACGAGCTCGTCCGCCCAGTCAGAGCCCGGCTGCAGGTCGCTCGCGTCAAAGTACTCGCCGAGCCGCGTGTTCGCGATCAGGTAGCGGACGCGTTCGATCAGCGCCTGGATGCGGTCGGCATCACCGGGCGCCGAACGCTTCGTGTGGCTCACAAACACGCAGACACGCTCGCCCTGCTGCCGATTCGCGAACTGCGCGAGCCCCTGCGCTAGGTCGCGGCAGCGAAGTTCCGCCGCCGTTTCGGCCACACTGACGGCCGGAACGCCGATGCGCTGCACCGCACCGAGAAGCTCGCCGAGGCGCGTGCCGTCAAACACGCCGCGGTCCACTGCAAGCGGGAAGACCGCGATGTGGTCCTGCGCTTCCGCCCGGGCGGAAGCGATCGCGGCGATGTAGTCGTGCCACGGGCCGCTGCGCTCCTCCAGGGCCATCGCGAGCGCATTGCCGAGCACCGGGACCACCGCGGTCAGGGTCGGCATCGCGACGCCCTGCGGGAACGGCTCCATGAACGGCAGCGGACGGGGGCTGTCGGCTGGATCGCGCCAGCCGACAGAACGTACGTAGACCTCGACGGCGCCGCCGATCAGGCCAGCGAAAGCGGTGCCATGGAAATGATCGAGGAACTGGCCAGCGGCGACCTCCCCCTCGGAATCGCCGGGGTGCCAGACGACGTAGATCTCTAATACGGGTGGCAGCATCCTCGGGGTCGACGCGAAGTCTTCATAGACCGCAGCCCGTGAGCGTAACATTTGGCTCAAGCCCACAGCATGGGAGCGACAATGGCCGGAACCAACATCTTCGTCAGCCACATCCACGAGGACGACGAACACATCGCGTCCATGAAGGCGCTCCTGCGTGAACGCGGCCATGAGGTGCGCGACTCCTCGATCAACAGCGCGCGCCCGAATGAAGCGACGAACTCCGACTACATCAAGAGCGAGATCCTCGGCCCCCGAATCGACTGGGCGAGCACACTGGTCGTCCTGATCTCGCCCGAAACCCGCGACAGCGAATGGGTCAACTGGGAGATCGAGTACGCCCAGCAGCACGACAAGCGAATCATCGGCGTCTGGACGCACGGCGCCGCTGAGTGCGACATCCCCGACGCGCTCGACGAGTACGCCGACGCC
>JBEKAM010000361.1:0-5975 GCA_050015915.1 Solirubrobacteraceae bacterium
GGTTACGTCCGCGCCGGCGCCTAGCCTGGATCTAGAGATGAGCGTTCGACGCCCAAGAGTTGACGCGCGCGGTGCCTGCGAGCTGACGTCGGCGTCGGCGAACACGAACGATCGGAGGTAGTGAATGCAAGGGGTATGGCTGCTCGTGGGGTTGGGGATCGGCGGGTTCGTCGGTGCGTTCGCGATGCTGCGGTTCGAGCGCGCCCGCCGGGATGGAGTCGAGAACACGGAGATCGCGACGCTGCGCGCGAAGCTGGAGGCGTCGGAGGCGACGACGCAGACGTTCGCCACCGCTCGCGAAGAGATGCTCGCCCTCGTCAAACAGGGAGCCGGTGAAGAGATCGCTCAGCGTGGCGGCGAGGTCGTCAAACAGGTGACGCTGCACCTGGAGGCGGCGCTCAAACAAGCCGGCGCCGACGATGAGGAGCGCAAGCGTGCGGTAGCCGGGCTCGTCGAGCCCGTCAATCAGAAGTTGGCGCAACTGCAGGAAGGTCTCGCCAAGTTCGACATCGACCGCGAGCGGACATCGACGGATCTGACCGCGAAGCTGATGACGGTCGCCGCCGGCCAGGAAGCGGTCGCGCGTAGCGCGACGTCGCTGGAGCGTGCCCTACGTCAGCCGCAGGTGCGCGGCCGCTGGGGCGAGCTCGGGCTGCGGCGCCTCGCCGAGAAAGCTGGGATGTCGGACCTGTGCGACTTCGTCGAACAGGTCCACGTCAACGACGACGGGCACATTCTCCGCCCGGACATGCTCGTCACGCTTCCGGGCGGTCGCATGATCGTCGTCGACTCGAAGGTGCCGCTCGCACCGTTCCTCGACGCGATGCAGGCCGAGGATGAGGAGCAGCGCGTCAAAGCCATCAAGGTCTACGCGCGGGGTGTGCGCGCGCACGTGCGTCGGCTCGCGGCGAAGGACTACGCCGCGCAGTTCCCGTCCGCGCCGGACTTCGTCGTCATGTACCTGCCCGGGGAGCACTTCCTCGGAAGTGCGCTCGAAGCCGATCCGGACCTTCTCGAAGACGCGTTCGCCCAACGAGTGCATCTGGCGACCCCGGCGACGCTGCTGACGCTGTTGCGCACGGCTGCATACGGCTTCCAGGAGGAGAAGATGGCGGCGGACGCCCAGGCCATCGCCGATCTCGGCCGCGAGGTCTACGACCGAATCACCGTCCTGCTCGGACACATCGACAAGGTCAGTCGCTGCGTGAACTCGCTCGTCAAGGCTCAGGACGACGTCGTCGGTTCCGTCGACCGGCGCGTGCTTCCGAGCGTGCGCAAGTTCGCCGATTTTGGCGTCGTCGGCAGCGAAGAGCAGCTGCCGGAGCCACGGCGTGTCGATGCGACGGCGCGCTTGATCCAAGCGCCGGAGCTCCCGCCCGGCGCCGGCATTCACGAGCTGCCGTCGCAGGCCACCGAGGAGGCGGCGTGAGCGACATCGCGTTTACCTCCGCGCGTGGCCGGAGCTGCGCTGAGAACTCCGGGGCGCTGCCTACTATCGGGTTCGTGACCGAGCCATCGCAGGCTGCAGCCGCCGGAGCCACCGTTATCGAAAGGCCGTACGCCTTTTTCTCGTACTCGCACGATGACTGGGACTGTGCGGTTCGGCTCGTGGAGGAGTTGAAGCTGCGCGGGTTCACTGTCTTTCGTGACGTCGAGCGGATGCGCGAGGGCAAGCGCCTTGACGATGAGATGGCCGAAGGCCTCGACAGTGCGGACTTGCTGATGTGCCTCTTGACGGAGCACTCGCTCGAGTCGGAACCGGTCGTCGAGAGGGAGTTCAAGCCGGCGCTTCGCAAGACCGTGCGGGAAGGACGCCCGACGGTGATGCCGGTCGCCTGCGGCCTCGGAGCTACGCACGAGGAAGTCACCGAGCGGACGTGGAAGACGCTGCAGCACGACTTTTCGGCGACGTGGAGCGGCGGCATCATGGCCGGGCCTGCTGCCGACGTGACGCAGGCTGATGCCGCGGCCATCGCCGGCAAGGCCGTCAACGCTGTGTACCCGCCCGGACTTGGGCCGGCTGCTGGCGTGTGGCAGCTTCAAGTCGTCTCGCGCGGAGCGCCCGCGGCCTGCGACGGATTGTCCGTGGACGCAAGCTCCTTCCTTGGAGGCGCTCGCCCCCAGATTGGGCACCCCGCTGCTTGGCAGCGAGTCCTCGATGGCCTCGCCGATCTGGAGCGTGCATTGCGCGGACACGGCGGCCGCCGCGAAGTCGAGGTCTCGGGGGCTGCGCACCTCACTGCGGCGGTCGCAACCGGCTTCACTTTCCGCCGGCCTGCTGGCTGGCGGCTCACTGTGGGCGCCGACGACGGCGCTTGTCACGCCCAGAATGCGTCGCAGGCTAACGACGCGCTCGGGATCTTGTCCGAACCAGGCTCCGCCGGATCCGCGTTCGTGACAGCCGAGATCAACCTGCTCGGACGCGAGATGGATGGGGTCGTCGACAACGTCCGCGCTGGGTTGGGCCGGCCGTCCCTCCGTCTCCGCGTCGAGCACATCAACGGCAGCGCACCCATTCCGTGCACGGAACTGGCATCCATGGCTAGCGCGACAGCGCGCGCGATCAAGCAAGCCGTAGGTGAGCGCCGTGCTGACGCCGTCCATCTCTTTCTTGCGGCCCCGTTTGCGTTCGGCGTGTTCCTCGGCGCTGAACTCAATGCCGTTGGTGCGTTCGTTCAGCTCTACGAATGGGCCGACCACCACTACCACCAATCCCTCGAAATCGAAAGCAGGTGACCCGTGACAGCGAAGGGTTTCTATAGGCAGTTGCTGGGCGACATCAATGTCAAGGATCAGGAGCTCCGTGATGCACGCACTAGGCGTGACGAGCTCCGCACCAAACTCGAAGCCGGCGTTGGTGCTCACACGCGCGGCGTCAAAACACTCGCGGCGGGCGCGCTCGCCGCAGGCACGCAGATCAGCCCGCTCAACGACGTCGACGTCGTCGTGACCGTTCCTGACTTCCTCGACGGCTGGGTCGCGAACCCAGACCAGGCGATGCGCGACGTCTGTACCTGGGTCGAAGACTCGATCGATGCGAGCTGCGGCTTCTCAACGCACGCCATCAAGCTCACGTATCCGGACGAGGCTTTCACTGCTGACATCGTGGTTGGCGTCGAGCGCGGCGACGGCATCGTCATAACTCACTGCCCGTCCGGAGACGCCCACGGATGGCTAGCGGCGAATCCCGCGCGCCACGCCGAGCTTGTCCGGGAGCGCCGCGTGCTCAATCACACGGCTGTCTTCGCTCAGCAGGTGCGCATCCTCAAGGAGCTCAACCGCTACTGGAAGATGAGCGCGGACCACGACTACAAGCCGCTCGCGTCGTTCCATGTGACGGCGCTCGCGCTCGCCATTTTCAAGAAAGGCGAGGAAGTGCCGCACGACGAAGGCACTCCGCGCTTCCTGGAGGCCGCGGCGAAGCTGGTGATGCGGCCTCTGCCCGATCCCGCTCGGGTCGGCCCCGACATTGAGGCGCGCGACGCGGACTGGGCGGCGGCGCTGCTCAACGACGCCGCCGTGCAAACACGCCGTGCGCTCTCGGTGTCTGAGGCTGAAGCGGAGGCAATCCTCAACGGCGTCTTCGGCGACCCCGAGCAACGACGGGCACTTCTTGGCGGCGAGCGCTTGGGTGTAACAGGCGGTCGGTTCGTGGCGCTAAGCGGGGCCGCGGCGGCGGCGGGGGCTGCCGCCCGCGCTGTCAAGCCGGTGCGATCACACGGGGAGTAGTGGTCTCATCTCGGCGCGCAAGCGTAAGCGCAAGATCAGGAAGAGGTGCACTCGTAGCCTCAGACTCGCCGCTCGGCGGGCGCGCCGAGCGGTCGGGGTGGATGCACGTCGCCGCCGCGCTCAGCTCTGTCCGTGGTGGGAGCGGTTTCCGTTCGAGTTGCTACGACTGCAGCAGCGTTTCCCCACGGAGTACGGAAGATGGGACGGAACGCGGGTCGGGCGCGCACTCGTTCTGCGCGGCGACGTCGACGTGCCGACGTTGCCGAAGCGCCGGCGCGTCGCGATCTGCTTCCCGGGACCACCGAGCCGTGTGCGCCCGATCGTCATGGTCAGTGGTCCACGGGAGTCGCGTCATCGCTTCCCGCAGTTCCGGCCGACCTCGCTGTGTCTGTACTACGGGCCAGACCCGAAATCGATGCGCTGGCACCCCGACGACGGACTTGTGGGTCTCATCGACCTGATCCGTGAGCATCTCTTCAAGGAGGAGTGGTGGCGAGCGACCCGCCACTGGCCAGGGCCAGAAGTTCATCTCCGGCAACCTCCGGCACGGCTCGGCGCCACGCCACGGGGGCAGGGGCCGACCGCGCTACTGCGTCTCCGACGTCAACCCTGCTGGTGCGGAGCCGGCCGCTATGTGAACTGCCATGAGGGTATGTCCGCGGATGACGAGCTCAAGCTCCTCGGAATCGACACGAACCCGCCTGCCGTCAGTGTCGGCAGCGATCCGCCAGCGCAGCACGCCTGAGCCCGATCCGTTTCGGTTTGCGCTGCGGTTGCGCCCCACGCTCGGGCAGCTGCATCTGCGCATCGCCTCGCTCCTGCCCAGTCGCGAGTTCCGCGCGCGCCCGACCCCTGTGCGGAGGCTGGAACGGCCACGCGGTCCGCACGTCTCGCGTACCGAGCCCGCGGCTCGGTGGTGGCGCGCCTTGAGCACGCACAGTCAGCGAAGCGAGCCCGACCGCACGTCCGAGAAACGCGACCTTGACTTTAGCGAGAGATAACGGCAAAATAAAGCGTCAACTACTAGCGATAGGGAGTCGTGATGTCTAATTTCGATCAGCAGCACCTGTCCCAGCTCGGATTCGTCGGGTTCGTACCAGTGCGCAGCCCGGGTCGCTTCGCTTCCCAGATCCCGAGCAGTCCGGGCGTGTACGCGGTCACTCTCAAACAGCCAACGCCGGAGTTCCTCGCGATCAGCGTCGGTGGCCACTTCAAGGGCAAGCCGCCGAGCGTGGAGCTCGAGTGTCTCGACGCGAAATGGGTGGACGCAACGGAAACCCTGTACATAGGCAGGGGCGGCAGCCTGCGTAGCCGCATCGACCTACTCGCCCGTTACGGCCGAGGAGAGCCGGTGGCCCATCAAGGCGGGCGGTATCTATGGCAGTTGGCGGCACACGACCGCCTTTGCGTCGGCTGGAGAGTGGATCCCGATCCGGTTGGCAGCGAACGCGAGCTACTGGAGATGTTCGAGCACGAGCTGGGGCGCCTGCCGTTCGCCAACCTTGTGCGAGGCACACGCGAACTCGTGCTGGCGTAGCACAGAGTTCTGGCGAGCCATACGGACGGTCTGCTGCGCTGGCGGTAGACCGTCCGCCACCAAAAAGACAATCTCCAACGAGGACACCGACCATGCCAACCAACCCCCGAGCTGACCTCAGCAAGATCCTCGACGAAACCCGGCCGGCGATCGAGGCCGGCCTAGCGCAGGCTCAACTCGAGCTCGCTGCACTCGATGCTCGTCGACAAGAACTCCAGGCGCTCATCGCGAGAGCACACGCGGCACTAGGCGAACATGTCCCGGCCGCTGCGATCAACGCGGGAGACCGTCTCACGCTGCACCGAGCCATGGAGCTCGTCCTCGACGAGAACAACAACCGCTGGATGACCGTGCACGAGCTCGCCGACACGATCAACGCCCGGGGCCTGTATGAGAAACGAGATCGCTCACAGGTCGAAGCGAGCCAGATCCACGCTCGCGCGAACAAGTACCCAGGGCGCTTCGCCAAGGACGGTCCGCGCATCCGCAGAGTCCACGCCGAGGCCTAGGACAACACAGGCGCAGCGACGCCTCCTTTCGCCGAGATCCGCGCGCGGAGTGGGTGTCTCGCTCCCGGGTCGTTGCGCCGGCGTCGCACGGGTCACCGAGGACACAGTTAGCGACTTCGGCGACAAGCTGAGAGCGCGAGTCGGCGCTCAGCTGCTCAGACTGTGCGCGACCAGGAGCCCGTCCTGTCGGTCGGCGGGTA
>JBEKAM010000362.1:0-2896 GCA_050015915.1 Solirubrobacteraceae bacterium
ATCGACGGTTCCTGCGGTCCCGACCAGCAGGAAAGGATGGAACCCGCTTGCGCGGTCCTTATTTATGGTGCTCTCCAATATCGTCAGATCCATGCGGCGGCGTTGGTCCGTCGGAATCAGCCGCAATGTACCGCTGCCGAGGCCGCACAGGTCGAGAGCCTTGCCGACGCAACTATGAATTCCCGCCGAGCCGTATGCCGTCAATCGATCCGCTCTTGCGTTCACCCCCTGCCGCCTGACTTCTGGTCCTCTCGCTTTGTCCCGCGCAACTACGACGGCGATCAGATTTGCGATGGACGTACCGGTGACGAACAGGCCAGACGAGGTTTCCGGAAAACGAAATAGTTCTTGCATCCACCGGGTAATCTGGCGTTCCACCTCGATGGGAATTTGGTCGCGTCCGCCCAGGTTGGCATTCAGGCCGGCGGCCAACATTTCCGCCAGCATGCCAACGGCTGTGCCGCCTCCGTGAACCCAGCCCATGAACCCAGGGTGAACATTTCCCGCGGCGAAAGGCAGGATATGGTTCATGAACTCCTCATGGACCTCGGCCAGCGCACTCGGGCCTAACGGAAGAGCGTGTTGAAAACGCTTTCGCGCCCGTGCGGGAATCAGCTGCCACACCGGCCGTTCTCGTATGTTCTGGGTGTAGTCGAGAATGTCGTCCAGCATCCGGTGTGCCTGCGCCCGAAGCTCAACCCAGTCCTGGGGATCAAGCGTCTGAATTGCTTGGTGGGAATCGACTTTGGCTAACTCGCTTTGCAGAATCTGCGGCATTTTGGATGCACCGCTATAGGCGTGCCGATTGCGCACGGAGCGTGGCTACTCTCGAAATGTAGCAATTCGATAACCAACGAAACTCTAAGGCGCTAACCAAGAGTCCGGGCGTTACGAGCCGCTGGGGGCCGCATCACGCGATGGGCTGGAGCGCCATCATTAGAATTCACTATGGACCATCACGGATGGCGAATTAGGTTAGGAGATTCCAACGAAACGGACGCTAACGAACGTGGCTGTCGCAAAGGTCCCAGGGTGCGCTGATCACTGGCATAGGTTGGTTCCACTCTCGCTCATCGCACCAGAAATGGGTTGCTGGCGCGCTCCTCGCCGATGGTCGTGAGCGGGCCGTGGCCGGGGACGACGATGGTTTCATCCGGCAGCGCCAGCACCGGACCATGCAGCGAACGCATGATTTTCTCGTAAGAGCCGCCGGGCAGATCGGTGCGGCCGATGGACCCGGCAAACAGCGTATCGCCGGCGATCAACTTCTTCTCCGGCGCGAAGTACAGGCAGATGCTGCCTTCAGTGTGTCCCGGTGTATGCAGGACATCAGCAACCAGGCTGCCGGCACTGACTTTGTCGCCGGTGCCGATGCTGCCGTCGATCGTCACGTTCTCCGGAGCCTGCATCCCGATCCACGCGGCCTGCACGTCGAGCATCTTCAGCAGCGCGTAGTCGTTCTGGTTGAGCAGAACGGGCGCGCCCGTGAGCCGCTTGAGCTGCATCGCTCCGCCAACGTGGTCGATGTGCGCGTGGGTAACGACAATCTGCTTCACCGTGAGGCCGTGACGCTGGATGATGGCCATCACGTCCGCGATGTCGTCTCCGGGATCGATGACGATCGCTTCCTTGGTCTGCTCATGGCCGACGACCGAGCAATTGCACTGCAGCGGACCGACCGGAAAGATCTCGTGGATCATGGCTCCAAGCTATCACGAATGCCCAGACTCTTCGGTAGGTCCATATCTGAGAAACGCGTTTTCACCACGGAGGCACGGAATGGGTTTCCTTTGGAGGAGAATTAGTCTTCAAGGTCGATACCAGCGCGGTCTCTCTTAATTTGAGTTTCTATGAAATAGTTTCAATTCCGTGCTCTCCGTGCTTCCGTGGTGAAAACGATCTTCCGCAATCGATCGCATGGTGAATTCCTCGCTTCGAAATTGGCAAAGGACATTTACGTAATCGTTATTGCGTTGCAACCGTCTTGCAACAACTAGCTGCCACCATAGTTATGCCCCTCGGATCGCCACTAGGGGCCAAGCTCCACTTCCATACCAATAAGGAGACTCTTGTGACAGCTACTCTGCTGAAAAAACAAAATTGTCTGCGCACATTCCTTTTTCTTTCAGCAACACTGATTGCCGGCGCCCTCACCGCCTCTGCGCAAACTTTCTTCCAGCCCGGGAACCTGGTCGTCAGCCGCAGCACGTATGACAACAATCCCAACAACGTTCAGGTGGGCCAAATCCTGCCGCCCAATTGCGCCCAGACGACGGGCAGTTGCGCCGGCGCCGCCACCAACAACGGAATCTACCCGATGGTGTTTAACAACGCCCTCGTCGATGGCAGCTTCGGGATCACCTCGGCGATCTACCTCGATCAATACACGACCGGCGGCTCGCTGGTGAACACGCTGCAAGTTCCCAACACGCGCTCCATCGGTAACGCGCTGCTGGGCGATCAGCTGGTCACCAGCTTCTCGTCGAAGTCGGAGCTGGCGCTGAATCTGTCGCTCGACGGCCAATACCTCACCTTCATGGGCTACGTCTCCGGCACCGATAACCTCGACGTCTCCAATTCCAGCACCAACCAGGTCGTCGATCCCACCAATCCCGTGGGCCTCAGCTACTATCGCGCGGTGGCGCAGGTGGACGTGAATGGCAACACCCACTTCACTGTGACCAATGCTTACAGCGGCAACAATGGCCGCGCCGCAATCCTCAACAACATCGACGGCGGAGATTTCTACTACACTGCCGGTAACGCCGGCAACGGCGCCAATCCGCAACCCGATGGCATCATCATCGGCGCGGGTGCGCAGTTCATCACACCGCTGATGCAATCGGAAGTTTCGCAGACTCCCGCCGGCATGCCGACGCCGCTGGCCAGCTTCAAC
>JBEKAM010000363.1:0-4162 GCA_050015915.1 Solirubrobacteraceae bacterium
CGAGCTCTGCCCACCGGCGAGGACGAAGACGGTTACGCTATCCACGGGAGCCATCAGGAGATGATACCGGATTCGGCGTTTAGCTATTAGCTCTTAGCTCGTGGCAAGCAAGGTTTCAGGCACGGCAAGGGATTCTCCTTTGTCGGCGGGGCAATTAAATCGACACCCCGATTGAAAGCAAGATTGCGATTGGTGAGATTTAGCTAAGAGCTAAAAGCTAACCGCTCGGCAGCGCAGGCCCTACGCGTGCGCCGGCTTAAAGGTGCTGGTCTTGGGAATGCAGCCGTTGATCTCGATGGCGACGATGCGTCCCGCATGATCCAGTTCCAGGGTTGCGGGAGCGTTGAAAACGGCATCGCCACTTAATCCGGGCAGCGAGATGAAGACCCGATTCTCGACGCAGGTCGTCGTCGGATCGCGTTTGAGAAAAGACAGCGCGTAATCGCTGCGGCAGACTTTGGGCAGCAGGAAGCTGAGGTCAGCGACGTCGCCCGTCTCGGAGACGGAGACCGCGGCCTCGATCGAGATTCGCGATGTGACCTCATCGCCCTCTACTTCAACTGGCGGCTTGAAGCAGATGTAATACTCGAACCCGGACTCGGGATCGAACGGGCTTCGATCCACCTGGAATGCCATGAGTGCGACCTCCTGCACTCGTACAACTTGGAAAAGGATAGTAAATCACGCAGCTGCAAGCTGCAAGATCACAAATGAAACGGAATCTCGCGGTTCACTCTTCGCTCTCGACCTCTCCCAGCTGCGGCGAGGCCGGCCCATGCGATAAGGCCAACATCAGAACAGCAGAACTAGAGAGTCGACGTAAGAACCCTGTCGCCGCTACGCGGCTCGGAAAGATTTCTCACTGTACCCAGGACTTCGTTCCTGGGCTTAGGTATGGCCGCGCCTACGGCGCTGGATTTTCGAGATTCTTGTTCCGCTGCCAAGAACGACGCCCGTTCTCGCACGGACACACAAACCCACTGCTGCGCCGCTCTGGTATATTGCGGTGATAGCGATTTTGATCGACGTATGCCACTGTTTTCGCCTACCGAGTTCGCGAAGGAGCAGGTGCTGGCGGTGCAGGAGTACTCCCTGCTGGCCGGCCGCTCGATTTCCAACGTCTTCGCGCAGCCACGCTACGTATCGGACACGCTTCTGCAGGCAGACCTCATCGGCGTAGGTTCGTTGCCCATCGTCGTCCTCACCGGCTTCTTCACCGGCGCTGTGCTGGCGTTGCAGACCTCGGGCACGCTGCAGCAATTCGGATCGCTTTCCTTGACCGGCAAACTGGTGGCGTTCTCGATGGTTCGCGAGCTCGGCCCGGTGCTGACCGGCTTGATGGTCGCCGGCCGAAACTCCAGCGGCATGGCCAGCGAGCTTGGCTCCATGAAAGTTACCGAGCAGATCGACGCCATGCGCGCTATGGGCGTCGATCCCTCGAAAAAACTGGTGACCCCGCGCGTGGTCGCGACGGTCGTCATGCTGTTCTTCCTCAGCATCATCTCCGACCTGGTCGGACTCTGCGGCGGCTTCATGATTTCCTATCTGCTGCTGGGGCTTGACGCCAACCAGTACTGGACCACGGCGTACCAGGGCCTGCGCTTCGGCGATGTGCTGATGGGACTGAGCAAGCCGGTCATCTTCGGCTTCATCATCGCCAGCGTTGGTTGCTATTACGGCCTTTCCGCTAAGGGTGGGACGCAAGGCGTGGGACGCGCTACCACGCAGGCGGTGGTGGCCGCCTCGGTGCTGATCCTGATCAGCGATTTCTTCATCACCCGGCTGCTGATGGGATTCTTTCAATACTGACCATGCCGATCCTCGCTCCGCCACAAGAGAGTTCCCCGTCGTCGCCGCCTCCGCCGGCGGCGGGATGCGTGATGAGCTTCGAGGATGTGGCCATTGCCTTCGACAATCCCGTGCTCGAGGGCATCTCGTTCCAGTTGCCGCGCGGCGAAACCAAAATCCTGATGGGCGTAGCCGGGACGGGCAAGACTCTGATCCTGAAACTCGCGCTCGGGCTGCTGAAGCCCGATTCCGGACACATCAACGTACTGGATAACGAGGTCACGGCCATGCGTGAGGAGGACCTTTTTGCGTTGCGCCGCAAGATTGGCATGGTCTTTCAGGAGAGCGCACTCTTCGATTCGATGACGGTGGAGGAGAACGTAGCCTACCGATTGATCGAAGAGACCGGGAGAGTTACCGAAGAGATTCACCAGCGCGTGCTGGAAGCGCTGCGGTTCGTTGAGCTGGAGCATACCGTCGCCTTGTCTCCCGGTGAGCTTTCTGGCGGCATGCGGCGAAGAGTGGCCATCGCGCGCGCCATCATCACGCAACCGGAGGTTTTGCTCTACGACTCGCCGACCGGCGGCCTGGATCCGGTCACCTCCAACACGATCATCGAGCTCATCGTAAAGCAGCGCGATGTGTATCACACCAGCTCCCTCATGGTGACGCACCGCCTGCAGGATGCGTTCACCATGGCCAGCCATTACTTCGATCGCGAGCAGAACAAGATGGTGCCGGTTAGGACTGGCGAGGACTGCGGCGATCTGAATACCAGGTTCCTGATTCTTCGCGACGGCAAGATTATTTTCGAAGGCAACGCCGCCGACCTGTTGCATTGCGACGATCCTTATATTCGCGAATATTTGAGCTAACAACAGTTCGGGCTTCAGCCCGGACCATCGTTGTCACAAGCCGAAGCCCATCGTTGATATCAGCGTTGCTGGTTAGCTATGTTTCGCGGCGGCGGCCCGCATCTTGGCAAACTCGGCCATGCGCGCCTGCACGCGCTTCAGCCGTTCGCGGCCTTCCGGCGTACCTTCAACTACCTTCTCCAGGTTCTGCATGAACTCGGGCGCAACCATCTTTTCCCGCATCTGCTTGAGGAAGGGCTGCACCTTGGCGTAGACGAAGTTCATCTCGCCGAGCGTATCCTGCGCGAGCGCGGCGTTCAGGGTGCCGTGGACGATCAGCGACGCCACCATCTCCCAATAGCCCAGAACCTGGCGCACGTAGGCATTTTCCTTGGTCCCAAATGCACCAACGACCGCCATCAGTTCCTCGAATGACGCCGGCGAAAACTGAGCAACAAAATCCCGCGCCTGCCGCATGACCGCTTCGCGCCGGAGATCGTACAGCTTTAATACGAGTTCGGCATCCTGATACGTAGCTTGCGTACCGCTCATGAATCCTCCAATAAATTTGAATGGAAAAGCCGTCGATGAAGGCGACGGCTTCTCCTCACTTGGATGTGAAAAAGTTGGCCCGGCTTCAGGGAATTACTTGTGCGCCATCTCCGCCATTTTGGAGAAGGCCTCTTTAGCGCGGCGCTCCATCTCTTCCGGCGTGACATCCTCGACATGCTGGCCAAGGGCCCAGCGATGGCCAAAGGGATCGGTGATCTGGCCGTAGCGATCACCCCAGAACTGGTTCGCCAGCGGCATATCGACTTTCGCGCCCGCAGCCACCGCCTGATTGAACAGCCCGTCAATATCTCCTTTGACGTAGAGATTCAGCACAACCGGGCTGCCGCCAAGGGTCTTGGGCGAGCCGCAACCGAAACCGGGAAAGGCATCGGCCAGCATCAATCTGGTTCCGCCAACGTTCAGTTCGGCGTGCATAACTTTTCCATCGGGCGTCTTGTGGACGCCTTTGATCTCCGCCCCGAAGGCGTTCTTGTAAAACTCACAGGCTTTGACGCCGTCGTCGACGATCAGGTGAGCAATGATGGTCGCGTCTTTTAACTGTCCTGCCATGAATTCACCCCTTCTTGTTTCAATGCCTGGTGTGTGCAGGCGGCTTGGGTTGACAATCTTTCTATTATGCAACGGCCTCGGGATGTATTTCGCGCGTGTAGTCACATTTAACCGTGCTTTCATCCTCGGTCTTCTTCTTCCCGCGGCGCTTAGGCTCGGCATCGGCGGTGTCAGTCCGCTTACTGTTGGGGCAGACAATGAACGTGCCGGACTTCAGGGTCTTCTCCAGTAGATAGGGACTGCCGCACTCGGGACAAGCCTCGGCGATCGGCTTGTAGGCGGAAGTGAACTTGCACTTGGGATAGTTCGAGCAGCCGTAAAAGAGATTGCCCCGGCGCGCCTTCTTCTCGGCCAGATCGCCAGTCTTGCAATCGGGACACTTCACGCCAATGTAGTTC
>JBEKAM010000364.1:0-16789 GCA_050015915.1 Solirubrobacteraceae bacterium
TGAGAACGCCTCACAGCGGCCGGCACCAACCCGGCGCGCCAAAACCGATCGCCAGGTGACACCGCCGCGCAGACAAGAAACCCGGCTCACCGAGCGTCGCCGCACCTTTGAGCGACACCCACGACGACAACCAGGCGTGCTGCTCGAGAGCCGGCTCACGCTCGCTCCTGTCTGGCATTGAAGCAGCGCTCGTCGGGCCTCCCTACGCCGAACCGCGCGGTTACCCCACGCGCGCGGAAATCGTCGCGCCCTCTTGGTGCTTGCCTGCGAACACACGCAGGATTACCAGGCGAGGCCGCGCCGTACGGAGGCGCACGTGTTCGCGCGCGATGATTAGGCGGAGCAGCGGGCGGTCGGCGTATTCTAGGTCGACGTGGAGCTTCGTGCCTTTCGGCAGCCCGGTCACGGCGAGCTTGAGGATGCCGTCGTGCCAGCTCACCGATCCGACTTTCAGCGTGGGCTTCTTCTTCTTTGGCGTGGAAGTGCCGGTGGGTGTCGTGGACGGCGCGGGAATCGTGACCGCGGTGGTAGCGGCGTTGGCGGCGCTGCCGCGGCCGGCTTGGTCGACGAGCCAGAGGCGGATCGTGTAGGTGCCCGGTCCCGGTGCGGTGACCTGTGCGCCGCCTGAGCCGTTGACGGCGACGGCGGCGCCACACGCCGCTTGGCAGATCTGGACGAAAGCGCCGCTGACTGGCTGCGGCGGGTTTGCCGGGTCGCTCCAGGAGAGGTCGATCGCGTCCGACCCGCCGCCGACTGGGGTGGCGGTCAGACTCGACGGTGCCGGCGGGCCGCTGTTGTCGACGACGACGGTCGGGCTCTGAACGCTCGTCGTGTTGCCTGCCGCGTTCGTTACGAGCAGCGTCAGGGCCTGTGCCCCGTCATGCAACAGGGTCGTGTTCAGCTCAAGAGCTCCGCTCGACAGTTCCGGGCATGGCCGCGTTTGCGAGTAGTCGCATGACTGCGGCTGCAGCGCGAGTTGCCCGTCCGGGCCGTCGAGCGCGACTTGGGAGATGCCGCTCAGGTCCGCGGCGTTGAACGTCACCGGTTCGGATCCCCATACGACGCCACCTCCCCACAACGCGCCGGCCAGATTTGCCAGGGTCGGTGTCCCGGTTTCTGAGAGCGTGACTTTTGCGGAGTACATGTCGGCCTGCGCGAACTGTTGGGTCGCGCCGTCGAGGCAGTCAGTGTCGGGTGCGACGGGCGCACATTCGATTCCGAAGAAGAGACCCGACGTACTGAGGCCGATCAGCGTGATGGCGACTTGGTTGTTCGGCTTCGAGCAAGGGGCAGGGTTCGTCTGGCAGGTGTCCAGCCCGTTACCGTTGCTGGAGAACAGGCCCGCGACCCAGTCCAGGTTGTTTCCTGTCTCGAGGCTGCCGTAATAGCTAACCGCCGTGATCGTCGTTCCGGCGGGTGCCGTGAAGGACCAGCCCGCCTGGGCGCCGCTTGGGACGTGAGCGCTCGCGCCGACAAGGTCTTCGCCGTAGAGCGCGCCCGAGTCGCCACCGTCGAGTGGACCGATAGACGGGCCACCGCACTGGTTCCCCGACGTCAAGCCTCCTGGGAACGTGTTGGCCTGCTGCCACGCGCCAGCCGATGCCGTTGGGCTGCATGCGGTGACCGTGTAGCTGCCGGAAGCGTTAGCCGCAGACGGCGTCGCGGCCACCAGCAGGAGCCCTGCCAGGATGAGGGCGAGGAGGCTTCTGCTGCGTGTGGTGGTCATGTGGGGTGGACTCTGATGGGTCCTTGCAACTGCTTGTTGCCCATCATCACCCGTAGCAACACCAGTCGCGGTCGCGCGGTGCGGATCGTCACCGTCGTGTTCATTGTGGAGAGATGGCGCGGGCGACTGTGGGGGTACTCGAGCTCGAGGCTCAACTCGTTGCCCGCGAGGCCGCTAACCGTGAGCGTGAGCACCCCATGGTCCCAGCGCGCTAGCTGTACCGAGAGATGCGGCGCCGCCGGCTTGGATGCAGCGGTCGGCGCCGGGGCTTTGGGAATGTTCGCGGTGCCCTGAGCGACGATCGCCCCGAGCCCGTCGGCCTCGAATGCGGCCACCACGTTGAGGTTGCCGTCGGTGGCGGTGCTGACGAGCAGCTGCTCGGCTTTGGTGTAGGTCAGCGTGGGGTCGTAGCTCATCAGGGCGACCAGCACGGCGGCTGCAAACACGGACGCTTGCGAGGTTCCGTTGCCGCAGCACGTGGGCTCATCCGTGACGGGATCTGCCTCGTCGATTCCGCAGCCGGGCGCAAAAAACGTCAGACCTTGCGTTGCCGAGAAGTTGCACCGTGACCCGATGGCGCCCGGGCTCAGAGCATCGGATTGGGCGGTCGATGCGCCTACTGCAAACACGCCAGGCTCTGCCGCGGGCTCCTCTACAGCCCCCGGTTGGTTGCCCGCTGCTGCCAGCACCGCCACGTTCTGTCCTTGGGCGACGCCGACGGCGTTCGCGAAGCTTTGTGCTTGGTCAGGGCTCGGCGGGATGGTCGAGGAGAGTGCCAGGGCGATCGCATGGATGTGGTACTCGCTGGCAAGCGTGGAGCACTTGTTCATGCCGTCGGTGTAGTCGTTGAACCCGAAGGTTGGTTCCTGTCGGGGGGTTGGGGTGGTGGTGGCGCGGACGGAGACGATCTTGATCTGTGGCCAGGCGCCGATCATGCCGTGTCCGACGGCGCCGGCGATCATTGCCATGGTTGTTCCGTGGCCGTCGGGGTCGACGTCGTTGCCGCTGCCGCCGTCGACCGCGCTCGACGATACGAGCCCTGGCTGGGTGTCTGGGTTCACGTTGACGCCGGTGTCGACGAGGCACAGCGCGCCGGCGCCGCCGGCGGGTGGTGGCGCGTAGGCGAGGAATGCGGCGTTGGCCGCCTGCGCCTGGGCGGTTACCGCCGGCGTCGCCGCTGCTGCCGGCGTCGTTGCTCCGAGCACGGCGGTGACGGTTGCCGCGAGGAGGATGGAGTGGAGCCGGGTGGTTCGCATCAGTGGACCACGGCGGAATGGACCGGGCTGTGCGCCGGTTGCCACAGGGCGGTTGCGGGCGTTGCGGCGCGGAAGCTGAAGCTTCGCCCCAACGTCACGGGTGAGCTGCGGTAGACGTAGCGGAAGTCGCCGTTGGTGTCGACGCGGATCGGTGAGCCGACCTCTTCCCAGCCGTCCGGGCCGCGGGTTTGAATGAAGACCAGTGGCCGCGGTTGGCCGAGCGGCGCGATTGCGAGCCTGCCGGTGAACACGATGCGCCCGTCGCCGGGCGTGCTCACGTGCAGCGACAGCCCCGGCGTCACCGTCTCGCGCACGCTGACTGAGCTGGTCGCGCTTGCGGCCTGCGCTTTGACGCCGGCGACGACGCGCAACAGCCGGGAGGAGCCGGGCGGCGCCGTCAGCGTCCAGCCGCCGGTGCCGTCTGTGGTCGTGTGCGCGAGTTCGGTGAACGCTCCGCCGTTCGCGGGCTGCTGCCACAGCGCGACCGGCACGTCCGGTGCGGGCACGCCCGAGGCATTCTTGAGCGTGCCGGAGAGCTTGAGGCCGGAGTGGCTGTAGAGGCGGCGAACGCCGCTGGCCAGCCGCTTCGTTGCCGCGTCGAGCGACAGCGAATAGACGGGCGCCGCGATCGTTGTGGCCGGGGAGGGCAGCAGCGCGCTGACGGTTGTGCGGTTGAGCGTGGTGATCGTCTGGTCGACCACGGTCGAGGTGTTCTGCGCCGCGTCGGTCACGATCACCTTGAGCTGGTGTTGGCCGTCCGCGAGAGCGGTTGTGTCGACCGGGATGTCAACCGTCTCGGTCTGCAGGCAGGGTTGCTGCCAGTCGAACATCAACGCCCCCGTTGTGGCGTCGGTGCCGACAGGCGCGCATTCGCCCTGGTTGGTGTTCGGTGTCGCGCTGTGGACCGTGTTGCCGTCGATCTGGACCGTGACGCTGTAGACACCGGGCCCGTTGGGGTCGGTGGCGGTGAAAGTGATGTCGGCGGTGCCGTGCGCGTCGGGCTGGAGGAGGCTGCCGCCGAAGCTGCTCGCGGCGGGGGATGAGGTGTTGGTGAGCAGGAAGTCAGCCCAGTGAACCTGGATCAGCGCCCATGCGCCTTGGCTGCCGCCCTCGGCGCAGTACTGGCCTGCCAGGCCGCCGCAGCCGGCGCCGATGTAGAAGTTGCCGCCGCGGTCGGCCGGTAGGGCGACCACGCCGGCGAAGTCGTTGGTGCCGTTCTCGCACGGGCTCAGTCCCCACGCGCATTGGAAGAACACGTCGCTGCCGTCATAGGCGAAGGCCGGTGTGTAGAGGACGGCTGTGCCGGATGCGCTTGCACCGTAGCCGTCGGCGTAGAGGCTGACATCGACGTTGCCGCCGGCGAGCGTAGACCCGCTCGGCGGCGTGTACTGCAGATCCTCGCCAGTGCCCACCTCCGCGGCGGCGTCGGTGCTGAGCAGCGCATACATTGCCGACGTCGGTGTGCAGCTGGTGCCGTTGTTGGACGCGTAACCGGTCGAGCCGGTCGTGAAGCTCGTCCAACCCTGGCTCGGCGCTGGCGACTCGTCGGGGTTGGCACAGGACACCTGCATCCACTGGCCTGCGTAGGCCGCAGATGCCGCCAGCGGCCCGACCGGCAGAGCGCCAACCGCCCCGGCGGCGAACACGGCGAGAGCGAGCGTCACCACGCGGGAACATCTGCTGCGAGCCACAAGCATGGCGAGGGTGGGTCTGTTGATCGTGTTGCGCATGTGCCGTCCTTGGCTGGCCGACCGGCCTTAGCAGCCAAGCTCCCCGGGGACGCAGGACGAGGCAGCACCACTGCCGGGAGTCCTGGAGTTGACGACCGGTGCCCGCGTGTGGACCACTGGCAAAAGCGGGACCGAGGACAGCGAGGCGCCGGCCGGTGCGTTGGACGAGCCGGTCTGAACGGCGGTTGAGACTGCGGCGCGGCGGTGTGTGGCGGGCCTGTGGCGGCGTCGCGCAGCTCGATGCGAACGCACGGCCGTCTTGGACTCAGAGCTCGGGGCGTGGGTGGCCGTTACGGTCCTGCTCGGCCGAGCGTCCGCTACCGCGGGTCCGCGCGTGATGGCCGACCGGCTTGTCGGCGGATGGTTGGCGTGCGTGTCAGCGCCCCCGCTGGCGGCGACGATCAGCGCAGCCGCCGCGGCCGCGAGAATGGCGGCCGCGGAGACGGCCAGCGCGAGACGCCGCCGCAGTCGCCGAGGCGATCCCGAACCGTGGCGCGGCATTGCTTCGCCGGCGTTGGGATCGATGTAGTCGAGGCCTTGGGGTGACCGGGCGGGCAGCTCGGGCGCCGGCGGTTGCTCCGACCGCGACGCGCGCTCGGGAAGGCCGGGGATCGGGGCATCGGAATCCCACAGACCGCGTGAGTCGGGCTCCAGGGTGTCTGTGACGGCAGGGGGCTCGACGTCGAGCTGCCGGCGGCGCAGCGGGATCACCGGCGCGAAGTCGTCGCAACTGGCGTCTTCGTCGCGCGGGGGTGTCATCGTTCCGCCCGAGGTCCCGTCCATTGGCTCGCTATACTACGACAAATGTCCTTCCCTGTCATTTGGTTCGTTTTGCATGGCTGACGAGGAGCTACTGACCGTCGCCGAGGCGGCGAAGATCTTTCGCGTGACCCTGCAGACGATCCGCAACTGGATCGAGTGGGGCAAGCTCCCCGCATTGCGCGTCGGGCGAAGGTTCCTCGTTCGTCGCGAGCACATCGAGGCGCTGCTCGACCAGGCCCAAGCGGCAGATGGCGCTCACGCAACGGGGCGGGACGTGTGGGATCCAAGCGTCTCGCGCCTGGTGCAGCGTCGTGCCGCGCCTGCCTCAGCATCACTGTGGGACAACGATTCCGACAGCGCTCCTGCCCTGTCGCCTAAACGGGAATAGCCCCGCAAACCGGCGGTTCTAAGTTCTAGCGCGACAACGCCACCTCAGGCTGGTGATCTTTCTTCGACACCACTCAGACCATCGCGCGGCGGCGACGGTCGCCGTGGCGATGAGCGCCGTGCGCTTCGCCTGTCGGCGGCGAGCGGCGCGTCGCGGCTAAGCGGAGCGTCGTTGCGCTCGGGCGCGACCGGGTAGTAGGCCGCTCTTGCGGTCCTCGGCCTCGATCGCTTCGGCGAGTTCGCTGGCGACCTCGCCGAGCTCCTCGTAGGCGCGAGCCACGGCCTGCAGATCGCGGCCGGTCGCCGCGCGCCCCAGCTCGCCGACAGCGACGTCAAAGCGCCGCCACAGCCCGTCTGGGCCGCGACGCCCCGAGCCGGGCCGCAGCTCGTGCGGCGGCTCGCTGTTAGCGCCGCGATGCGGCGGCCACTCAAAACCGGCCTCGTCGGCCTCAAGGCACACCCGCGCCTCCTCGAACGCCGCCTCCGCCAGGATGGCCAGACGCGCGCTGAAGCCGGCATCCGGTGGCGCGGTGCGGTGCCCGTCGATCGCTTCGCGCCAGTGCTGCTGCGCCTTGGCGAACGCGGTCTGCGTCTGCTGCGGATCGACCTTGGCCATGCAGCCGGCATCATTACACGACGCGCGGCCATTCGCCAAACCAGCAAAACGCAACCTGCGCGTTATTCGGCCAGGACGGGTCATTTCGGTGTTCAGCTCGCAGGGGTCCATGCGCTCACAACCCATCCGGTCTTAACGCGGCGAACCCGGGCGAACGTGACGTGTGGCGTGGTGGGGAGGCCGGCGTAGGGGCCGGTCCCGGTGGTGTGCTCCAGTGTGACGATCACCCACTGCCCGAAGTCGGGGCCTCCACCGGGAGCGATCGCGACAACCTCGCCCGAGTTAGCGACACCGTCTGCGATCAACGCCGCCGTGCCACTTTGGGCGCCGGCCGTCTGCTCGGCCACCAGCTTCGCCGCGCCGATCGACATCGCGACCAGCTGTCGCTCGCGCTGCCGCAGATCCGCCGCCCGCCAGTTCACGTAGACGAGCGCGTAGCGGCGAAGCGCCAACTGCTGCGACTTCGCGACGCCCGCCGGGGTGGCCGTGTCCTCCGCAACCGATGCAGCGGCCGGGATCGTGCCGCCGCGCTCCGCGGGCGGGTCGCCGACCGGCGCCGGCGTGGAAACGACCGGCACCGGGCGTGGCGGCCCGGCCGCGATCGAACGACCAAGGGGGGCGGTCACGCCCGCAGTGTGAGTGCAGCCGGCCAGCACCACCGCAACCGCGGTCGTGATCGCGGCGCGCTTCATAGGCCTGGCGGGTGTCTGATGACGTAGGCGCTTCCGTCCTGCAGGTTCGCGATCGGATCGGCGCGCCAGCGCGGCCCGCTACCCGCGGGGACCGCCGCGCCACCGTACTCGGCGGTGTCAAGCGCAATCCCGGCGACGACGATCCAAACGTGCGCGCTGTTGGCGTAAATCGTGATCCAACGCCCAGCACCCGCCAGCCCGTAGTCCTCCAGCTCCGTGGACGTCTCGGCGTTCGCGCCCATCAGCCCGGCCATGTACAGCACGAACGAGGTCGCGCCAGAGCAGTCATACGCCGGCCACAGCTGCGAAAGCGGCCCGTAGTGCACATCCGGTGACGGATACGGGTAGGTGTGGATCTCGTTGCCGGCGGCGATCGCCAGCTTCACCGCCGCAGGAGCGTCCGCCGGGGCGAGGGCGCTGCCGTCCGGCTCGATCGTCGCGGTGCCACCCGCGGTCAGACCGAGCGTTCCGCTCGCGCACGCCGCCGCCGAAGCACCAGCCGGTGGCATCGTGGTCGGGACCGCGCCGAGCAGGTTGCCGGCCCCCGGCGTGGGGGCTGGGGTGACGGTTACCGCGCGGGTGCCCCACGCCAACTGGTCTGTGCGTCCGCGCCAGTCGTAGATGTCGATGTGGCGGCCCAGGATCGCCGTGCCGGTGTCGCCGGCGTAGAACGCGCTCGAGGTGTTCAGCGGGTTCGGCTGCACATACACGTAGCTGCCGAGCGCGATCACGGTCGGGTCGACCGCGATCTCGAGCATCGCCGGGCCGGCGGTGAGGTTCAGGCCGGTCGCGGTGATCCCGCTGCCGTTGCCGTCAGTCCAGGGCGGCCCGTACGCCGTCGCCGTCCAGCCCCCGCTGCCGGCCGAGCTCGTCGCGGCGTCGGCGCATCCCGGGCTCGCACCGGACAGCCCGGCCACCAGGACCGCGAGCGCCAGCGGGACCGCGACGACGCCGGCCGCGGCGAGACGCAAACCGCCGCCCGGCATCTACCCAAAGCCCGCTATTTGCCAAATAAGCCAAGCCATAAGTATCTAGACTAGCTTATTTGGTTTACTATGCGTCACGTCAACGGCTATGGAGGTGCGGGTTCTATGACTGGATTGCTTGCGGCGACGGGGTTTACGTTTCAGGTCACGCCGGCGCCGGGTCAGGCGCCGGGTGCTGCTGGGGTGCAGAGCGCGATCGATGTGATCGCCGCATACGCGCTTTATGCGTCGGCGGCTGGGTTTCTGTTGGGTGCCGCGATCTGGGCGGTCGGCGGGCGGATCGGCAACGACTACACCGCGACCGGCGGGAAGGTCGGGATGTTCACCTCGATCGGCGTCGCGTTCGCGATCGGCGCCGCACCGAAGCTCCTGCAATGGGCCTTCGGGCTCGGGTAGCGCCATGTTCAGCGAGGAACGCGTCCGCATCGGGCTCGCCGGTCTGCTCGCGCTGTGTGCCCTTGGGACCGGTGTGCTGATCGGGCGCGCCACCAGCAGTCCCAGCGGCGGCGTGCTCGCCGCCGCTACGATCGTGCACGGGATTCCGGTCGGCGTGCAGGACAGCGCTGCCGGGGCGCTCGCCGCGGCTGACAACTACCTCGCGATCGCCTCCCAGACCGTGGAGCAGAACCCGGGCGAGTTCGCGGCGCTCGTCAACACGGTCTACACGCCGCCGTCGCGTGCGAGCACGCTGGCGCAGGCGTCCAGGGCGCGTGTCGCGGACGTCGCGGATATGGGCAACTACGCACGTGGCGGTCGGGCGGTCGCCGTGATCGCCGCACGCCGCCTCGACCACTACACGTCAAGTCGAGCGACGGTCACGAGCTGGCTCGGCGGGTTCGTCTGGGGCCCGGCGCTATCGCCCCGTCAGAGCTGGAACCTCGTCGACACCACACTCCTTTGGCGGCAGGGCCGCTGGCTGGTCGCCTCGATGGACACCGAGCGCACGCCGGCACCGGTCCCGTCCGTCGTGTTCGTCGACGGGCACAACAACCAGAGTGGCGCGTTCGGCGACCGGCTCGCCGGCATGACCGCGCCGTTCTACGGCGCCGGCTGATGCGACGCCCGCCCCGAACATCGATCGCGATGCTGCTTGCGGCGATTGCGCTGACGGCGGTGGCGGCGCCGGCGGCGCTGGCGGCGGTGGTGCCGGCCGGGGTCCAGGCGGGCACGCCCACCCAGGCCGCGAGCGCGACGCACGCGGCAACGCACGGCGGTGGCGCGCCGTGCAACGTGGGGATCCCGGTCATCGGCGGCGCGGTCAGCACGCTGACCAACTCGGCCTGTAGCGTCGGCAGCACGATCGCGAGCGGTGTGGGCTCGATCGTCAGCGGCGTCGGTAACAGCATCCTCGACGCGGTCGCGAGCTGGCTGATCGGTGCGGCGACCGCGATCACCAGCTTCGTCGCCGCGCAGATGACCGCGACCACGACGCCCGCTTTGCAGAGCTCGTGGTTTGAGGCGCAGTTCGCGCCGGTCGCGGCGCTGGGGGCGGCGCTCGCGCTGCTGGTCACGCTCGTCGCGCTCGGCTCCGCCGCACTGCGCCGCAGCCCCGACGCGCTCGCCGGCACCATCGTCGCGGTCGTCCGCGCAGGGTTCGGGACGGGTGTGATCGTCGCGCTCACCGCGATCGGGTTGGGGATCGCCGATGCGGTCTCCGCCGACATCATCCATAGCTCCCCGCACGCATTCTGGAGCACCGTCGCAGCCGCCTGGGGCCACCACGGGTTCGGTGGCTTCGGATCCTCCGCGCTCGCCGCCCTGATCGCGCTGGGTGAGGTGTTCGGCGCGCTGTTGGTGTGGCTCGAGCTGATCGTACGGGGCGCCGTCATCTACATCGCGGTGCTGTTCTTCCCGGTCGCGCTGGCCGCGTCGATCTGGCCGCCGCTCGCCGGATGGACCGGGCGGCTCGGCCGGCTTCTGCTTTTGTTCGTGATGCTCAAACCGATCACGCTGATCGTGCTGTCACTCGCCGGCAACGCGGCCGCATCCGGTCTGTCGTTCAGTGCGGGCGCGAGCGCTTCGGTTGGGACGATCCTCGCCGCGGTCGTGATCTTCGCGCTCGCGGCGTTCGCGCCGTGGGCGCTGATGTACCTGCTCTCCGCGGACGCCGAAAGCGCCTGGACCGGCGGCGCGCTGCGTGCCGGGGCCGGGGGTGCGGTCGCCGGCACGCAGGGCAGATCGGTTCGCAATGGCGGCGGCCTGGCCAACCTGCACTCCGGCAGCGCCGGTGGAGGCGGTGGCACAAACGCGGGCGGCGGCCCCAACGCCGGGGGTCGCGGGGGAGGGGGCTCGGGCGGCGGCACGCCGCAACCACCGAGCGGCGGATCCCAGGGCGGGCAGGCTCAGACTGGATCGGGCGGGGCTGCTGCGGGATCGAACGGCGGCAGCGCGGCCGCGGCGGGCGCGATCGGCGGCGGCAGCGTCGCAGCTGCCGCCGGAATGCAACGTGCGGCCAGTCGAGCGGGCGCTGCGATCGCAACCGCCGATGGCGGTAGCGGCGCACCTGGCCACGCGTCGCACGGGTCAGGTGCAAGTAGCGGGAGCCAGAGCGGCGGCGCTGAGCGAGACACTGCCGGCAACGGTCATTCCGGCCGCGGCGGGGCGCAGCGTGAAGGAGCGGGCGGCGAAGTCCTCCAGTTCGGTGCGCGTACCGGGCGCGCGCGCACCGACACGGGTTCGCCGAGCGCTCAGCGGTCCGGGGGACGCTCCACCGGTGCGCCCGTAGGATCCGACCGCACGACCCCGCCCGGTTCGCAGCCTCGCCGTCCCGCACGGCCCCCGGCCGGTCCGGGTGAGGGGCGGGCGTGACCGAGACGACGTATCGCTTCGCACCGCACCCTGGCGGCGGGTTCTTGCTCGGCCTGCGGCTCTCGCAGCTGTGCGCGTTCATCCTCGCTGGACTGGGGGCGCTCGGTGCTCTGCGCCTGGGAGGCATCGGCGGTCTCGCCTTCGCGCTCGCGATCCTCGCGATTGCAGCCGGGGTCGTGTTGATCCCGGTGCGCGGCCAGACGCTCGAGCAGTGGGCGCCCCTGACCGTGCGGTTCCTGCTTGGGCGTTTCAGCGGCGCCGCACGGTTTCGCGCCCGCCGTGCGCAGCTGGGCCACCTCGTCGCGCTGCCCAACGGTCGCCTGGACCCGCAACCGGCCGCACCTCCCGACGCGCGACCGGGTGAGCTCGCGGAGCTCGAGTTCCTTGAAGTCACACTCAGCCGGTACGACGACGCCCGCCTGGGTGTGGTGAAGGACCGGCGTGCCCGCACGTTCACCGCGACCGTCCGCGTCGCTGGCCGCGCGTTCGCGTTGTTGGGCCCGGAGGATCGTCAGGCGCGCCTTGAGGAGTACGGGGCCGTGCTCGCCGCGTTGGCGCGCGACGGCTCACCGGTCCGAAGGGTCAGCTGGATCGAACGCACCCTCCCGGCCGACGCCGACGCCCTCGGCAACTACCTGCTCCAGGCCAAACGAGCGGACGCCAGCCTCGATGACCCGCCCGACGAGCTTGTCTCCTACCTGCAGCTGATCGGCCATGCCGGCGACGTCGCCGAAGAACACGAGCTGCTGTTCAGCCTCCAGATCGACGCCAGACGCCCCGCCGCCAGACGCGCAATCACCCGGATGGGCGGCGGTGACCTTGGCGCGCTCGCGGTGCTCGCCTCGGAGGTCGGCCAGCTAATCGAGCTGCTCGACGAGGCCTCGATCACCGTGACCGGCCTGCTCACTCGTGCCGGTGTTGCCGCCGCGGTTCGCGCCGGCTATGACCCGTGGGGGCACCGTCAACGCCAACGCCAACTCGAGCACACCCACCGCACCGACCCCGGTATCGCGCCGCACACCGCGACACCCACCGCGCGGGATGAGCACTGGGGGCGCCTCGAAACAGACGGCGCACTGCACTGCACGCTGTGGGTGGCTGAGTGGCCGCGGATCGACGTACGCGGCCTGTTCCTGCAGCCGCTCCTGATGGACACCCGTGTGACCAGGTCGGTGGCGATGGTGATGGAGCTCGTCGGCCCCGCGCGCGCCACCCGCCACGCCGAACGCGCCGCAACCGAAACCGCCACCGAGCAGAGCCTCAGAAACAGGGTCGGTCAGCGCACAAGCCAACGCCAGGCGCAACGCGACAGCGCCGCGACGCAGCGCGAGCGCGAGCTCGCCGAAGGCCACGCCGCAATCCGCTACGCCGCCTACGTAACAGTCAGCGCCCCCAACAGCGGCGCCGGCGCCGTCGACGAACTCGAGGCCGCAGTCTCGCGCGTCGAGCTCGAAGCAAAGCGCGCACCGCTGCGCCTCGAACGGATGTGGGGCCAACAGGCCGAGGCGTTCACCTACTCCCTCCCGCTGGGACGGGGACTCAGATGAGCCGCCGTGAACGGTGGGAGCGTCGCCTCGATCAGCGGGCGGCCGACGCCGGGCAGCGCGCCCGCCGACGCGCGTTCGCCAAACGCGAACACTCCCAGCCGCCGACGTGGCGGCTGACGCGGCTGCGCCGCCCCGGGGAGCGGAGCCCCCACCAGGTCTCGACCGCTCACTTCCAGGCCGCCTACCCCGCCGTCGCCGAACCAGGCCTCGGCGCCCGCGGCGTCTACATCGGACGTGACATCCACGGCGGGTCGTTTGTGTACGACCCCTGGGTTCTCTACGCGGCCGGGGTGCTCAACGACGCGAACATGCTCGTGATCGGCCGGCCCGGTCACGGCAAGAGCGCACTGGTCAAGAGCTGGATGTATCGCAGCCGCGTGTTCGGCCGCACCTGCGAGCTGATCGACCCCAAAGGCGAATACGCCCCACTCACCAAAGCGCTCGGCGGGCAGGTCCTCACCTTCACCCCCGGCGGGACCACACGCCTGAACCCACTCACCAGGCTCGGCAGCCGTGAGATGCGTGAGGGGCTGCTCGAGGCGATCGCCCGCGCGATGCTCGACCGGCCGCTCACACAACCCGAAGCGCTCGGGCTCGCCGCCGCCCTGGCCGCCGCAGACCGTCACGCCGACGGCGCCGACGTCTGCATCCCCGACGTCACCGCGCAACTACGCGACGCCGACCAAGACGTCGCAGAGCAGCTCGCCTGTACCCGCCAGGAGGCGCAGGCGGAGCTGCGCGAGTGCGCCTTGGCGTTGCAGCGGCTCACCCACGGGCCGCTGCGCGGCATGTTCGACCAGCCAACCCAAGCCTCCGAGACCGTTTGGGACGCGCCGGCGGTGTGTCTCGACCTCTCACAGGTCGGCGTCGGGCAGGCGCAGAGCAACCTCGCTGTCGCGATCGTGATGGTCTGCGCGTCCGCGTTCCTCGACGCCAAACGCCGCGAACGCGCACAACAAGCCCGCGCCGCCGGCCGCGAACCCGACAAGACGACAAGGGGTAACGACGAGTGCTGGCGCGGCCTGCCGATCCCCGGCCTCGCCGAGTACTACCAGTCCGCTTTCAAGCTCAGCCGCGACAGCGGCGTGCAGCACATCCTCGCGCTGCACCGCCTCTCAGACCTGCGCGCCGCAGGCGACGACGGCTCACGCCAACAACGCCTCGCCCAAGGACTCCTCGCCGAAGCATCAACCACCGTCATCTACCGCCAACACGCCCAAGAGGTCCCCGATACCGCCGACGCGCTCGGCCTCTCAACCACCGCCCGCGACCGCATCGCACGGCTCCCCCCGGGCGTGGCGCTATGGGTCGTCGGCGGCCGCTGCTTCGAGGTCAGGCATCTCCTCTCAGACCGCGAGTGGCAGCTGATCAACACCGACGCCGCGATGGGCGCCAGACCAGCACTCCCCGCCGCCCACCAAACGCAGGACCCCAGCAGTGCTGAGCTCGACCCCCGTGGGCTGTCGGTATGAGCCGACCGGAGCACCGCGGCGGAGGCGATGTCGCCGTGTTGGTGGTTGCGCTCGTGTTCGCGATCCCGGTAGCGATCGCGTTGCTCACGACCGCGGCCGCGAGCCTGCTCGCTACCGGGCACCCGATCGCCCTCAGCGTCGGCGACGCGCTAGGCGTGCTTGTGCGCCTGCCGGGCACGCTCGCGCACCCGGCGCTCGCCTGGCCGGCAAGGATTCATAGAGAACTGCCGGGTAGCTTCGCGTTGCAGGTCGAGCTCGTCGCCGCGACGCTGCTCGTGCTCGGCGCTGCCGCGCTGCTACTCGGCGTGGTGGCGCGGCACCTACAGCGCCGCGACCGGGGTCGCGCCGCGCGTTGGGCCTCCCGCGATGAGCTCGTCGACCTGCACGCCCGCCGGCCGCAGGCGGGGCGTATCACCCTTGGTGAGCATCAAGGCAAGCTGGTCGCCGCGGAACCGCGGGTGTCGGTGCTCGGTGTCGGGCCCGCGCAATCGGGCAAAAGCACCGGACTCATCGTGCCGGCAATCCTCGAGTGGCAGGGACCGGTGCTCTCGACGTCGATCAAAGCCGACGTCGTCCACGACACCCAAGCCGCGCGCTCCAGGGTCGGTGAGGTCTTCATCTTCGACCCGACCGCATCCACCGGCCTCCAGCACACGGCGTGGTCGCCGATCGCCGCCGCGCACACCTGGGAGGGTTCGCGGCGGACCGCCGCGAACCTGCTCGGCGTCGGCGACCACAGCGCCGGCCGCAGCGCGGACGAGACGTTCTGGAAGCCCGCCAGCGCCAGGTTCCTCGCGCCACTGCTGCTCGCCGCCGCACACGGCCAGCTGACGATGGCAGACGTCCTTAGCTGGATCGCGGCGCTCGAAGAAGACCAACCGACCGAGCTGCTCAAAGACAGCGCGAGTCCGGGCGCCCTGGCGGGGCTTGAGGCGCTGCGGTCGGTGTGGAAGGCAGACCCACGGTTTCGCTCAAACCTGACGCAGACGATCGCGACCAGTCTGGACGCATGGCACGAACCGGCGATCGCCGCCGCAACCGCCGGCGAGAGCCAGATCAGCGCGCAGCGTCTGCTCGCCGGCACCAACACGCTCTATCTCGTTGCGCCGGCGCACGAACAACGCCGCCTGCGCGGCCTCTTCACCGCCCTGGTAGCCGATATCGCCGCTGGGGCATTCGAGCGCTCCGCGCAGACCGGCCGTCCGATCGACCCGCCGCTGCTGCTCGCGTTGGATGAGGCGGCGAACATCGCGCCACTACCCAACCTTGACGAGATCGCCTCGAGCGGCCCCGGGCAGGGCGTACAGCTCCTCACGATCCTGCAGAACATCAGCCAGGCCACCGACCGCTGGGGCAAAGACCGCGCGGAGACGATCATCGCCAACCACCGCGCCCGCGTCTTCTGCTCAGGCATCGGCGACCGCGCCACGCTGGACTACGTGCGCCAAACACTCGGCGATGAGGAGATCGACCGCATCTCCACCCACCGCCAAAGCCCGCTCGCAACCGGGTCGCGGACCTACAGCAGCGAATTCAGGGCGATCGCCGCGCCCCACCGCGTCCGCCAAGCCGACACCAACACCGCGCTGCTGATCTACGGGCGCCTACAACCCGCCTGGGTAAACCTGCGCCCCTGGTACGCCAACCGCGAACTACGCCAACTCGTCAGCGGCGACGCACTCCACGCGGACGGCCGGCCGGCCGCGACCGCTGCGCGCCGAGTCATCCTCGCCGTCACGTGCGCAGCCCGACGACAACCGGGGAGCCGGTGAGCCGACCGAACCCGCACGTGACCCCTGCGGGCACCAGCTTGGCGTCGCCGCTCATCGCGCCTCGTTCCCGTCGCGGTGACCGGGTGTGTTCTGCCAGGCCTGGATTCTCGCCACGTCCGGCTTGGGCTTCGAAGGCCGCCACGCGGCCTTTCCCCTCGCTGGCGCTCGGCTCCGCCAGCCGGCCCGTGGCCCACCCAAGGCCTTGCCAGACACACCAACCACCACACGAAAAGGAGCAGCGATGAACAGCATCACCATCACCGGGCGCCTCACCCAAGACCCCGAGCAGCGCGCACTGCCAACCGGCACCACAGTTTGTCGACTGCGCCTCGCGGTCGACGGTATGGGCCGCGGCGGCCGCGACGAAGTCGGCTACGTCAACGTCAACGCGTTCGGCAACGCCGGTGAGGCCGCCGCACGCGTCCTCACCAAGGGGTGGCTTGTCGCCGTCGACGGACGCCTGCAGTACGGCGAATGGGAAACCGACGAGGGCACCCGCCGCCACGACTACGAGATCGTCGGCAACGTCGAATTCCTCGCCGCACCCCGCAGCGAAAACGACAACCACACCGTCGCCACCACCGCCGGCGAGCAGGTCGCGGCCTAACCGCCGGGCAAACGAGGCCCGCGCCCCCAGCCGGGCGCGGGCCCAACGCCCGCGTCACCACACCAACCATGCAGCGAACACCGCCCCCCAACATCTCGCGCGCCAGTCGCCCGGTCAGCGGCCGGTGCCCCTCGCGCCGCGCCACGGTCAGAGCGACCGGGTTGGAGGCCCTCGATGGTGGCTGATGAGGACCAGACGCGCCGGTTCTTGGGGGCGCTTCACGGGTGCGCGCCGCCCGGGTCGCTGATCGAGCTGCGCTTTCGCCTGGGCCCCGGCATGGGACAGCGCTTCCTGCCCGCAGAGCGCCTCGGACGAGTCGCAGACCGGATCGCCTCATTAGCACCTAGCACCGACGTGTTTGTCGGAGTGATCGCACGCGCTCGTGGCGGCGGCAGCCGTCGCGACTTGGTCCAGCGCGCCACCGTCGT
>JBEKAM010000365.1:0-2999 GCA_050015915.1 Solirubrobacteraceae bacterium
AGGATCGGGATCCCTGCGAGTGTTGGGTTGGATCTTATCTCCTGCAGAAACTCCACCCCATCCCCGTCGGGCAGCAAGACGTCGAGCACGACAAATCCGAAAGAATCCGCAGCCAGCGCAGCGCGGCTTTCTTGCAGCGTCGAGCAAGGAGTTGTCGCAAAACCGGCGCTCTCGAATGCCTCGCTGAGGTCCATGCGTACTGTCAGGCTGTCATCAACAATTAGAATGCGTGGCTTCACAAGCCTTGCCCCATCCTTAAGTCTGCGGTCAAAGCGACCAGCACGGGCGCCATCTCTTCCACCGCCAGCACGCGCTGCGCCGCACCAATGCGGATCGCCTCACCCGGCATGCCGAATACTACGGAACTGGCCTCATTCTGCGCCACGGTTATGGCGCCGGCCTGACGTGCGGCTAATAGACCCAAAGCTCCGTCTTTTCCCATGCCGGTCAGCAGGCATCCGATGAAACCCGATCCCATCTCCCGCGCCATAGATTCGAAGAGCACATCCACTGAAGGCCTGCACGAGTGCCGCTCCGGCCCATTGTTCAGGCGAAGCTGGCCACCATGCAAAGCCAGATGGCGTCCCGGCGGCGCCAGGATGATGCCGGATTTCGGCAGAGGTTCACCGTCCCGTGCATATTTCACTCGAATCGGAGACTGCCCATCCAGCCACTCCGCCATTGCCGCTGCAAACGGTTCGCTCAGATGGAGAACAATCAAAATCGGCAAGGGGAAAGTCGCGGGAAGTTCCCGCAGAATTGCAAGGATCGCCGCCGGGCCTCCGGTGGAAGCCCCTATGGCAACAGCCTGCAGCGGAGTCTGCTGGCCACGTGCCGGAAGTTCGGCAGCGACTGCATGATGCTTTTGCGTCGTCCTCCCGCGAGGGTGGGTGATCACCTTGATCCGTGAGATCAACTTCACGGTGGAAACCAACTTGCGCTCCCAGCCATCGAGTACCTCGTTGCCTGTGGGCTTCTCCAGCACGTCCAGCGCTCCGGCCGCCAGGGCGTCATAGGTCTTGAACAGTTCCCCGCGGTTGGTTGAAGCCGACACGATGAGAATGGGGGTGGGGCAGTAAGCCATCACGTATTCGGTAACTGCCAGCCCGGTCATGATCGGCAGCATCATGTCGAGCGTCATAACGTCGGGGCGCAGCGACTCGCACAGTTCAATGCCACGCTGGCCATCGGGCGCCTCGGCCACAACTTCCAAATCGGGATCAGACCCCAGCACCTCGACCAGGCGCTTGCGCACGGTCAACGAATCCTCCACCACTAAAACCCGGATCTTTGTCATCTCAACCTATCAGCCGACGAATTGTTTGCAACAGTTGCGCCTGATCAAATTCACTCTTTACCACATAAGCCCGTGCACCGGCTTCTTCGCCGCGCTTCTTGTCCTGCGCGGAGTTGCGAGACGTAACCAGTATGGCAGGAATGGATGCCAGAGCGGGAGTGGAGCGGGCGTGAGCGACAAATTCGAATCCATCCATGCCCGGCATCTCCACGTCCACCACAAACAGGTCGTAGTCCTTCTCGCGGGCTTTCTCCAGAGCTTCCTCAGCGGAGGTCGCCAGATGCACCTTATAGCCCGCCGTCTCGAGGATGCTTTGTTCTAACATGCGCGTGGTCAAGGAATCATCTATGACCAATACAACAGGAGTTCGCTGCGGCTCTTCCTGCACGGAAATCACTCGCTTTGCGCCCGCCGCGTGAACCAGCGCAGCGGGATCCAAAACCAGTTGCGGATTTCCTTCCGCATCCAGTGCGGCGCCCGCCACCACCGGGTCGACGCCCGCAAACGCGGGGATAGGGCGCAACAGAACGGTCGCAGTACTCAGGATCCGATCCACGCCAATCGCCGCATGTTCTATGCCGGAACGCACCACCACCGCTGAAAAGCGCGCTTCCTGCTTTCTCGAAGAGGGCCGCCCTAACGCGTCAGCCAGTGACAGAAAAGGTATTGTGCTGCCATTGAACACGATGGAATTGCCGTCCGGACTGCGCGCAAGGTCGTTCTCCACGAGTCGCAGCGTCTGTTCCACGGCATCCAGCGGCAGTGAAGCACTCAGGTCGCCACATTCAACAACCACCGCACTCAATGACAGCAATGACACCGGCACGGATATTTCCACAGTGCAGCCGTTTCCGGCAGCAGTCCACATTGTCACTTCTGCTTTCAGCTTGGTAGCGGTTTCTCGAACCACGTCAAGCCCAATGCCGCGCCCGGCTACTTCGGTCACCGCGCCGCTGGTGCTGATGCCGCCACGCAGCAGCAGGCGGAATAGATCTTCGGCATTTAATCCTTCGGCTGCTTCCGCAGACACCACGCCGCGCTTGACCACGGCCGTGCGCAGTGCCGCCACGTCAAAGCCATGGCCGTCATCCTCGCAGGCAAACACCACTCGATTGCCCTTGCGACGAACTTTCAGCAAGACCTTGCCCAGCGCGGCCTTGCCCAGCCGGGCACGTTCTGCTGGAGTCTCAATGCCATGGGCGACGGCGTTACGCACCATTTGCAACAATGCATCTCGCACTGCCGCCAGCACGTGCGCGTCAAGCCGATGTTCTCCACCGGCGGTCACAAAATCTACTTGCTTGCCCAGCACCTGAGCTGTGTTGCGCACAGTGCGCCGCAAGGGAGCAAAGACCGCACTAGCTGGAACTAAACGCAAATGGTGCGCCGTGTCACGAACCTGCGCGAGTTCGCGCTCCACCTGTTCCACGCCGGAAACGAGGCTGCGAGTCAGCGGCTTGAGGGCGGCTTGCAAGTCTCCGGCAATCGCTCGCCCTTTAGACAGCGACACTGCGGCGCGTTCGCTACCGGTGTCGACCCCAGGTGCCGAGAGATGGCTCACCAGCAAAGTAGCCAGATTGGCGGCGTTCTCTACCGCAACCAGTTTGCTCTTCAGTCCAGCCAGGCGCACGCCGCTTTCGGCGACGGATTCGACGAGCACATCCATATCGCCAAGATCAACCCTTACCGTATCGAATGCTTC
>JBEKAM010000366.1:0-3478 GCA_050015915.1 Solirubrobacteraceae bacterium
CTCTTGCCGCTCACCCACGAGGCGATCGCCGGTGGTGTCGATGGCCAGGACGGCGACGATGCGCCGTCCGCGGGTGGCGGGTCACAGTCCGCCGGCGGGCGCGACGCAGGCGAGGCGAAGAAGCACACGTCTGTCGACTACGAGCCGGACCCGGAAAAGATCCTGCAGCGCCTCGTCCCCGACTACATCGAGATCTCGATCTACCGCGCGCTCGTCGAGTCCGCAGCCGGCTTCTTCGGGGCGCAGATGACCGCGATGCGCTCAGCCTCGGAGAACGCCGGCGAAATCATCACCGACTACACCCTCCAGATGAACCGCGCCCGCCAGGCGGAGATCACCCAGGAGATCATGGAGGTCGTCGCGGGTGCAGAGGGTCTCAGCTAGCCCGGCAAGAACTACCCACGCGGCGATCCAGGCGAACGACCCAAGACTTCAACGGACGATTCAAGCGAACGACCCAAAGACTTCAATAGAGATATAGAGAGACAGAGGAGAACCGAAACCTAATGCCAGCAAGCACCGTCACCGAGCCGAGCACCGCGAACGGCACCGCCGCCAAGCGCAACGTCGGGCGCATCGAGGAGATCCAGGGCGTCGTGATCGAGGCCGTGTTCCCCGACCGCCTGCCCGAGATCAACCACGCGATCACGATCGCGCGTCCCGCCGCCGCGGCCGAGGAGGAGACGGAGGGCGTGAGCCCGGGAGCGGGCGAGAGCGTGCTCGTGTGCGAGGTCCAGCAGCACTTGGGCGATGACCGCGTGCGCGCGGTGGCGATGGATATCACCGACGGACTGGCGCGCGGCGCCGAGGTGATCGACACCGGCGCGCCGATCACGGTTCCGGTGGGGGAGGCCACGCTGGGGCGGATCTTCAACCTGCTCGGCGAGCCGATCGACCTCGGCGAGGATCTGCCGGCGGACGTCGAGCGCCGCGGTATCCACCAGGACGCTCCGCGCGCCGAGGATCTGACGCCGACGACCGAAATGTTCGAGACCGGCATCAAGGTGATCGACCTGCTCGCCCCCTACGCGAAGGGCGGCAAGGTCGGGCTGTTCGGCGGCGCCGGCGTCGGCAAGACCGTGCTGATTCAGGAGTTGATCCACAACCTCGCCAAGGAGCACGGCGGGCTGTCCGCGTTCTGCGGCGTGGGCGAGCGCTCGCGCGAGGGCAACGACCTGTGGCTGGAGATGAAGGAGTCGGGCGTGCTCGACAAGACGATGCTCGTCTTCGGCCAGATGAACGAGCCCCCGGGAGCCCGCATGCGCGTCGCGCTGTCGGGCCTGACGATGGCCGAATACTTCCGCGACAAGGGCCAGGACGTGCTGCTGTTCATCGACAACATCTTCCGTTTCGTCCAGGCCGGCTCCGAGGTCTCGGCGCTGCTCGGGCGGATGCCCTCGCAGGTCGGCTACCAGCCGACGCTGGAGACGGAGATGGGCCAGCTGCAGGAGCGGATCACCTCCACCAAGAACGGTTCGGTGACCTCGATCCAGGCGATCTACGTGCCGGCTGACGACTACACCGACCCGGCGCCGGCGTCGGTGTTTGCGCACCTCAACGCGACCACCGCGCTGTCGCGGTCGATCTCCGAAAAAGGCATCTACCCGGCCGTCGACCCGCTCGACTCGACCTCGACGATCCTCAAGGCCGACGTGCTCGGCGAGGATCACTTCAGGGTCGCCAACCGCGTCAAGGAGATCCTGCAGCGCTACAAGGAGCTCCAGGACATCATCGCGATCCTCGGGATCGACGAGCTCTCCGACGAGGACAAGCTCACCGTCCAGCGCGCGCGCCGGATCGAGCGCTTCCTGTCGCAGCCGTTCTTCGTGGCCGAAGAGTTCACGGGCACCCCGGGCGCCTACGTGCCGATCGCGGAGACGATCAGGGGCTTCGAGGAGATCATCGACGGTAAGCACGACGAGGTCCCCGAGAGCGCCTTCTTCTTGAAGGGCACAATCGACGAGGTAGTCGAGGCGGCCAAGAAATAATGGCCCACGCGAAGTTCCCAGCCGAAGTGCTCACGCCCGAGGGCGAGGTCTTCAACGGGGAGATCGAAATGCTCTCCACGTTCACGACAGTCGGCTCGATCGGCATCCTCGCCAACCACGAGCCGCTGCTGGCCCGCCTGGAGCCGACCGAGCTGCGGCTGTACCGCTCGGAGGACGAGATCGTGCGCTTCGCGCAGGCCGAGGGGTATCTGCAGTTCGCCGATAACCGCGCGCTCGTGCTCGTCGAGGAGGCGATCGCGCCGGGGCAGATCGACCGCCAGGCCTTCGAGGCCAAGCTGTCGGACGCACGCAAGGCCGCGGAGAATGCGGAGCAGGACAGCGAGGAGCAGTCCCGCGCGGTACGCGACATCAAGCGCTACGAGGCCTTTCTCGCGGTCGAGGCGTAGGGCGGGTCTGCGCGATGGACTCGGACAGCCCGATCACGCCGAATCCTGACGACAGCGCCGCCAAGGCCCACTTCGAGCGTAAGCGCCCCGGCTGGTTCACGACGAACGTCTTCAACCGCCTGATCGCGGCGCTGACGGGCAGGGGCGTGAGCGTGCTCGGCTCGCGCGTGCTCGAGGTCAAGGGGCGCAGCTCGGGGCAGCCGCGCCGCACGCCCGTGAACCTGCTCGACTTCGACGGCGAGCGCTACCTCGTCGCTCCGCGTGGCGAGACCCAGTGGGCGCGCAACCTCCGCGCGAGCGGCGAGGGGCGGCTGCTCGTCGGCAAACGCAGCGAGATCTTCACCGCCACCGAGCTTGGCGACGACGAGAAGGCACCGATCTTGCGCGCGTATCTGAAGCGCTGGAAGTTCGAGGTGGGCGTGTTCTTCGACGGGGTCGGCCCCGATTCCTCAGATCAGCAGCTGCGCGGCGCGGCGCCGAAGCACCCGGTGTTCCGCCTAGACGCATCGCCGCGCGCGTCTAACGGTTAGCCTTCCCGGCCTGATGAGCTCTGAGCGCGCGCCTATTGGGGTGATCGGTACCGGTTATGTCGGGTTGGTGACGGCTGCCGGCTTCGCTGAGTTGGGCAGCGAGGTGTATTGCGTGGACATCGACGCGGAGAAGATCGAGCGTTTGCGTCGTGGTGAGGTGCCGATCTACGAGCCGGGCCTCGAGCAGTTGCTCGTGAGCAACAGGGAGCGGCTGCATTTCTCGACCGATCTCGGCGAGGCGCTCGAGCACGCGAGGTTGTTGTTCGTCGCGGTTGGTACGCCGCCGACGTACTCCGGTGACGCCGACCTATCCGCGGTGCATGCGGTCGTCGATGCGATCCCGGCGTCGGACCGGCATGCGTTGGTGATGAAGTCGACGGTGCCGTGTGGCACGGGCGCGGCGATCCGGCGCGGGTTCGGTGAGCGTGGCAAGGACGGGTTGCGTTATGTGTCTTGCCCGGAGTTCTTGAAGGAGGGCTCGGCGGTGGAGGACTTCCTGCACCCTGACCGGGTGGTGGTCGGCGATCAGGGCGACTGGGCCGGGGACGCGGTC
>JBEKAM010000367.1:0-12654 GCA_050015915.1 Solirubrobacteraceae bacterium
GTGGGTGTCGCTCAAAGGTGCGGCGACGCTCGGTGAGCCGGGTTTCTTGTCTGCGCGGCGGTGTCACCTGGCGATCGGTTTTGGCGCGCCGGGTTGGTGCCGGCCGCTGTGAGGCGTTCTCAGGCCTTTGCGGCGGCTAACTGGTGTTTGTGGAGCTTCATCAGGTTGTGTGTCGCGGTGATCAGCCGCCACTCTGAATACGCGGCGGCTCTGCCTCGTCGCTGGAACTGGTCGATGCCGCGGTTGTGCTTCGTTTGGGCAAACACAGGCTCGATCATCGCTTTGCGCTTTCGGTAGAACGCGCCGCCGAGCTCGCCGGCGAGCACGGTGCGCATGAACGTGGAGCGGCCGCCGTTCCAGCCTCTTCGTGGTGTTCCGCGTTTGCTGGCATCGGGCGGGATCAGGACCTGGGTGCCCATGTTCACGACCTGGTCGATCTGCTGCTCGTTCCAGTAGCCGCTGTCAGCGACCGCGACGGCGGGCGTGTCAATCACACCGATCGCCGCGAGCTCACGATTGGTCGCAGCGACCATCGGCTCGAGCTGCCCAAAATCTGATGAGCCAAGGCTGACCTCCGCGGCGAGCACGATCTGATGCTCGTTGACGACAGCCTGCACGTTGTAACCCTGGGTGTAGCTGCGCGGCGTCTTGAGGTTGCGGGAATCCAGATCGGTCAGGTTGATCTTCCCTGCCGGCACCGGCGGTTGCACGTAGGGATTCGGGCGGGCACCGAACCGCCGGCCGTCGCTCGTTCGCGCAGTCTTGCGGTGCGACTCATAGGCCTCGTTCGCTTCGCGCTCGACCGCCAGGTCCTCCCGCAGCCGGCGCTCTGCTTCAAGTAGCCGCGCGGCCCGCGAGCGCGGAACCGCCTCGGCCGCGAGACGGCGATGCTCATCGAGCTGGCGGCGCGCCTCGAGCGTCCACCCATCGCGACCCTGCGCCCGCGACACGATCACCTCAGGATCAAACACCAGTTTCACGGTCTGCTTCTCGGATGCTCCAGCGTTCGCGTCGTCGGTGGCTGCACGCTCACGCTCGAGCTTTGCCTTCGCTGCCGCAAGCGCAGCCCGGCGACCCTCACGAGTCCGCAGATGCTCGGGCAGCTCATCCCCGCGCGCGTCGCCGTAAAGCGCATCCTCGGCGGCGTCGATCTCGCCCGCCTCCTTCAAGATCTCCCGCGCGAGCTGCTCGTAGTCGACGTTCTGGTGATGCGACGCGTTCGCGTGAACCTTCGTCCCGTCGATCGCGATCAACCCGACCGACACCAGCCCCGCCTCCTTGCACAACAACAAAACGTCGCTGAACAAAGCGGCCAGCGACTCCTCGTGGCGCACGCGAAACCGCGCGATCGTCGAATGATCCGGCGTCGCCTGCGCCGCGATCACCCGGTAGGCGACGTCCTCGACGCACTTACGCTCGATCCCCCGCGACGAGCGCTCCCCTCGCGCGTACGCGTACATCAGCAGCGCAACCATCATCTCCGGCTCAAACGCCGCGCGACCCCACCCATCCAAGCGATAGGAGGCATAGAACGCCGACAAGTCGATCTGCTCAACCGACCCCAGCACGAACCACGCAAGATGGTCTTCCGGAAGCCAATCCCGCGGATCCGGCGGCATCAAAAACGGCTGCTCACGATCACACGCCAAGAAGTTGTAGCTCATGCCCCCAAGTGTCTTAACCACCCCGGACAGACCACGGGTTTACGCGACACCCACCGTCCAGAGCGAGGGTCTGGCGCGACGTCCAGCAGACGCTCGCTAATCGCGCAGATGAGCGACATCGCCGGCGGTAGAGCGAGGTTGCCGTCGGCGGGGTCGTCCGCGGTATGTGGGCGACTGCTTGGCGTGATCCGCGTGTGGCGCCGACGTCGATTGGCAGCGCTCGCCGTTCCAGGCCGGTGGCTTGTGTCGGGTGCCGTCGACCAGCCGGTCGTGCGTCTCCGGCGGTCAGACGGGGGGCGCTTGGCGTGTCTGACGGGTTGCGCTTGGGCCGGGGCTGGTGGTCTTGGCGGTGGCGTTGGGGGTCGCGGTGGCGCGGCCGCGGTATTTGCCGGTGCCTGGCCCGCGCTGATCCTCTCCGGGTGCATCTCGGCGTAGTGTCAACGCCGGCCATCCGACGCTGTCCTAGCGGCTATCGAGGGACCGACGACTCGGCCTGGATACCTCTCTCAGAGCCCCGGTGAGCGCCTGCTCCACGACGGCCCTCGTGACATCGTCGTCGGCGGCGACGCGGAGCACGGTCTCCTCGCGTAGAGCGTCCGCCTCGTCGAAGCCTCTAACGATGACCTCTACCGGCTCGTGGGGCTGATCGCCGTCTTTGACTCCGCGTCGCCGCGCTTGCAAGATCGAGAGGACGAGCCCGATGACTCCCGCAGCGGATCCGACGTGGTCGAGGATCGCGAGTGTAGGTACCGAGCAGGTTGGTTCGCTCGTTGAGGCGGGCGATGGGCGGCTTGTGTCCGAGGGCTGAGTGTCGTCGTTGATGGTTGTAGTGCCAGAGCCATCCGTCAAGGGCTTTGGTGCGTTCGCTGCTTGAGCGGTAGATCGCGCCGTAGGCCCAGCCGGCGAGCAGGGTGCGGATGAAGCGTTCAGCTTTGCCGTTGGTTTGCGGGCGGTAGGGGCGTGTTCGTATGTGCCGGATGCCGAGCAGCCGGCACGCCGTGGCGTGTGCAAACGAGATGTAAGCGCCGCCGTTGTCGGTGATGAGCTGCTCGACTGTGATGCCGTGGCGGCGATAGAAGGCGACGGCGCGACGGAGAAAGCCGGTCGCGGTGGTGGCTTTCTCGTCGCTGAGCACCTCAGCGTAGGCCAGGCGTGTCGCGTCGTCGATCGCTATGTGCACGTACTCCCAGCCGACGGTCTGGCGGGTAACGCCGGCGGCGTCTTGCTTGCGGGGGTGTAGTGCTGGCGCAGGCCGTCGCGAACGCGTTTGCCCGCACCGCCCTGGATGCGCCCGAGTTTCTTGACATCGATGTGGATCAGCTCCCCGGGTCGCTCACGCTCGTAGCGCACAGCGGGCTCCAAACCTAGCCGCCCCAACTTGCCCATCCCGATCCGTGTGAGGATCCCCGACACCGTCGAGAGCGCCATCCCAAGCGTCTCGGCGATCTCCGGCCCGGTAAACCTCAGTCTTCGTAGTGCTGCGATCGCTTCGATCCGCTGCGCGGGGGTGGCGTGCGGGATCCGGCTTGGCGCGCTTGAACGATCAAAGAGGCCCTGCTCGCCCTCGAGCCGATACCGGCCGGCCCACTTGCGAGCACAACGCACACTGTGAGCCATCCTGGGTTTGGCGGAGACTTTGATCTGCCCCGGGATTTTTGGAGTCGGCATGCTGGAGTCCTCGGCAGAGAGGATTCACGTTCATGCCTCGCAGCTACCCTCCGGAGGTTCGTCGTCAGGTGATCGAGCTCGCTCGCGCTGGGACGCGTGTCGAGCAGCTTTCGGTCACGTTCGGGATGACCGAGACGACGATCTATAACTGGCTCAAGCAGGATCGTGTCGATCGCGGTGAGGAAGTCGGTCAGACGACCGATCAGCAGCTCGAGTTGGCCGCGGCGAAGCGCCGGATCAAACAGCTCGAGACCGAGCTAGCGGTCGCGCGGAAGATCAACGAGGTGTTCTTGAAAGAGGGGATCAGCCCAAAAGGCTCTTCCCGGTGATCGACTCCCTGACCGGGCAGGGCATCAACGTGCGACACGCGTGCCGAACACTCGACGTGTCGGAGTCCGGCTACTACGCGTGGAAGGACAGGCCGGACCCGCCGAGGACGCTGAGACGGATCTGGCTGGCCGGCGAGATCGCCGACGTCCACAAGGCGTCTGGCGGCACCTACGGCGCGCTGAGAGTGACGGCCGAGCTGCGCTACGGCCGCGAGATCGTGGTCGGCCACAACGCGGTCGAGTCGATCATGCGCGAGCTCGGAATCAAGGGGTTGCCGACGCGGCGGCTGCCAAGGGGCGCACGCGTCGCGAAGGTCACCTCGCTCGATCTGGTGCGGCGCTCGTTCCGCCGTGATCGCCCGAACGAGCTGTGGATGACCGACATCACCGAGCACCCGACCCGCGAGGGCAAGATCTACTGCGCCGTGCTCGACGCGTTCTCCCGCTTCGTCGTCGGCTGGGCGATCGACAGCACCCAGACCACGCTGCTGGTCCTCAACGCGCTCGGGATGGCAACCCAGCGCCGCGGGCACCGCGACGGACTCGTGATCCATTCCGACCGCGGCGTTCAGTTCACCTCCTGGGCGTTCAGCCGGCGCGTTCGCGACGCCGGCCTGGCGCCGTCGATGGGAGCAGTCGGCTCGCCCTACGACAACGCGATGGTCTAAAGCTTCTGGGGAGGCATGCAGGTCGAGCTGCTCAACCGGCGGCGCTGGAAGACCCGGATCGAACTCGCCACCGCGATCCACGACTACATCGAGCACTTCCACAACACCCGACGCCGCCACTCAGCGCTCGGCATGCTCACACCCGCCGAGGCTGAAGCCCAACTCGTCCAGGCTCAGGGATGAACGTCAGCCCGCTAAGACCGCGACGGGCGCGGAGGCGAACGAAACGCCATCGGCTGGTCTCCGCGAGACGCAGGTTGACGGCAACCACCGCCATCAACAACGATCAGAACAACACCAACAACGCCGGCCGACTCCAAAGCCTCGACTCCACCGAAACCGGGGCAGATCACGGTCTCCGCGAAACCCAGGGCGGCTCACCGCAAGCACCGACAGACCCGACGGCATTTGCCGGCGAACACGCTCATCAACCACTGCCTCCAGACTCAGCGCGCCCAACCTACTGCCGCGCGAGTTTCCACGATTCGTGGACGACGATGGCGCGCGCGTCGCCAACAAGTCCCTACGCGTCGTCGGCGACGTCTTAGGCGAAGGGGTCCGAGTCCGCTTCCGGCAACATCCGAGACGCCCCCGATTCGCCGCCCACGAGCGGCAGCCGACAAGACACTTCGACGTGAGGCTAGACGTCTGGCGCCAGCGGGCTCAGGTTCGCGCCCACTCCTCGAGGAACCGTCCCAGGCGCGACACCGCCTCCTCGAGGACGTCCACTTGGGCGAGCGTGACGATCCGGAGGTGGTCGGACGTCGGCAGGTTGAACCCGGAGCCCTGCATCAAGAGCAGTTTCTCTCGGCGGAGCAGCTCGAGCACGAAGCGCTCGTCGTCGTCGATTGCGTACACCGATGGGTCGAGCCGGGGGAAGGCGTAGACTGCGCCGCGCGGGCGCACGCAGGACACTCCTGGTAACGCGGTGAGCAGCTCGTGGGCGATGTCGCGTTGGCGGCGCAGGCGGCCGCCAGGGCCGGTGAGCGCGCCGATGTCGCTGAGGCCGCCGAGGGCCGGCTGGATCGCGTGCTGGCCGGGAACATTGGCGCACAAGCGGAGGTTGGCGAGCACGTCGAGGCCGTCGGCGTATCCGCGCGCGTGGTCTCTTGCTCCGGCGAGGACGAGCCAGCCTGCGCGGAATCCGGCCAGGCGATAGGTCTTCGAGAGGCCGCCGAAGACCACCACGGGCTGATCCACGGCGACACGGGCGAGCGGGACGTGCTCGGCGTCGTCGTACAAGATCTGGTCATAGATCTCGTCGGCCATCAGAACCAGCCGGTGCTCGCGGGCGATCTGTGCGATCTGCCGCAGGAGCGGTTCCGGGTACACGGCACCGGTCGGATTGTTGGGATTGATGACGACGATCGCGCGGGTTCGGGGAGTGATCAGGTCGGAGAGCCGGTCTAGATCGGGCAGCCAGCCCGCGGCCTCGTCGCACGGATAGTGCACCGGAATGCCGCCTGCGAGCGAGGTCGACGCCGTCCACAACGGATAGTCGGGCGCCGGGATCAGCGCCTCGTCGCCCGGGTTGAGCAGCGCCTGCAACGCCATGCCGATCAGCTCCGAGACCCCGTTGCCGAGGTACACATCCTCGACGTCTATGTCGGCCACGCCGCGCCTCTCGTAGTGCTGGACGACGGCGCGACGGGCGTGGAGCAGGCCCTTGGAATCGCTGTAGCCCTGTGCATCGTGAAGACCGCGCACGACTTCCTGCAGGACGGCATCGGGCGCGTGGAAGCCGAACGCGGCAGGGTTGCCGACGTGTAGCTTGATGATCTCGTGTCCGGCGTCCTCGAGACGCAGCGCCTCAGCGAGCACGGGTCCCCGTAGGTCGTAGGTCACGCCCGCCAGGCGAGCCGATTGCTGGATCTGCGCGCCACCGGCCCCGGCGCGACCCTGAGCGAACCCGCCCGTGCTCATGCCGTAGTGATGAGGCGACCGCCGAGGAGCGTCTCGGCGTAGGACATTCGACACGCGCTGCCAAGCTCGCGAGGCCGCAGCTTCGCGAGCCCATGGTTCGGGCCGCTGAAGAGCGACAGCTCGCCCGCCGCGTGCCAGACGTCGAGGAACTCCTGACTCACTGTTTCGGCCGCGACGAGCTCATCGACGCCCGCGCCCGCCGGGTCCCACGCCGGGAAGCGACGGGTGTGCACAAGCGGAGCACGCATGAACCACGAACCCTCGTCGGCGGGTGTGGTCAGCCGCAGACGCATCTCCGCGAGCCGGCGATGCTCGGCCGCACACGACGCGCCGAACTGGACGCCGGGAGCAAGGGGTGACGCCGCGCGACCCACGCCCCCCGCCCAGGTCATCGCGATTGACGCCAGTTTCTTCGGATAGCCCTGGATGAGCCCACGAACGAGCGAGAAGTCGCGGTCGACCCAGCAATACGGACACCGCGCCACCTTCTGGTCGCCCAATGTGCCGGCGAGCACGATGTAGAACTCGTGGTACTGCGAGCGGATCGGATCGAGGAGCTCAACGCCGCCGTCGGTACAGGACTGCCACGAGCCGAAGATCGCCGCAGCGCGCCCTTCGGGATCGGGCGTCACGCCGCGCGGCATGTAGGGCGCGACCTCTGCGGGGTCCGCCAGGTACTCGACCACCATGACATCGCCCGAAAAATGCCATGGGGGGGGCGGGACGAGCGACGACTCGCCCCCCGGGGACAGCGGCAGCGTGTACCCCTGAGGTGACGCGTTCGCGAGGAGGTCGGCCGGTTGCATCACACCTGGAGAAGACCCGGTCTGGCGACGCGGAACTCCTGCGGCCAGAAGCCCGTCTCGCCCTCCAGCACCAGGTCCGCGAGCGCCTTGCCGACGAGTGGCACAAACTTGAACGCCCAGCCGCCGGCGAACACGGCGACGTTCTCGTGGCCTGGGCCGACCGTGGCGGGAAGGAAGTCTAGGACCGATAGGTTGTCGGGCAGATTCGCCTGCAGGCACGTGCCGCAATAGTTCGGCTGGGCATCGACGCCCGGGCAGTGATGCCGGACAAACTCTGCCGTCACGGCGAGGTCATTCGCGGCCGGTGCCACCCCGCGCTCGGCGGGATCATTGATTATGTTGACGGCGTTGTCGACCGCAATCCGGACCAGGTTCTCCGGACCCCAGGAGACGCTGGGAAAGCCGTAGAACAGGTTCGACTTGGCCGGGTCACCGTCGGTCGAGCCGAGGAACTGGAACCACATGCTCGGAAAATGCCCGTTGCCGCTCTCGGGATCGGTGGCGTAGTACGCGTAGACCATCTCCCAGATCTGGAGCCGCAGCGCGAGCCCGAACGAGCGCAGGAGTCGGTTCGTGTAGGCGCCGGCGGCGAGGATGCAACGCTCGCCCGTGACGACCCGCTCCGTCCCGTTCGACTCCTTGATCGAGACCTTGACGAGGTCGGGGCTCAGGCCAAGGTCGGTGACCGCGGTGTTCGATCGCAGCGTCGCGCCGTGCGCACGCGCCAGCCGATGCAGGACGCGCAGCACCCGCGGCACGTTGATGCAGCCATTGTCGGGGGCGAACACCCCCACGAACGACGAGGGCAGCCCTTCAAGCGGATATTCGCTCTGGATCTCCTTGGCGGTCATCGTGCGGTACGGCATGCCAAGGCGATCCAGGTTCTTGACCGGCTCGAGAAGGTTCCCCTCCGGGCCGTCGATGTAGGCGGGATCGCCGAAGTTGAGCAGACCGCTCATCACGATCAGCTCCTCGCCCGCTTCGTGTTCCAGGTCGTGCCAGTCCTTGATCGACGCGTGCGCGAGGTCTGCCAGGAAACTCTCAGTGTACATCGTGCGGAACATCCGGACGAGATCGTTCGAGCTGCCCGACTGATTGAAGAAGTTGTACTGCTCTAGGAGGAGCACGGACCGGCCTTCGCGGGCGCAGCTGTACGCGGCGGCGAGGCCGATCGGCCCGCCCCCGACGACCACGACATCGTAGTGGTCGAGCCACGCCGGCCCTGTCACCGAACTGGCATCCGTCGACATGTCCGTCACACTAGTGCAAGTTGCTGCCATAGGTCAAAGGCTAAAGCCCAAAGCGCTACGGCAGTCGTGGGCTGCCTTTGTTTAGACTCCCCTGCGTGAACGTCGCCGCGGAGCTGAAGGTCGTCGTGGTCTCGGGCGGGACGAGCACGGAGCGGGATGTCTCGCTCGCTTCAGGGCGATTCATCGCGAGCTCCTTGCGGCAGCGTGACTACGCGGTGGCTGAAGTCGTGTGGCCGGACGATGTCGCCGCCATCCTCGCGGGGCAGCGCCTCGAGTTTCACGTCCGCGACGACGCGGGAGGCGCGGACGTCTCGATCGCGCGCGAGCCGCCGACGCTCGCGCGCCTCACGGAGCTCGAGTCGAGCCTCACGGGCGCCGACCGCGTGATCGGGCTCATCGAAGGCTGCCGAAACGCCGACATCGTGTTTATTGCCTTGCATGGCGGCGCCGGCGAGGACGGCACCGTGCAGTCGGTGCTGGAGTTCGCCGGGATCGTGCACACCGGCGCGGACGGCGACGCGTGCGCGCGTGCGTTCAACAAGGCGGTCTCGAAGCCGCTGATGCTGCACGCGGGCATTGCGACGCCGGCGTGGCGCGCGATCTCGAGCGTCGACAAGGTGAACGCGATTGACCTCGAGTTGCCGCTGGTCGTCAAGCCGGCGCGAGGCGGCTCGACCGTAGGGGTCACGCTGGCCGCGACCCGTGCGGAGCTGACGCAGCGGGTCGCCGACACGCTGCGGTTCGACTCGACGGTGCTTGTCGAGCAGTACGTCGAAGGGACCGAACTGACGGTGGGCATCCTCGGCGGCGACGCCCTGCCGATCGTCGAGATCGTCCACGACGGGCCGCTGTTCGACTACGCGGCCAAGTATCAGACCGGCGGAGCCCTCGAGATCTGCCCGGCCCGTCTTCCACAAGCTGTCACAGGGAGCGTGCAACAGGCGGCCGAACGCGTCCACGAGGTCCTCGGTCTCGGCCGCCACGCGTATTCCCGCATCGACTTCAGGCTGCCGGATGACGGGACGCCGGTGTGCCTCGAGGCGAACGTGCTCCCGGGCATGACCCCCCTCAGCTTGATCCGCAAGGCCGCGATCGAGGCGGGGCAGGACTTCCCTGAGTTCTGCCACCGCATCGTGCAACACGCCGTGGCGGGAACGCGCGAGCGGGCGCGTTAAGCTACGCGGTCGCGGCAGCGGCCTCGGCTGCCGCCGCGTCGAGGATCCAGCCGCTGACGAGCTGCTGGCCCACTGGACGACCCGCGTGGGCATCGCGGTGGATCCGGCTGACCAGGTGCAGTTCGGCGCGCACGTCGAGTTGTACGCCGAGCGTCGTCGCGAGGGCGCGCACGCCCTCCGCGCCCGTATGCGTGCCGTATGAGACCAGCGCGCGCGCCCCCACAAGGGCCGGCGGGAACGCCGAGTAGTCGTCAAGGGCCTCGGTATGGATGTCGATCTCGTGCGCGAACGCGTTTAGGCCGACGATCGGCCTGCCGCGAGCCCCGCCCGCTCGCCGATCCCGCACAACGAGACCTCGAGGTGGCTCGCTCCGGCCTCGTACGCCGCCAGCGTGTTGGCCGTCGCAAGGCCGAGATCGTCATGGCAATGCACGGCCACTGTCACGTGCGTGCCCTCGAGCAGACGACGCACGCGCTCGCCGACCTCAGCTGGCAGCAAGCGACCGACCGTGTCGGCGACGGTCACGATCGCCGCGCCGGCCGCGACGGCTCGCTGATAGACGAACCGCGCCCGCTCGACCGGCGTGTCGGCCGCGTTCTCACACGACACCCGAACTGTCAGCCCGGTCGCCCATGCCTCGTCGACGCGGCGGCTGACCCAGTCGCCCAGCTGCCGGTCGTCCCAGCCGAGACGCTTGAGCGCCGTCTCACTCGACGGGATCGAGAACGACAGCGCGGCGGCGCCAATGTCCCGTGCAAGCGCGAACTCCTCCGGCCTGGGCCGGCAGAGGCAGTGCAAGCGGACCTCGTCGTAGGGCTCGAGCGCCGCGGCGACGGCGCGGCAGTCTGCCTCCTCCTGTGGCGAGTATCCGGGGAAGCCGATTTGGATAGCGCGGACGCCGAGCTCCGCAACCGCGCACGCCACCTGCTGCTTGGCCTCCGTGGAGAGCGCTACGTGTGCAGACTGCGCCCCTTCGCGGAGTGTGACGTCGACGAGCATGTCAGACCCGGGGCTTGCGCGCCGCGATCACGTGCTTGTACGGCTCGGGCTGCCAGCTCAGGGCGACCTCGTCGAAGACCGGCACCGGCGTCAGCTCGTCCGGCGCGATGGCGATGTCGCTTAGCAGCGCGTGCTCGCCGAGGACTGCGGGCCACTCGCCCTCGAAGAACGTGAAGTGCGGCTCATGCATCTCGGCGGCCCAGTTGGGATCGTCCTTCTTCGTAAGGAACTCGAGCGCGTCGCCGATGTCCAGCTCCACCTCGAAGGAGGACAGCCAGCGCGCACCGACCGCGCGCGGCTCGAACTGCGCGCAGAAGCGCCAGAACTGCGTTCGGGCGCGTTCGGTCTCCAACCGGATCGACACGGGTCGTGGATCGGGGCGGACGTTCTCGCGGATGATCAGCTGGCCGCCGGGGCGCAGCATCCGCGCGCAGGCGGTGAGAGCGGCAACCGTGCCGCGGTGTCCGTGGTCCGCCCAGATCTCGTGCACGACCTTGTTGAGAAAGACACTCTGGAAGGTGCCCTCGGGAAATGGAGGGCGACACGCGTCACCCTCGACGAGGACGACGTTCGGCGCGCTCGCGGCGACGTTGCGGCGTGGATCGAGCAGGTACGACGAGGTGTCGAGCCCGACCGCTGGATGCGGGCCAGTGCTCTCGGCGAGGAACGCGAGCATTTCGCCGTTGCCGCAGCCGATCTCAAGCAGCGGCCCCGGTTCGGTACGCGCCCACATCTGCGCCCACACCGCCCGTTCGTCCACCGCGGCAGCGGATAGCGCCTCCAAGAGCATCGCGTCCTGTTGCTCGGTTCGAAACGTCACGACGATCTCCCCTCGCCGGCATGCTCGATGACCGCGGTCAGAGCGTCCACGCAACGCTCCGCGCACTCCTCGCCGGCGAGGAGTGCCCACTGCGGCAGATAGGCGATCTCGTGGCATGCGCGAATCGCGTGCGGCGTCGCGACGGCGCGCCAGGAGCCAAGCCCTCCGTTGACGTGCCCGCCGGGCTCGAACACCGGCTGTTGATACAGCGGGACTGGATAGAGCGTCCGGCAGGCGACGCCGGACCTTGTCAAGCCGGCGGCGACATCGGCCGCGGAGAGGCCGGTCCGCACGGGGTCGACGCGGAACGCCAGCAGATGGCACGCGTGCACGACGTCGGACTCATCAGCGGGCGCGATCGCGGTGACCCCGTCGATCCCGCCCATGGCATCGACGAGCCGGCGGCGCGCTCGATCGCGGATCGCGTTCTCGGCGGGGAGGCGCTCGAGGCCCGCGACGGCGACGGCCGCGGGGAGCTCCGCCAGGGCGTAGTTGAAGCCGAGACGGACATGATGGTGCGGGGGTCCGCCGGCCACGCGACCGAACCTGCTGAGCGTGTGACGGCAGGCGTCGGCGAGCGCCGCGTCGTCGGTGATGATCGCGCCGCCCTCTCCGCCGGTGACATTCTTGTTCTGCTGGAAGCTGAAGCACCCGGCCTCGCCCCAGGTACCGAGGCCCTTGCCTCCAAGCGCGCCGCCGTGTGCATGCGCGCAGTCCTCGACGATCGCCAGCTTGTGACGCGCGGCCCAGGGCGCGAGGGTGCGCATGTCGGCCGGTGTCCCGCCGAAGTGGACCGGTATAACGGCGCGAGTGCGCTCCGACCGGGCAGCCTCGGCGCTCGCGGGGTCGAGGCACAGCGTCGCCGGATCGATGTCGGCGAAAACGACGATCGCTCCGGTGTAAGCCACAGCGAGCGCCGTCGCCGCGAACGTGTAGGCGGGGACGACGACCTCGTCACCGGGGCCGATGTCCCGGGCCATCAGGGCGAGATGCAGGGCGGCCGTGCCGCTCGACACTGCGACGCCATGCGCCGCACCGTGGAGATCAGCGAGCGCGGCGCCCAGGGCGACGGCCATCGGGCCTCCCATCGTCCCACCCCAGACGCCTCCGGCAAGGACTTGCTCGACGAGCTCGCGCTCGCGCCGCCCCGCGCTCGGCCACGGCGCGCCTCCCGGGATTGCAGGGGCGGACGGGCGCGTTCCGGCGGCCCGTAGGGCGGTCACAGCGTCACCTCCGCCCGCGTCCGCGCCGAGCGCTCGACCGCTGCCGCGATCTCGACCGCGCGCAGGCCGTCCTCGCCCGTCGCCATCGCGCCCCATCCGTCCCCGCCGATCACACGAGAGAACGCCGCC
>JBEKAM010000368.1:0-2652 GCA_050015915.1 Solirubrobacteraceae bacterium
TGTAGAGGACGATACGGCCGGGCTCGATGCCGCAGCTCGCGGAGAGGATCACTTTCGGTTTGGCGTCGTCGATGCGGGTCGCCAATTCGCGCGCGGCGAAGCCACCAAACACGACCGAATGGACGGCGCCGATGCGCGCACAGGCGAGCATGGCGATCACCGCTTCCGGCACCATCGGCATATACAGGATCACCCGGTCGCCCTTGCCGACGCCGAGATCGCGCAGCATGGCGGCGAGCACCTGCGTCTCGGTCATCAGGCGGTGATAGGTCATGGTCCGCTTGGTGCCGGCGAGCGGTGAATCGTAGATGATCGCCGCCTGGTCGCCACGTCCGGCATTGACGTTGCGGTCGACTGCATTGAAGCAGGTGTTGCACATGCCGCCTGGAAACCAGCGCCCGTAGATTCCGGCTTTCGCGTCGAAGGTCGACTTCGCTGGTTCGAACCATTCGAGATCGGCGGCCGCTTCGGCCCAAAAGCCTTGCGGGTCGCGCTGCCAGCGCGCGTAGACCTCATGGTAGCGGCTCGAACGGGCGTCCATGGCGTTCTCTTTCGTTTACGCTTCTCGGCTCATTGTCGATCCCCGGCCGTAGCCTTTGCAAGCCGTGCGGCCCCGGCACTGCCGCCATGCAACACAACGCTGGCGTCAGGGCGCGCGCTTTGATCTATGTCACCCAATTCTCCTGCCGGATTCTCGGACTCCCGTGATCACCGATCCGCTGTTTTATCTCGTGGCCATTCCCGCCGTGACGCTGCTCGGCCTGAGCAAGGGCGGCTTCGCCGGGCTCGGCATGGTTGCGACGCCGCTGCTCGTACTGGTCATGCCGCCACTTGAAGGCGCGGCCATACTTTTGCCGATCCTCATTTGCCAGGACGCGATTTCGGTGTGGACCTATCACCGCGCCTGGAGCGCCTGGAATCTGAAAGTGTTGTTGCCCGGCTCGGTGCTTGGCGTCGGCGCCGGCTGGCTGCTGGCGAGTTACCTCTCCAACGCGGCGATCGAATTGATCGTTGGCTCGATCGCGCTGATCTTCGTTCTTCACATGTGGGTCGGGAACTGGCGGCGCGCCTATCTCGGCCGGCCGCCGGCACCGGCGCGGCGGCCGCATCCGGCCATGGGCGTTCTCTGGGGCGCGCTCTCCGGCTTCACCTCGACCCTGGTGCAGGTTGGTTCACCGCCATTTCAAATTCACATGTTGCCGCAACGCCTCGAAAAATTCACGCTGGTCGGCACGACGGTCATTTTCTTTACCATCCTGAATTGGATGAAAGTCATTCCGTATTTCGCGCTGGGCCAATTCTCGGTACGTAATCTCGCCACCTCGGTGGTTTTGCTGCCGCTCGCCGTCGCCACCAATTTTCTCGGCATCTGGCTCGTTCGCAAAACGCCGACCGAACAATTCTACAAGATTGCCTATGTGCTGATGCTGCTGATCGCCATCACACTGCTCTGGCAGGGAGCAAGAGGCTTCGTTCGCTGAAAAGCGCGCTGCCAGGTCCCGCCATTCTCAAAGTCGCCCGCTTTCGCTAGGCTGGGTTTCCAGGGAGGCGACACCGAATGCCGACGCCGTACGACACCGATCTCGAACGCAACGCGGCGAATTTTCAGCCGCTGACGCCGCTGTCTTTCCTGGCGCGCGCGGCCGAGGTTTATCCGGATACGGCCGCGATCGTTCATGGCGGACTATCCCGGAATTACCGCGAATTTTATGTACGCGCGAAGAAATTGGCGTCCGCGCTGTCGCGCCGCGGCGTCAAGCGTGGCGACACGGTCTCAGTCATGCTCGCCAACACGCCGGCGATGGTCGAGGCGCATTACGGCGTACCGATGACCGGCGCCGTCCTCAATACACTCAACACCCGGCTCGACGCCGCTATTCTCGGCTTCACGCTCGATCATGCCGGGACCAAGGTGCTGATCGTCGATCGCGAATTCTCCAAGGTCATGAAGGACGCGCTGGCGAGCGCCAAGGTGAAGCCGCTGGTCATCGATTACGACGATCCGGAATTTGGCGGCGCGGGCGAGCGGATCGGCAGCCTCGAATACGAAGATTTGCTGCGCGAAGGCAATGCGGATTTCGCCTGGCTGATGCCGGACGATGAATGGGACGCGATCTCGCTCAACTACACCTCCGGCACCACCGGCGATCCCAAGGGCGTCGTCTATCACCATCGCGGCGCTTATCTGCTCGCGCTCGCCAACGTCATCACCTGCGGCATGGCCAAGCACCCGGTCTATTTGTGGACGCTGCCGATGTTCCACTGCAACGGCTGGTGCTTCCCGTGGGCGGTGACCGCGGCTTCCGCGACCCACGTCTGCTTGCGAAAGGTCGAAGCCGCTCGCGTCGTCGACGCCATCGAAAACCTTGGCGTAACGCACATGTGCGCCGCGCCGACCGTCCTGGTCGGCATCTGCAACGCACCGGGCATCCAGCCGTTCCCGCACCTGGTCAGCATCATCACCGCCGGCGCGCCGCCGTCGCCGACGACGATCGCCCAAATCGAAGCCTTGGGCGCGCGGATCACGCACGTCTACGGCCTCACCGAAACCTACGGTCCGGTTACCGAGTGCGCTTGGCAGTCACCGCAATGGGACCCGGTCGTGGGCGCCGAACGGGCGCGGCTCAAGAGCCGCCAAGGCGTCCCGCTCAT
>JBEKAM010000369.1:0-3158 GCA_050015915.1 Solirubrobacteraceae bacterium
CCCCCCAAATGAGGAATTCTCAGGCTTTATGTGGGAGACTCTCTAGGGCCATAAGAGAGTGCACCAGCGCCCGAAGACTAAGTTCGACAACTCCTCCTGGCGCGCGCTATGGGCGTGCGGATCGAGCGCAGCGGATAACTCACAAACGTCTCCGCAATTCTCGTCCTGTGCCTGCCAATCGGCAATCATGGCGGGGGTTACTTCCAGGTGAAATTGCAGACCGTAGATGTTGCGGCCGGCCCGAAACGCCTGATTGCGGCATGCTTGCGACCACGCCAACCGCTCGGCGCCGGGCGGCAATTCCCACGTGTCGCCGTGCCAATGGAACACCTTCTCCGGACCGCGAATCCCGCCGAAGAGCGCATCGTCCGCGGCGGCCGCGGCGAAATGAAGGTCGAACCAGCCGATTTCCTTCTCGCCATTGCGGTGGACGTCCGCTCCCAGACTCCGCGCGATCAGTTGTGAACCGAGGCAAATTCCCAGGAGGGGTTGTCCTCGTTCCACGGCTCGCGCGATCAGCGCCCGCTCGCGGCCGAGATACGGCAACGGGTCGTTGGCCGACATCGGACCGCCCAGAAAGATCAGCCCGGCGTATGCCGCGATGTCAGGATCGGAAACACCCTCGCGGTAAAGATCGGCGTAATCGCAGCCGATCCCGCGAGCTTCCAGCTGGGGGCCGATGTGTCCTACGCCCTCGAACGGAACATGGCGGAAAGCCAGAACCTTCACGGCTTGACTGAGGCCTGGAAATGGCTGAGGCTGTCGGTATATTTTTCCATGCCCTTATAAAGGGCGTCGGCTAACTTCTGCCGATAATCGGATCTTTTCAGGAGAGCCTCTTCCCTGGAGTTAGTCAGGAACCCGATCTCCGCCAGAACCGACGGCATGTTAGCGCCGATCAGCACGATGAAAGGAGCGGTCTTTACTCCCCGGTCCTTAGTGCCGGGGAAATTCTTGAGGGAGAAAGAGTACAAAGACGCCTCCATGCGTTTGGCGAATTCGTGCGACTCCTCGGACTTGTCGTGCAGGGCAATCTTCTTGACGATGTCTTGCAGGTCGAAAATGGAATTCAGCGTAGGTCCGTTTTCGCGCCGCGCCACGTCCATCGCGTCTTGGCTGCCGTTAATGTTCAGGTAATAAGTCTCCACCCCGGAAATACTCGGATAGGGCGACGAATTCGCGTGAATCGACAGGAATAAGTCGGCCTTCTTCTCGTTCGCCAGGGCGGTGCGGCCTTCGAGGGGAACGAAGGTATCGTCGCTGCGCGTGTAAATCACTTCCGCGCCCATGTTTTGCTGCACGAGCTTGCCCACCCGCAGAGCGACGTCCAGCACCAGTTCCTTTTCCAGCAGGCCTTTCGTACCTTCGGTACCCTGATCATGCCCGCCGTGGCCGGGATCGATCACCACGCGATTGATTTTGAGGCCCAAGGTGCGAATCAGCGAGTTAGTGCCTGCGCTGGTGGGCCGCGCCGCCCTGGCGATCTCCTCAGGTCCGGGATCGGGGGTATGCGCCGGATCTGGCGCCGTCGTGGGAGCAGCGGCCGCTGGAGTACTATCCGGCGCGGGTCTTGAGGCTGGGGGATTTACGGCCGCAGACGCAGGCTTAGAAACGTCGGACACGACGGTAACCTTCAACTCCGGCGGAGGAGGGAGTGGCACGATCACCGGCTTGATAGCTACCGTCGGTGGGGGGAAGTACTTGGCCGCCGTCACTGGAGGAGCGCTGGCGACGGTTGGCGGAGTCTCGGTGCGCAGCGGATTGCCGGCAGGCATTCGCAGCTCGATAATCAGCCGGTCGGGATTCGTCAGGGTAGACGTGGTGGCGGCGGCATTTCCCGTAAAATCCAGCACCACGCGCGTAATTCCCGGGGTAGTTTCGGCAGCCCGTACCTTCTTGAGCATGACGTCATCGACGCTATCCACGTAAGTGCGCTTGCCGTCGATCCGCAGATGGGAGTTCAGAATGTCGTAGTAAACTCGCTCGGGATTATGGAGGCGATCCATGTGGAATTGGAAAGGGCCGCTCACCTCAATGGCAACTCGTGTGACATCCTTGAGCGACCAATAGCGGACGGCAGTCACCGAGCGAGCCGCAGACGGATCGCTCTGCCCCATGAGGAGCGTCACCGAGACCGCGACCGCCGCAACCAGCTTCATAACAGAAACTTACCGAGAGACGTAACGTACCGTACCGTCGGGACCCACAACTTCCTGAATGTGCGCCGGCCCAGCCGGCGCCTCCGGCGCTTTGGGGGCAGCGGGTTGGCTCACCGGCGCCGCCGCAGGCGAACCCTTCTGAAACTGCCGGCCCACCTGGACCAGATAATTGATGGTCTCCGGGTAAGGCGGCACCGTTCCGTATTTCTCCACCGCGCCTTCGCCGGCATTGTAAGCGGCCAGCGCCAGGTTGTAATCACCCTTATAAAGATCCAGCAGGTATTTCAGATAACGAGTGCCGCCCTGAATGTTGTCCACCGGGTCGAACGCATTGGCCACGCCGAAGCGTCGGGCGGTTGCCGGCATCAACTGCATCAAGCCTTGCGCTCCCTTGGACGACACCGCCAGCGGATTATAATTGCTCTCCACCTTGATGACGGAATGGACCAGTTGGGGCGGCAATGATTGCGTGGCAGCGATGGCCTCGACCGCCTCATCGATTCCGCGGGGCGCCACAGCGCCCTCGGCGGCTCTGCGAGCAGCGACGGGCTTTGCAGTCACGATCACGCTTCTCACCAGCTTGCCACTGCGGGGGTCGGCCCGCACCACGCTCACCATTTGCGGCGGCCGATCCGGCTGGCCGGCGGCCAACATAGCCGCTGCCATTATCCCAAGTCCTAGTCTAGAACAAAAACGCCTCAAAATGTTTGGCACCTCAGTATAAGACATTCTTGGATCGAAATCCAAGGCAAGGATGCGGACCCGGCGCTATATGTCGATGGTATCATTTCCGTGTGAGCAGCCGGGCGGGGTATGTGCTGGTGGGGGGGAACAGCTCGCGCATGGGCCGGAACAAAGCCTTGCTGCCCTACCACGGTACCACCTTGGCGCAATCGGTGGCCGAAACGGTTCGCGCCGCCACCGGCAGGGCCGCTCTGGTGGGAGGCCCGCCTTACGACGACCTGTCCGGAATTGGCTTCGTTCCGGATCTTTACCCCG
>JBEKAM010000370.1:0-5426 GCA_050015915.1 Solirubrobacteraceae bacterium
GCCGGCCAGCAGTTGGGCAAGCGGACGGTAGCCGTTGAGGGTGTGGCAGGAACCGCACTCGCCGCGGAAGATGGCTTCGCCGCGGGAGTAGCCGGACGGCGCCGCGGCTGCATCTCCCGCGCCCCCATTCCAGATCCAGTTCGTGTGGGCCAGGTAGCCTTCCTGATTGATCCGTGGGACGTAGGGGACGCGGACACCGTTCGAGTACATCCAGCGGCCGATGACGTAGGGCTTGCGCAGCATTTCGCGCGAGTACTCGCCGGCGCCCGTGGCCATGAGCGCCAGAAGGAGAACTGCCATGGCGTGCGAGAGGTTGAAGTCCACCGGATTGCGATAAGCGAGGTAATAGACGACGCCAATGATGGTGGCCGAGGTGATGATGATGACCAGGGCCATGCGGGTGACCGCGGAGAATGTGCCGGCGTTGATGGTGTCGATGCCCAGCGTGAGCAAGGCCTGCTGCGATGCGGGAACCATCATGTAGTACCAGATCATGAGGAACGGCATGGCGACGAAGGACGGCACGAGCCACCTGCAACTCCATTTGACCAGGCTGCTCTTGAGCTCGGGCTGCCTGGCGCCGTCGATGCGGCTAGCGGTGATGAGCGCCCAGATGCCGGCCAGCGAGGCGCAGACGCATGTGCGCAGGCAAAGGCTGGGCCAGTAGGTGGGATTGAAGAAGGCAAACCAGAACTTGCCGGCCTCGCGGCCAGTGCCGGCCACGGCAAGCCACGTGTCGCCGGGCGTGAGCATGAAGGTGAGAATGCCGTTGATGATGATGAGGGTGCAGAGGGATGCGCCGGCGTAGACCCAGCCAACGGTGAGGTGCAGCCTGGGGTCGATGCGGTTCCAGGTGTAGTAGTAGACCGCGGCGGTGGTGAGCTCAACAACGAAGAAGACCCACTCGATGGCCCAGCCGAAGACGAAGTTGTGGATGAGCGTGCTGGTGGCTTCAGGATGAGTGAGGCCGATGGCAAACCAGATGCCTACGCCGGAGATGGTGCCGAAGACGCCGGTAAGGATGAGAAAGAACTTCGAGTGGCTGACGAGTTGCGCGAGCCAGTCCGCACGAAGTTGACCCTCAGGCATGCGCAATGCCTTGCGCTCGGCCATGGGCAAATAGAATCCGCCCCCCACGGCAAATTGCGAGATCATGACGTGGAAGATGGCGATGATGCCGATGACCCAGCCCGAGCCGAGATAAGGAATGTTCCAGAATGGATAGTTCATGATTACTCCAGTGGACAGTGGACAGTGAACAGTGAAGGACTGACGCACGTTCAGATTTTCAGCTTTACTAAAATTGCAAAGATCATTTTGCCGACTTCGTGCGACAAACCTTCAACGTCGATGAGGAGCTGTTGATCTCCCAGTTCGAGTTTGCGAGCAATTTCCAACTGGGTCTGCAACTCGCAATTCGATCCGCGTGCAACGCCCAAAAACTGCCTGAATTCGCGTGTGTTAAGCCTTGCCTGGCCTTCCGCAATGTTGCTGGGAATTGAGACGGCAGCGCGCCGAAGCTGGCTCGTGAGCCCAGAGACTTCCTCGCGCGGAAAGCCCTGGGTAAGGCGATAGACGGCTACGGTCATTTCCATAGATCGTTGCCAAACCTGTAGATCGCGGAAAGACTTAACTCTCGGTACGCTCACATTCGTCATTGCATCATCCGCTTCGCTGTTCACTGCACGCCGCTCACTGTCCACTGTTCACTGCACACTGCCTCACCGAATTGCCCAATAGCCGATGAGCGTTGTGGCCAGGAGGGCGAAGACTGCCAACAGGCCGAAGTAGTGCGCGGCGCGGGCGCGCTGGCCCGATTCCTTCCCGGTGTCGTAGAACGGAATCAAAATCCAGAGCACAATGCCCAGCGTGAAGAGCAGGATTCCGGCAATTTCTCCAAATTCACCGGGAACCACCGCGCCAAGAAGCTTGAGCATTTCAAAGGGGCTCATAAAGTACCATTCCGGGTGAATGCCGAGCGGAGCGGGGACCAGGGAATCGGCCTGCTTGCCCAGTGCCCAGGGAAACACCGAAGCCAACAGGGCGAGAATGTTGAGCGAGATGAGCCACATGGCCAGGTCCTTGCGCAGGAAGTTGGGCATGAAGGGAATGACTTTGCGCTCCGAGGCCGGCTTGGCTTCTTCACTGGGCGGAGAGGCGTTGCCGTGGCGCTGGACCAGCCACAAGTGAAAAGCGAGCAGCGGCAGGAAGAGGGCGGGCAGCACAACTACGTGCAGGGCGAAGAAACGCTGCACGGTGAACTCGCTGACATCGGGCCCGCCGCGGAGCATGTTGGCAATGGCTTCGCCCACATAGGGGATGGCCATGGGAATCTGCAGGCCGACCTTGGTGGCGAAGTAGCTGAGCTCGTCCATGGGCAAGAGATAGCCGGAGAAGCCGAAGACCGAGGCGATGCCAAGCAGCGCCATGCCGCTGAGCCAGCCGAACTCACGGGGCTTGCGATAGGCCTTCAGGAAGTAGACCGAAAACATGTGCACGAGGATGGCAAAGATCATCAGGTTGGCAGACCATGCGTGCGCAGAACGGATGAGCCAGCCGAAGTGCATGACGAAAGTGATTTGGCGGACCGACTCGTAGGCCTCTGCGCCGGGGCGGTAGTAGACCAGCAGCAGGACGCCTGTGAAGCACTGAACGAGGAACAGAAAAAGCGAGATTCCGCCCCAGTAGTACCAGAAGGACTGGGAGTGGACCGGGACAGTCTTGTGGCGAGCGAAGGCGGCGAGCTCAGTGAGGCCCAGGCGCTCATCGACCCAGTCATAGAGCGAGTTCGTGATGGTTTTTGTGGTCATGCGCCGAATCCTCGGGAACAGTGGGCAGTGGACAGTGAACAGTGGGCAGTGCTCATACGCGCGAGACTTCTACGCCGGTTTGGTTGACGGCGGTTTTGAAAAGGGTGAGCGGCTTGGGGGGCGGGCCGCTGACGTTGGCGCCGGTGTAGGCGTTGTAGACGCCGCCGTGGCAGGCGCAGTGGATGCGGTCGGCCTGGGGCTCGTATTGCACGGTGCAGCCGAGATGGGTGCAGACCGCGGTGAGGGCGATCCAGCGGCCGTCTTCATGGTGGATGAGCATGGCCGGAGCGGTGCCGAACTTGAACATGAGCACCGAGCCCGGAGGCAGCTTTTGCGCGTCCTTGAGGGTGACCTCGGTGACGGCTGTGGCAGAGAGAGCCATCTCCTGCGGCGAGGCCAGATAGCGGTAGATGGGATAGGCGAGTGCAGCAGTGTAGCACAGGCCTGCAGCGCCGGCAGCGGCAAGGAATGCGCGGCGAGTGTTGCGTTCGCCGGGCTCCTCGAGAATGTTTGCGGGGACGATTGCGGGATTGGTCAGTTCGCTCATAAGGATGCAGCGCCCTCCATGGTTTTTTGTGCGCGCGCCACGACGGACACGAGCCATGCAATGACACCCAGGCCTGCGACGAACAGGACCAGGAACAGTCCCACGACGCTCCAGTTGGTGACCACCACGCGATCCCACACGTCGTAGCCTTTGCTGAGCAGGGTGAGGTCGCGGACGCCGTCGCGGTAGATGGTGAACATGATTTCAGTAAGCACGGCGACGAGAACGGCAGCCCAAGCGAGCCATGGGGCGGCAAGCTTGCGGAACCCTGCGTAAGCGCCGAGAAGCACGGCAACCACAACCAGCGCCAGCCAGCCGTAGCCAGCGAAACCTGCGAACTTGTAGAGCGCGTGGGTGTGCAGGCCTGCTTTGACCGCTTCAGGCTGCACGCTGGCGGCCCACAGGCCGGCAGCGAGATAGACCAGGCCGAAGCCCGCGGCCACCTTGCCGCCCAGGCCGGCGACAAAGCGCTTCTCGTCCGCGGTAAAGGTGGAGCGGGCGGAAAGATAAATGAGCCAGAGGCCGCCGAGGAACAGCCCGCCGGCCATCATCAGGAGCCAGCGCGGCTCCAGGGTGGGGTCGCCGGTGGGAAGAAATCTTCCCGCGGCCGAAGCGGAGTACATGCTGCGCCAGACCTCAGGGCGCAGCATCAGGGTCATATTGGTCGAGAGCAGGCGGGCGATGCTGCCGGCAAGCAGCCAGGCGATGAGCCCCACCCACCACGCGGACTTGCCGGCCTCAAGCCGGGCAGAAAAGCGATAGAGCAGCCAATAGGCCAGCATGAGGAGGCCGAGGATGGAGATCCAGTAGAGGCCGATGAGAACGCTGCTGGTGTAAAGCGCGCGGCCGTAAAGCACCTGGGCAAAGAGCAGCGGTGGCACGCCGAGGTTGATGACGTAGGTCATGACCACCGTGAGCCGGCGCGCCAAAGCCCGCGCGGTGACCAGCGAGGCCGGCGAGCCGCGGAAAAGACTGAGCAAGACGGCGAGCAGCAGCCCGCCCAGCAGCATTTCCACAGCCACAAAATGCAGCGCCAGGGTAACGATATGGAGCAGCTTCAGCAACCATATCGGAGCCGGCAAAGGAATAGGATCTACAGCGGGAAAAGCGGGATTCAGTTGCATGGCGCCCTTTAGAGCGGATCTCCAATTTGTGTAGCCTAATTGGCATTGTTGAAGGTGGCTTTTTCTTAAGGAAAAAGCCACTTGAGGCCAATCATTCCCGGGTACCGCAATTGGAGATCCGCTGAAACCCTCGGAAGTGACTCCGAGTGTAGGCACGGTGTGAAAGGCAGGATGTGATGGCGCTCACGTTTGTGTGCCCTGGCTCGGGCGGCGGACCGTTTTAGAAATTGATGCGGGCGGTGAGTTCCAGGCTGCGAGGGCCGGCGCCCTCGGCGGTTTGCAAGGCAGTGATGGAGCCGAAGCCGGAAGAGTCGACCTGCATGTTGGGCGGCTCGTAGTTGCGGTGGTTGAAAACGTTGGCGGCTTCAAGGCCGAACTGGAACCTTGACTGCTCGTAAAGCGCGAAGTTTTTCATCAACGAGAGGGAGAAGTTGTCCGTACCGGGACCGACGACGCCGCCAACTGGAGCGTTGCCGAAGCGGCCGATGCCGACGCCGGAGGCGGTTTGGAGGTTGAGATAGGGGAACGCGGCGGGGTTGAGCCACTGCGAAGTGGTGCGGCGGGCGGCGTAAAGCGAAACGTTGGTCAGCTGGTCGGGGCGGGCCTGGCCGATGGTGGTGAGGATGTTGGTGTTGGCGGGGTCGACCGAGTCTTGATACGGCGTGAGGAACGGGCCGCTCTGGAGGATGGTGACGCCTGCAAGCTGCCAGCCGCCGGCGATGCGGTTGAGCGCGGAGGCGGAGTTGAGCCAGGGCTGGCCGTGGCCGAAGGGAAGGTCGTAGAGATAGGTGGCAAGGAAGCGGTTGGCGCGGTCGTAGATGACGTTGCCGTAGTCGAGTCCGGGATGAAAGCGGTCAGTGAGGAAGCTGCCGCCGGCGACGGCAAAGGCGCTGGGCGTGGCGCCACCGGCGTTGGAAAGGTCGCGCGTGTAAGTGTAGCTGGCGT
>JBEKAM010000371.1:0-2535 GCA_050015915.1 Solirubrobacteraceae bacterium
GCGTGCGTGATTGCGGCGCTGGCGCAGCTGCCGTGATCGTGGTCAGGCGCCGGAAAGATCACGTCCAATTTTGTCATCTGGGAGCCATGAACCGGCCGGACCATGCTGCTTGCATTTGGTACCATTGTAGCGACTTGCCCGGTATCGCGAAAACGTGACGCGGCCGCCGACTTTGATATTGCGCCGCAGCAAAAAGCGTCTCACATTGCCGCCGCTTTATGCAAAACAACGGCGGCAAGGCGCTTTTCACTGCGGCCCACGGCCTTCAATTGGGGATGATCATGCTCAAAGGAAAGACTGCGTTGGTGACCGGCTCGACCTCCGGAATCGGACTGGCCTACGCGCGCGCCTTGGCCGCGGAGGGCGCCAACGTCACCATCAACGGTTTCGGCGACGCCGCCGCGATCGAAAAGGAGCGTGCCGGCATCGAAAAGGATTTTGGCGTCAAAGCGACCTATTCGGCCGCCGACATGACCAAGCCCGCCGAAATCGCCGACATGGTGCACACAACCGAGAAGACCTTCGGCTCGCTCGACGTGCTCATCAACAATGCGGGCATCCAACACGTCGCGCTGATCGAGGAATTCCCGATCGAAAAATGGGACCAGATCATCGCGATCAATCTCTCGTCCGCGTTTCATACCATCCGCGCCGCGGTGCCCGGCATGAAGTCGCGCAAATGGGGGCGCATCATCAACACCGCGTCGGCGCATTCGCTGGTGGCTTCGCCGTTCAAATCCGCCTACGTGTCCGCCAAGCATGGCCTCGCCGGTTTGACCAAGACGGTTGCGCTGGAAGTCGCCACCTTCGGCATTACCGCCAATTGCATCAGTCCCGGCTATGTCTGGACGCCGCTGGTCGAGAAGCAAATCCCCGACACCATGAAGGCGCGCGGCATGACGGCGGAACAGGTGAAGCACGATGTGCTCCTGGCCGCGCAGCCGACCAAGGAATTCGTCACGGTCGAGGAGGTGGCAGCCCTGGCGATCTACCTTTGCTCCGACGCGGCGAAGGCGATCACCGGCGCCAACCTGTCGATCGACGGCGGTTGGACGGCGGAATGAGTTATTGTCGGCGCCCGAGCTGCGCGGCTTCGCGGCCCTGAGGCGCGCATGGCCGTGAAAGGTGTGCTCACGTCGCTGTTGCCCGGCCGCGCCGCCGACGGGTCCGGCGCGCCGACGACCAAGCACATCAATCTCGCGCTCCAGGGCGGCGGAGCGCACGGCGCATTTACCGCCGGCGTGCTCGAGCATTTGCTGAGCGACGAGCGCCTGGTGGTCGAAGGCGTGTCCGGCACGTCTTCCGGCGCCGTCAATGCCGTCATGCTGGCCGACGGGCTGGCGCGCGGCGGCCGCGCCGAAGCGCAAAAGCGGCTGACCGATTTCTGGCGTGCGGTCAGCAGCACCGGCGATCTGCCGCCGATGCAGCGCGCCGTGGTGGAGCGGTTCCTGTCGTTCACGCCGCTTGAAGGCTCGCCCGTGCAAGCCTGGCTCGACCTGATGTCGCGCTATTTCTCGCCGTACGATATCAATCCGCTCAACATCAATCCGCTGAAGGATCTGTTCGAGCGCTTTGTCGATTTCAGCGCGGTGCAATCGTTCGCCGACCTGCAGGTCTTTGTGTCGGCAACGAATGTGCAGACCGGCCGGGTCCGTATTTTCCCGCGCGAGAAGATCACCGCCGATGCGGTCATGGCCTCGGCGTGCCTGCCGGAATTATTCCATGCCGTCGAGATCGACGGCGTGCCGTACTGGGACGGCGGCTATCTCGGCAATCCGGTGATCTTTCCGTTCTTCGCCACGACGCAAAGCGAAGACGTGCTGGTGGTGCAGATCAACCCACTGGTGCGGCAAAAGACCCCGACCTCCGCCGGCGAGATCATGAACCGGCTGAACGAGATTACCTTCAACTCGCCGCTGATTGCCGAATATCGCGCCATGGAATTTGTTGCGCGTTTGATCGATCAGGGCCGCCTGCCGCACGGCACCGGTCCGGGCCAATACCGCCGCATCAATGTCCATCGCATCGTGCTGGATCGCTTCGGCAAGGAGCTCGACGCGTCTTCCAAGCTGACGACCGACTATGACTTCTTTGAAATGCTGCGCGTCAACGGCAAACGCGCGGCGCGTCGGTTCCTCGACGAGCATTTTGACGATATCGGCGTGAAGAGCACGGTGGATTTGCGCGCCGAAGCGCAGGCCGAATGGGCGTGATACCATCGCACTCATGGTGGATGTGAAGCCGCTGTGTTCGGCCGAGGTCGGCGCCGCCCGGCTCGAAATCTGCGTTGCCGATATCACGACGCTGGCGCTGGATGCGATCGTCAACGCGGCGAACAGTTCGCTCCTTGGCGGCGGCGGAGTCGACGGTGCCATCCACCGCGCTGCCGGACCGGAACTGATGGTCGAGTGCCGGACGCTCGGCGGCTGCGCCACCGGTAGCGCCAAGCTCACGCGCGGCTATCGCCTGCCGGCCAAGCACATCATCCACGCGGTCGGGCCGGTCTGGAACGGCGGCGACAAGGGCGAGGACGAA
>JBEKAM010000372.1:0-2801 GCA_050015915.1 Solirubrobacteraceae bacterium
CCGGTTTGGCCACCCCGAACCCCGCGGGGACCGCCGCGGCCGGCGCCGGCGCAGCAGGATCGACGGTGAAGGGCACCGTCACATCCTTCAATTTGCCGGGGACGCACGACTTGTCGTTGCAGGTTTGATAGCGCCCGTTGACGGTCAGATTGTCCGCGCTCGCCGGAGCATCGCCGCGCACCTTCACTTCCAGCAGAAATGTGGCATCGCCTTCGTAAGTCTCGGTGTCTGTGCCCTGCACAGGATCGAACGCGCGCTTGGGAGGCTGCTGTAGAACGCGCACGAGGCTCTCCGGCGAGACTTGGAACTGCGCCGGAATGCCCGCCGCCGATGAAGCCGAATAGAGGTGCCAACCCGGTTCGATGTGCACGGCGGCGCGAATGCGGATGGTCGACCCCGGCGGCGCGGACGGCGGTTCAGCGGTCAGCGTCCACGTGGCGTACTGGTGGCCTTGCCCGAAGGCCGATAGGACACACAGAAGCAGAAGTGCCGGACGCAATTTCGTTACTCGCCGACGGGCACCAGTGTGCCGCGCAGTTCGTCTTCGATCCGCTGGTTGATATTGCCGCCGGAAAACTCGGACGCCACGCGAATGGCGTTTTTGATGGCGTTGGCGTTCGAACGGCCGTGGCAGATGATGCAGCCGCCGCGCACTCCGAGCAGCGGCGCGCCGCCGTATTCCGAATAATCCAGCCGCTTTCTAAATGTCGTAAATGCGTTCTTGGAAATGACGTAACCGATTTTGCCGCTGATGGTGGACGCCAGCGTCTCGGCTAACAGGTGCTTGACCATGTCGCCCAAACCTTCGCTCACCTTGAGCACCACGTTACCCACGAATCCGTCGCAAACGATCACGTCGACGGCGCCGCTGTAGAGGTCGCTGCCCTCCACGTTGCCGATGAAGTTGAGATTCAGCGCTTTGAGCACCGGGGTAGCCGCATGCGTCAGCTCGTTGCCCTTATGCTCTTCTTCGCCGATCGACAAAAGCCCCACGCGAGGGTTAGGCTGCTTCAGGATCACGCGCGAATAGATCTCCGCCATCACCGCGAACTGGCCGAGCATCCGGGGTGTGCAATCGACATTGGCGCCGACATCCACCAGCACCACTGGCTTGTTTTCGACGGCGGTCGGCAGGACGGCAACGATCGCCGGCCGTTCCACGCCCGGGACTACGCCCTGCACCATTTTGGCGGTCGCCATCACCGCGCCGGTGTTGCCGGCCGACACCAATCCCTGCGCCAGCCCGTCGCGCACCATACGCGAGGCAACCCGAATGGAACTGTCGCGCTTGGTGCGAAACGCCTTGGCAGCGCTATCCTCCATGGTGACGCGCTCGCTGGCGTGGACTACTTCGATGGGGAGGTAGTGGTGCCCATTCTGGACCTCCAGCTCCCGCTGGACCACATCCCGCTGGCCCACCAGAACGACTTTCACTCCGAGGTCCCTGGCGGCGCGAATCGCCCCTTCCACTTCAGCTTTGGGGGCGTGATCGCCGCCCATTGCATCCACGGCAATGGTCAGCATGTTATATCGCGGCTACTCCTGAGCGACTTCGATCACTTCGCGGCCCTTGTACTGTCCGCAGTGTGGGCACACGCGGTGCGGCAGTTTGGGCTCATGGCAATTAGGACACTCGGACAGGCCCGGAGTCTTCAGGGAGTCGTGGGCGCGGCGCGTACTGGTGCGCTCCTTGGAGTGTCTACGCTTCGGATTCGGCATATCTCTTCCTCTACTACTGAAAAATTCTCAGATCTCTAATTTCCGGAGAGCGCCCCAGCGATCGTCGCCCGCGTGAACGGTGCATTCGCAAGCGCTCTGATTCCGGTTCTTCCCACAAACCGGGCAAATTCCCTTGCAGTCTTCACTGCAAACCCTCTGCATCGGCAAGGCGAGCAGGATCTGTTCGCGGAGGATATCCTCCAGTTCCAGTCCACCACCCTCATAAAACCCGATTTCCGCCTCGCCTTCGTCAATTTCAATCTCTTCGTCGCGCGCGATGGACGCGGCCGGCTGATAAAACAGGTCGAACCCCAAATCGAGCGCATGCCGCGTGTTCACCAGGCAGCGATCGCAGGGCGCCGTAAACTCGACCGTATAATGGCCCTGGACGCGCACCTCCCCGCCCGTATTCTTGAGCATTTCGGCCGAACCGACCGCATGCAACGGGGAGACCTGCTCCAGATTTTCGCTGGCGAACTCTATCTGCCCGGGCGCGAAAGTTTCGTCGAAACGAATCTTCCGCAGTTCCATCTCTTTGACACTAAGGAACATATAGACACACCTGGATTGTCGGGCAGAACTTCCACATTATAGCAGGGAAACCGCAATTACTGCGCGTCCTTGGCGCAACGGAATCCGATATCCGCGGCCTTCCAGTGCGCAGGAATCGGGGTTTCATCCCAGACGAGCTGGGGCACGAGGGGTTGTTTGTAAGAGCCACCCCGCGCCTGATGCCACAGGTCACTTAGGGTCGGCGGGGGCTGCATGTCCGCGAACTCTTTGATGGACCGGTCGCTCGGAGTCGCCGGCTCGTCCACCAATTCCCACACGTTGCCCACCATCTGCAGGGTCTTGTAAGGCCCGGCGCCGTTGGCGAAATCCGCCGCCGGGCGAGTGCCGCCGGATTGCAAGTTCGCCTTCGATGCGTCTGCCGTATTACCCCACGGGAAATCTCGGCCATCGGTTCCGCGCGCGGCCTTCTCCCACTCGCGACCGCTGGGGAGTCGCTCACCCGCCCACTTGGCAAAGTCCTCGGCATCCTCAATGGATACATTCACTACCGGATAAGTTGACTTGTCAGC
>JBEKAM010000373.1:0-8114 GCA_050015915.1 Solirubrobacteraceae bacterium
CACGTCGTCTGAGCAACGCCCCGAGCGCCACGTCGCAGTATTGGGCGTGGCCCTCCCGCCTACCATTGAAGTATGCCTTGGCCCACGCTGACAAACGCCGAGGCGACCTCGATCATCACAAGCAAACCGCTGACTGTCGTGAGCGAAGCGCGTGCCCCCAGTCCTGCGCCCGCCCGACGAGGCGGGGGCATCATCATCAGCGCCAAGATAAGTGGCGGCGGTAAGGGTGGCCTCTATGTTGCCGAAGGATCGAGCGTGGTGGCTGATGGCATGGTCTCCGAGGACAACTTTGGGCCGGGCATCGTGATCGCACCAGGCGCCCGTGTAACGAGCAGGCGAGGCACATATCGGCGAAACGTAGGGAGTGAGATTGACAACCGGGGCACGTTCGACAGCACGGACGATCAGATTGGCTGAGGCGCCCTCAATCAACATCGGAGTCCTCGACGTCGATGTCGCCCTGATTGTCAATGTCCGTGTCCAGACTCTCGCCAAAGCGTGTGCCCCGAAACCTCGCGGTACTACCCGGACGCCCGCGATAGCCGACGCGGCCGGGCGCCCCATGCTCAGGTTCGGTGACGTCTATGTTGTCCCGGATCAGAGACACCGCCGTGATCGCTTTGTGAATCTCATCCACACGCACGGTCGGGCACCAAACCGACTGCAATGCGGCCTCACCCTCCGCTTTGCTTATGACGCCCATCCTCATCGCGCGTCGAATAGCCACGGCGAGAGGGCTGCGAAAGTCCGTTAGGTAATGCCGCGCGGTCTGTCGCTCGTAGCGTGAAGACCCGACGATGGCATAGCCATACGCATAAGGATCAGGGTCGCCTTTGACCTTGAGTTTCTGCCACTTCGCGGAAATGCCTCGCGCTTTGTTGGCTCGAAGGCGCAAGTAGCTCGTAAGGCGCAGCGTGAGATCGTCCAGTTCCTCAAATAGCGCTGACGGGCTGGTGGGCGCTGATGATGGAATCTGCGCGTCGATCTCAGCAACCGTTGCTCGTGCAGCCTCATCGTGACCGTGCGGCCACCATTGCAGAAGGGGCGCCAGCATCCCGTAGAAACCGACGACCGCGACGGCCGCGAAAGCGTAGACGGGCCAAAGAGGCTCGTGCGATGTAGATGGTTCGGCTATCGCCAGCCACGCGATTGCACCGCCCGCTGCCGCCGTCATCACCACGCCGCCCGCCGTACTCCAAGCTGCTTTGTCCTCCCGGTCCGGGTGCCAGCCCACGTCGAGAGCCTACCCCTCGATGCCGGTCGCCCGCTCCCAGGAGCCCGCAATAGCCGCGTTTTCCGTGCGACGCGACCTGTAGTTTCTCTTGTTCTAAAGCCAAAAAGTGCCCCCCGCGAGACGGCAATCTCCGGGGGTCTGGATCAAGGGGTTGCGCCTCCAATGAGCACGCCAAACGTAGCACGGCGACCCGTCGCCGAAACCCTCTCGGCCATCCTCGCCTTGCCGGAGGTTTCCAGCCTCATCAAAAGAGCTTGAAGCGACCCGGAAACCGGCCGTCCCGGCTACTAATCCGGTCGATGATCGGCATGGCGCTGGCAAAGTCGCTGTATGCCCTGCCGTGTTGGACGCACGTGGTCGCGCTCGTCAATGAGCATGACGCGCTGGCAGCCGTGATCGCCCCCGATGGCGATGTACCGTCTCAGCGGGCGTGCCACCGCTTCACGGCAAAACTCCGCGCCCACACGGACCTACTGGAGATGTGCATCGCTGGTGTCTTGAAGGAACTCAAGAATGCCAACCCGCTGCTCGGCTGGGACGTAGCCATCGACGCCAGCGACATGCCCGCGTATGCGAACGGCCAACGCTTCAAGTACAAGGGCGGACTGGAACGCGAGAAGTACAGCGACCCCGACGCCAGTTGGGGCCACCGCTCCGCAGTCTCGACGCGGAAGGGCGGGGGCTTCTACGGGTATCGCGTCCACATGGCGGAATCCCACACGGGACGAAACGGTGGAAGGGCCTGTACCGTGGCCGCGCGTCCGTAGAGCGTTCGTTTGGCCGGTTGAAGAACGAATGGGCACTCGCGCCGCTGCGCGTACGCAGGATCGAACGCGTATGCCAATCAGCATCGAATAATGCTGGTGGAGGGAGTGTCCGATTAACGGTGGATCTGGCTTGGTGGGTTAGTTGATTCTTCCTTCGAACGCTATCGCGAATGCATTGAGAGCGGGCTTCCATCTCGTTGCCCAGCGTGCCTTTCCGCGTCCTGTGGGGTCGAGGGCTCTGGTGACAAGGTAGAGGCACTTCAATGCGGCTGTGTCGTTCGGGAAGTGCCCTCGTGCCCTGACAGCGCGTCGGTAGCGGGCATTGAGTGACTCGATCGCGTTCGTTGAGCAGATCACACGCGGGATCTCGACGTCGTAGTCCAGGAACGGTATGAACTCGCTCCACGCGTTCTCCCAGAGCTTGTTGATCGCTGGGTAGGTCTTGCCCCACTTCGCATCGAACTCCATAAAGCGCTCACGAGCCGCGGCCTCTGAGGGTGCTGTGTAGACGGGTCTGAGGTCCCGGCTCATCTCATCCCAATACTTCCGCGAGGCGAACCGGAATGTATTCCGGATCAGGTGAATCACACACGCTTGGACTGTCGCGAGCTCCCACGTCGTCGTGATCGCTTCCGGAAGGCCCTTCAGGCCATCGCAGACAGCGATGCAGACGTCATCGACGCCGCGGTTCTTGATCTCGGTGAACACGCCAAGCCAGAACTTCGCGCCCTCCCCGCCATCACCGGCCCAGAGCCCGAGAATGTCTCGCTCGCCGTCCACGGTCACGCCGATCACGACATAGATTGGCTTGTTGGCGACCTGCCCATCGCGAACCTTGACGACCATCGCATCCACGAAGATCACCGGATAGACCTGGCGGTTTCTAGTGGTGGTTGCGAATCAGCTTGTGATGAGGTGTGGTTTCCATCGTGCCATCAACTGGGTTGGTGTGCGGTCTTGGAGGCATGCTCGTGGCCGGTCGTTGAGCTCGCTTGCGACCTCTCGCAGGCGCTCGCTGGTGACCTGGTCGAAGTTAGTTCCCTTGGGGAAGTACTGGCGTAGCAGGCCGTTAGTGTTCTCGTTGGTGGGGCGTTGCCAAGGTGAGTGGGGGTCAGCGAAGTAGATCCGCAGCCCGCTCTGGTTCTCGATCCGCTCGTGTTGGAACATCTCGTTGCCTTGATCCCAGGTCAGCGTTCGGCGTAGTGCTGGTGGCAGTTGGTCAAAGACCTCGACCAGAGCGTCGGCGACGTTCTTGGCTGAGTGCCTGCCATGGATCGCGACCAGCAGTGTGTGGCGTGTCTTGCGATCCACCAGCGTCGCGACTGCCGAGCGTTGAAAAGCGCCAACCAGGAGGTCGCCCTCCCAGTGGCCCACTTGGTTTCTTGCCTGTGCGGCCGCAGGCCGGGAGTGAATCGATTTGAGGTTCGTGCACTGCTTCAGCGCACCTTCTCGGTTCCGGCCCCGGCCACGCGTGCGTCGGTAGCAACGGCCAGTTCGCAGCGTCTGTTGGCTCGGGGCCACGACCAGGCCTCGGTAGACAGCGTCGTAGATCGTCTCGTGGCACAGATGCCAGTCCGTGCGTTTCGGCCAACGTCGTCGCAGCCACCTGCTGATCTGCGCCGGCGACCAGTGCTTGGCGAGTTGCCCCGCGATCGCGGCACGCAGCTGCTCATCGACGCTGACCCGTCGCGGTCGCGGGCGCCTGCGCCGCAGATGAGCCTGCCCATGCGCGTGCCAAGGCTGGTAGCGGCCATCGGGCTTGCCGTTGCGAGCGATCTCCCGGTAGACGGTTTGGTAACTCTTACCGATCCTCGCGGCGATCGACTTCACCGGCTCCCCCGCCGCGAGTCCGTCTGCGATCTCGATCCGGTCGTCTTGAGTGAGGTAGCGGCCGTTGATCGGCTTATCAATGAAGGTCACCGACCCAGCATCGATGAACCACAACGATCCGCAGCTGAACGAGACACCCACCCGCTGCGAGGCAGCCGTGCCGTTCGCACCCTGACGGATCAGCTCGAAGTAGCGACGCTTCGTGTCCCTCGGCGCCTTATTCCACGCTCTATACGGCATTGCAATTCCTTCCGGTAAGGATTCGCAACGATGCCTAGAAGCTGCCCCTTCTCCAGCGGCCTGTTCAGCCACTCCGTCATCTCGCCGGTGACCTTCTCGGTGATCCGGCTGACCGTGTCCTTGCTGATCTTGGCGCCATAGACCTCCTGGAAGTGCGCCGCGATCTCGCCGGTCGTCAACCCACGCGCCGTCAGCGACAGCACGATCTCATCAACGCCCGTCAATCGGCGCTGGCGCTTGCGGACGATCTGCGGCTCGAACGTCGACTCGGTATCCCGTGGCACCTCGATCTCGACCGGCCCGATCTCCGTCAACACCGTCTTAGCGCGCGTCCCGTTACGGCTGTTGCCGCTGTTGCGCCCAACCGGGTCATGCTTCTCATAACCGAGGTGCTCGCTCATCTCCGCGTCAAGCGCGGTCTCGAGCACGCTCTTGGTCAGCTGGCCCAACAGCCCGTCAGGGCCTACCAGCTCGACGTTCTGCTCTCTCGCTTGCTCCAGCAGCTGCTCAGCAAGCTCTCTCTGATCAATCGAATCAACGGTCATAGGCGCGATCATCTCGCCCACATCGGTCGACTCCGCTAGCTCCGTCATGGTCATCCCTTCGGGTCAGACCAAGCACTTCCACCATTAGTCAGACAGTCCCCGAGACGTAGCATCGCGCCGCAAGCGGCGCCATAGAGGTTTGCGCTGCTTCGCAAGAGCGCTGCAATAGGTGGTCCGTAGGATTTCCCCAATGACCTCTGTGCTACGGGTTTCGGCGTGAAACGCGCGTCCCGCCTCACCGAGGCGCTCCGCCAGTGCTGGGCTCGCGAGAATCTCGGTGATTCGATCGGCGAGTGCTGTGTGATCTCCAACAGGTACGAGCGGTTGTGTGCCGTTGGCGAGTTGCGGGATCCCGCCAACGGGAGTGCTCACAAACGGTCTGCCGGCAGCCAAAGCCTCGGTTAGGATCATCGGCATCCCCTCGTTGCGAGACGGCAAGACGACCACGCGAGCCGTGCGAATTAGGGCAGCCACCTCCGCGGTGGAACGGGGTGGAACAATCCTTAGACGATCAAGCGGTGGAATGTCAAGCTGGGTACGGGGGCCCACAATGGTGCATTGCGCTACGGGGCGCCTCGCAGCGACTATGGACCAAGCACGACACAGGATGTCGACTCCCTTGCGCTCGCCGATCTCTCCAGCGAATAGAACGACCTCGGCGGTCTCGCCAGCAGGCGACGAAGCTGTATCCGATGGGACGGGATTGGGCACGATTGTTATAGGTGCCTTGGGAAGAAGTTTGAGGATCTCTTCTCTAGCCTCCTCGGAAAGGCATGTAATGGCATCCGCTTGCGCGAGGACCACCTTTACCAATTTGGGATGCGCCCGCGCAAAACCCACAAACCTTGACCCGTGGATGGTCGCGACCGTGGCTATGCCTCGCGCCCGAGCGAGCACAAGTACCCAGCCCTCGCGAATAAACGAGCCACCTTGAGACAGATGAGCGTGCACGACAACTCGTGGCAAAAGGCGGAATATCTCGCGGGTGCTTGTAGCGAGTGTGAGCAGTGTGTCTCGGGGTGTTCCACGGGCCCGAGTCCGGTGGTATATCGCGAGGTCGGCTCCTACGTGGTCGCGGACGAGGATCGTCACGACAGTCTCGATGCCGCCGACACGACTAATATCAGGTGCGAAGTGATGAACCTCTATGGGCATCGATTGCTCCTCAGCCAGGCTCGCAACGGCGACGATACGGCTCGCAAGCGTTACCAGAGATTGCCGAGACCTGACTGCTACGCGTGAGGGCACGCCTCATAGCCCAAGGGCGCGCTGAATCAGTCGAGGCCGACTCTTGGCGGGCGTCTCATCGATCGCTCTTGCCACAGCTGCTCGAAGCTGCTCACCAGCGCCCACAGCGTCATCTTCGCCAGGCGTTACGCGCCGCGTACTGATGAGGGATATAGCTTGCCCCTGCGTCAAATAGGTCACGAGACCGCGTTCTGCCAGGCGCACGGCGATATCACACTGATGATCGTCGACATGCTCACCGTACCGCTGAAGGCGAGGGATAACGATTGGCAAATGGTCAAGCCTCAACGCAGTCATAATAGTTCCAACGCCGGCATGGCAGATCACGGTGTCGGAGTTCGTCATTGTCGCGATCACATCCTCGTATGGCATGTACTGCTGCCACGTGACATTTGGGAGATCGGCACGGACTGGCGTATAGCCGTGCTGGATCACGATCTGATGCCCGCTTTGCGCTATAGGCGCTATGAGATCAATGGCCCGTGAAAAGGGCGCCTCGTGGGTACCAAGGCTAAGAAAAATCAAAGACGGTGCCATAGCAACTTGCGCGGGGGAAATATCTTTTGAGGTCAGGCCACTGGATGAAGAAGTGCGTTGCCACGGGATAGATAAGTCGCCCTGTAAGCGATGGCGTCGCTACACGCGCCATCGACTCGATATAGACAACCTTGATGCCTGCGAGCCGACCAATAATCGCAAACGGCACCGCTACTCCAGCGCCGGTCGTGACGATCGCCCTTGGCCTTTCTCGACGAATAAGTCGCCATGCGAGCCACAAGTTGCGTAGCGCATTTATCGTATTCCTATTCGTTGGATGATAGGCCCAGGTCACGGCTTCGCCGGCGAGCATGGATTCGGCATCGCTGCGCTGAAAGGTGACCCAGCTGCGTTCCTCCCGGGTCCAAAGACTTGCGAGTTGCCGCAGCTGAAGTAGGTGACCACCACTCGAAGCAACTAGCAGAATTCTTTGAGTCACCGCTTTATCTCTCTATCGTGATTGATATACACGCGGGGTTTAGTGGTATCAATGCTACTCGATTGATGGCGCCGAACTGTGCCTGTCTGGAGGGGGTGCGCTTGGCGAGGCGCACCGTCGTCTGGTCCCCTCGTCCGCATGCGGCTGTTGACGGGACTTCGCGACTGTCCGGCCTTGAGGGCGGCCGGCAGCGATGGTCTAGTGCGAGAGCTCGAGAATCAGTCATCCCAGCTTCCGGAGCCTCGACGTCGAACTCGGTGCAGCACAGCAGATGTCAGCAGTCGCAGCGAGAACGGCAGCCCATCCGCAAGATAGCGACGCGCCAGTTGACGCGTTGGTTCCTGCGATAGGCGGTAAGCCCACTCAAGTCCGAGATTGCAGATCCAGCCCGGCGCACGCGACAAGTCCCCTGTGGCGTAGCTCAAGCTAATCCCTATCCCGAGAAACGATGTGCCCGGCAAGAGCTGGCGCAGGTCGCGGATTAGCAGGTCCTGCTTAGGGAACCCAAGTGCGACAAGCACGATTTGTGGCGCTGCCTGAGTGACCTGACTCTGAAGACGTTCGATCTCTCCCTCGTCGTGCTCGAACCCCATCGGGGGACAGGCGGTCCCGACAATTTGAAGCTTTGGGTAGCGGTTCTTGAAGATGTCCGCCGCGCCCTTGGCCACGCCGGGGGCCCCTCCGAGCAGGAACATGGATAGCCCACGGGTGCTCGCGGCCTCGCAGATCGACCAGACCATGCTGGAGCCTGAGACGCGCTCAGGAAGAGGCTCACCCGCAAGCCGACTTGCCCAGATTACTGGCATGCCGTCAGCGACAACCAGGTCTGCATTGTCAATCAGGCTCCTAGCGATCGGTTCGCAACGGTAGCGACGAAGATGATCTAGGTTCGCCGTGATTGTCCAGTGTCCACGACCTGCGTCAGCCGCGTCAACGATTACTTGCACCGCGCGTGCTTCAGTGACGACCGCGACCGGTACGCCCATTAGGCGCATCACCGGATTGGGCCTGGGCGACACGTCATCGATTGGGTATCCGTGGGTCAATGTATGTGCCGTGAAGGGCCGGTTGCTGCGAACACGCCAAGAGACGGTAATCAGCGTATTCCTAAGACAGTGTGAGTGCGCCGTTGGTGTATTCGGTCCCATTGACTCCACACCCAACCCAGGATTGCCCATTCCGAGCCCACTCATTTGGTCGAAGATGAGGCTCACGGAGTCGTTGCGCGAACACACCCCCCTCAAGGATCTGATGCCTGGCTCCGCCGGCGGCTA
>JBEKAM010000374.1:0-7604 GCA_050015915.1 Solirubrobacteraceae bacterium
CCGTTGGAGAGCGCGAGTACTGCCACGGCGAGTTGATCGGCGGGGATAGGGAGCTCTACTCCGACCTCGGTTGCCTGCCGTTCGAGGAACCGGGCAATGACGTCGCGTGCCACGCGGCGATGGCGGGCGAAGTCCTCCCTAAGGCTGTCATCGCGTACGGCACGGGCCCAGAACTCGATGAACAGCAGATGCCAATCGGCCTGGCTGGAGATCAGCTCGACCAACCCGCTACCAACATCGGAGGTCATCCCCTCAGGCGTGCTCTGGCGATCCACGGCCTCTGCGACCAGTTTGAGTCGCTCGTCGATGCGCTCAGCCATCAGGGCATAGAAGAGCTTGTCCTTGCTGGCGAAGCTCGAGTAGACGGCCCCCTTTGTCAAGCCAGCTGCGGCGGCGACATCGTCCAGTGATGCGCGGTCATATCCGCGATCGGCGAAAACCCCGCCGGCGGCCTGCAGCAGACGCGCGCGTGTCTGGGCGCGCGTTGGGCGCGAGCGCTTCTTCAGCTGGTGTTTGTCCGATGGGATGGGGGGCACAAGAGTTATGATACCGTTGGTATTCAATACTGGGAAGTATTGATATTGAAATCGTCGTGTCACAGCCTGAAAGGCTCTGGATGTCAACTTGTAGTCAGTCGCTGCAACCTGAGGCATGTGGCACAGCGGGCGGCCGGGGGCGACTTGCAGGGCGCAAGATCCTCATTGTCGGCGCCGGCCAACAGAGCTACGGCCTCGATGACCCGCCTGTTGGCAACGGCCGCGCGATGAGCCGATTGCTAGCCCGAGAGGGAGCACGCGTCGCGCTCGCGGATCTCGACGCTGGCGCGGTAGGGGAGACAGCTGGCCAGGTGCATGCGGAGGGCGTGGATGCGGTCACAATCGTTGCGGATGTCGGCGAGCCGGCTGAGATCGAGCGCATGGTGGTCGAGGCCCGAGAAGGGATGGGTGGCCTCGACGGACTCGTCGCGAACGTGGGCATAGTCGGCGGGTGGGGGCTGGCTCACACCAGCGTTGATGACTGGGATCGTGTCTTTCAGATCAACGTTCGCGCCCACTACCTGGCCTGCAAGCACGCGCTGGCTGTGATGCCGGACGGCGCAGCGATCGTGCTCACCTCTTCGATCGCCGCGCTCATGCCCGCAAACGAGGTTGTGGCCTATCACTCATCCAAGGCGGCGCTTGCCGGCTTGGGCATGTGGCTCGCCAAGCACGCCGCCCCACGCAACATCCGAATCAACACCGTTACGCCTGGACTGATCGACACCTCGCTCGGCCGTTTGGCTAGTAAGGCAGATCCAGGACGTGAGGAACGTCCCATTCCACTTGGGCGCCAGGGCACCGCTTGGGAGGTCGCCTACGCGGTCGCGTTTCTGCTCTCGAACGAGGCCAGCTACATCACCGGGCACACGTTGCCCGTCGATGGTGGCTTGGTTGCCCTGCGCTGATTCGATGGCTCGACTCCCTTACGCCGATCCACAGGCAACATCGCCAGTAGTGCGCGAAGCGCTCGACGCGCTCCCAGCGCTCAATATCTTCGGCATGCTCGCGCATGCCGATTCAGCGTTCGTTCCATATCTGGGATTCGCAGGCGCGTTGCTCGCACAGTTGGAACTCGACCCTAAGCTCCGTGAGCTCGCGATACTGCTCGTCGCCGCGCGCACAGGCGCGGAGTACGAGTGGGTGCAGCACGTCGGTATCTCCAGAGCACTCGGCATCCCTGACGAGCAGATCTCTGCCATCGAGCGCCGTGAGCTTCAAGCCGGGTGTCTCGATCCCGATGCGCAAGCTGTCCTTCGCTTTGCTGCCGAGGCGCTCGAGTCGTCGCGCGTGAGCGACGCCACGTTTGCTGCCCTAAGCGACCGTTTTCCGCCTCGTCAGATCGTCGAGTTGCTGCTGGTCATCGGCAGTTATCACATGCTTGCGCGCGTAATGACCACGCTGGACATAGATATCGACCTTGCCGTGGGAAGCGCCGTAGTTGACGAAGCAAAGCGCCGCCTCGCCGACGAGCTGTAAGTACCCACCTCGCGACAGGCGTTATCGCCATCTTCCGGTGCACGCTCCAGCACGGCCGGCGGAGGGAGGAATCGGCTGCTCCCAAAAGAGCCACTTTCCTTATTGGTTTACATAACATGCATTATCGAGCGTGGAGGGGTAGTGTCTCAGTTTGAGTTTTGCCTGCAAATGGCGCCCTTTAGGGCGCGTCCGCCGCTAGGGTCGCTGGCACTAACCAAGCGGCCCCGGCGCGAGTTGGTAGCTCAACGCCGGGGCCTAGACACGGAGGTACTGACTCCATGCCCGACGCAAACCCTAACGAGCGCGATTTCGAGGCTCTCGAACGCGAGACGCTCTACACGCTCACCGAACCCGACCGTACCCCGCCTATCTGCTCGCTGGCGGACATCGGCTTGCTGCTCGAAACGCACGACCCGGAGGCGATCGTGGCTCCCCTCGTCCGCGCTGGCCTTGTACACCGCACCAGCGAGGACTACGTATTTGCTACGCCTGCCGCCTTCAAGTGGGTGCAGTTGGTCGGCCACGTCGTCTAAGACTGGCAGCGAGCGCCACGTCGCCGGTTGGGCGTGGCGCTCTACTCAACCCCCGCATCCCTGCGTAGGCATAGGGTGCGGGCGATGGATGACGTCCGCCGCAACGCCTTGGTCGCTACCGGGACCGTGTTCATGGGCGGAGCAATAACGTGGGTAGTTGCCGTCAGCTTCGCCCCTGGACACTCCGCATCGGTGCGCGTGTTCGTCCCGGTCCTGATGTTCATTGTCGGAGCGGTGCTGGTGATCTGGGCCATCAGGAGCAAGCCACACGCACAGCGTGCCGCCCTCATATTGAGCGGCACGCTGGAGCCGGACGAGACGGTCAGGGAGCAGCACCGCAGGCCAGACGAACCGAGCGCCAGCGACGGGGAACTTATTGGGACGCTGCGCACGCTCTGCAACGACATCGACGCCTTCATCGAGCAGGAGGCGACACTCGGCATCCCGTCCTATGGCGGATACGTCAAACGGGAGCTGATGGTGCGGTATCAGGGGGCCGGGTTGCAGACGCGAATGTTCTGGGTCGCCAATCAGTTGCTAGATCGCGGCTTCATAGAGCCCAAGCAGCGGGATCGCCTCCAATGGGAACCGATCAATCCAAAAGCTCTCGAAGGCAAACGCGACACGCTTTTGGGAATCGCGCAGCTTATGGGTGGTCCCTAAGCCCCGCGTTGGGTCCGAGGGATGGAATCCGTAGGCTGCACGCATGGACCGACCTACTCGCTGGCAGAAGGCGCGGAAGGACTGGCATTGGCGCCGACTGCGCGATCACCTGGTGGTCGCCCTCGTCGGGGGTGCCCTGGCAGTGGTGGCGCTCATAATGCTTGGCTCCCCGGGAGAAGTGGTGGGCGATGCTGCCATCGTCGCCGGGGCGGCCGTCGGGGCGGTACTTTTCACTTCGGCCGCTGAGCTTGTGTGGGCGTGGCTTCAAGCCCCCATGCGTCTGCTGACTGCTGACGTATTGGCAATTCGAGAGCGGGTCGAGGCAATTCCATCAACCCCTCCCACCGCCCCAGAGCCGCCCTTCAACATGCGGTACTCGCTGCTGAACTCAATCCGGCTCGGCGAGAAACTAAGTGGGCAGTCCGTAAAGACGATGCAGGATCTTGAGAATTGGGCTGCGCCCGTCGTTAGGCTCCTGACGGACCATGCCGCCCCGCTGGAGGTCGAGCATTTTCTCAGGAGCCGTGGCCTAGAAGCGCAGATCGCCGCGCTGGAGACGATCGTGAAGAATTACCCATGATATTCGACACGCGTACTGTGTCTGTGCGCAGGACCTACCGCGTTTCGTTGCCCCAGCGTGCCCTCGCAGCGCGTTTAGCGGACTCGCTGCGCTCGGCGGGTGTCATGGCTTCGGCGCGCGCCTTGCCGCCCTTCAAGCCGCCTTTGCGACCCAGCGCCGCCATTCCGGAGTTCTTCCGCGAAATCACAATCCATCACGCCCATTCATCCGGGTAGACGATCAGTCCTTCGAGCGCAGGCAGCACCGTCTGCGCAATGTGATCGAGGATTGCGTCGAAGGTGTACGGCAGTCGCCAGCGCTTCTTGCCGCCGGGGACGGGGCTTTCGTCGCTCCCCTGCCCACTAACACCGAGCGCTACGAGCGCGGTGCCGACGAGCTGCACCTCCACTTCCGTAAGAGAGGTATAGATCACTGTGCCGTCCTTCAGTACAACGGATTCAGGCGTACTGCTGGCGAGCGTCCCGTTGACGGATATCTCCGCATCTGCGACCCCGCGATCGGCAACGAACAAACCCTTGTGCTCGTCGGCGTCATGGAGGGTTCGGAGTATGTCGAGGGTATGCTCTGTCGCCGGCTGGCCTGTCTCCCCAGCCGCCTTGAACGGCTGGAGGTCTGTGAGAGCGGCGAAGACGCTTTCGGGGAAGGGTTTCATTGCGCCCTTCCACGACTTCCAAGCCTTCGGATTGAGGTGAGCCTCGGGACGCGACGGGTTCATCGTAAGCGGATCGGCTGCAAAAATGGGGAATTGGACTTCGTGCTTCTTCTCGGCGGGGACGAGAGAGGCAGCCCTATGGTCGAGCCCGGAGCGAACATTGTAAAGGAAGTCCCCAGCGATGATGGGCAGGTTCTCGTTGAGATCAGCGCTGAGGCCGAGGTCGAGCCGGTAGACCCATTGCCGGATGTCGTTGTGGGTCTCCAGTGCTTTGCTGACCGGGTATGGCTGGCGGTTTCCGACCGGTCCGATCATCCCCTTGAGTTCGTTGAGGTGTTCTTCAGCCCGCGCGAACTCTCGCATCCAAGAGTCGGTCGTGGTCAATTCGAGCACTATGGTCGGAGTAGGTAGCGATGGGTGACCCGCTAGTCCAGCATCGCAGCGATCTCGGTAAGCGTCCATACATGATCCGCCTTCCCGGCTGCCATCGCTGGTGTGCGCGGATAAGGATTCGCCAGCGTTTGGTGTGGCCGTGCGAAGTTGTAGACCATGTAGTGCAGGCTGACCGCGTGTGCGAGGTTCTCGACCTTCTTGGAGAAGCCGTTGGTCAGTCGCGTAAAGCGCCTCATGCCCATGCGCATGCTGAGGTTCTGGCGCTCGACGTAGCTGGTGCTGATGTGCGCTGGGTTGGGGTCGCCCAGCATCGGTCGCTTGTCTGCACCAACGCATATCGGTGGGCTATAGCGGCCTTCGCCACGGTGCTCCGTCTGGTACTTCTTGACCAGCTGCGCCCAGTCCACGTCATCCTCGGGGCCGAACACCAACGGCACGACTCCCCGGTAAGTCTGGTGAGTGTCGGTGCTGATCTGCATACGCCCATCGACGCGGTTCTTAAGATCTTCGATGAACGTCCAGCAGTCGCGCAGCACGCGCTCACCGACAAGCCACGACGGGACGAGCTTTGTCTCAGCGTCGATCGCCACCCACGTCCACACATCGCCGTAGCCGAACGTGCCCTTGTGCTCGTCCGGGACGTTCTTCGCCTTGGCGTAGCAGAAGTTCCAAATCTCGTCGGCTTGGATCAGCTTGCACGGCAGGTTGACCAGCTCGCGGTCTTGGTAGTCCGCGCAGACCTCACCGAGATCGACCAGCAGTTTCGTGATCGTGTTCTTCGCCGCTCCGGTGATCCTGACGGTTGAGCGGATGCTTACCACCTCCGTTAGACAGCCGATGATTTGCGCGCGCTTCTCGGTGCTCAAGCGGTTCATACTGACCATTATGCTTGAGGCATCGGACGGAAAGATCGCTGGGGTAAGAGACGGGGGTTTCTTCCAGAAACTAGGCAGATATGCTGGGTATATGTCCTCCGTCGATGATGTCGCTGCCTATATCCTCGCCAAAGAAGGCGAGATGACGACCTGGAAGCTCCAGAAGCTCGTCTACTACTCCCAAGCATGGTCGCTTGTTTGGGATGGCAAAGCTCTGTTCTCTGAGCGGATCGAGGCATGGGCGAACGGTCCCGTAGTCAGAGCGCTCTACGATCGCCACAAAGGAAAGTTCACGGTCAAATCGTGGCGCTGGGGGAAGGCGTCAGCGCTTACGCAGGCGCAGCAAGACACGATTGATGCCGTGTTGAAGACCTACGGCAAGCGACCTCCGCACGCACTCAGCCAACTGACCCACACGGAGCCACCGTGGAAGAACGCACGTGCAGGTCTTCCGTCCGACGCCCGTAGCACCCGCACCATAAGCCGGGATGCTATGGCCGACTACTACGGTTCCCTGTAGTTTCGAGGTTCCCCAAACATGGGGGGCAAGACGCCGGTCGCTCCACCGGAAGCGTCAGGCAAGAAGACACCGCCGGGGGCTATACCTGCCGATCCGATAGGGCACGAGCCGCTCTCATGGCACTTCAACGAGATTGAGTTCGAGGGCTCGTGGGGATGGGCCAAAGTCTCTCCGGCTGACGTTCCGCAACTCCATAACCAACTGCTCGACTACGAGCGTGAGAGCTTGTACGCCCTCAAGCAAAAGCAGCGTGCACGAGTGATCCCTTTGTCCGACGTTTGCGACGAAGCGCAGACACAGATCAAGAAGCTCAAGCGCGACGACAGCGATCTCTGGGAGTTAAGGCTTGGGGTCAAAAAGTGGCGCGTCTGGGGAACGATCCGTGGCTCGATCTTCTATGCGTGGTGGTGGGACCCGGAGCACACTGTCTGCCGGGTGCTCCCGCAGGGACAGCAGCGCGCCTAAGCGCCCCAGCGAGCTTGAGCGGCCTTACGGGCGATCTCGGATCGTTCCTCGGGCGAGAGGGCCTCGGCTCTAGCTTTCCCGCCCTTCAAGCCGCCTTCCCGTCCGGTGCGCTGAGCATCCGTCTCGGGTTCCTGTGGTTCGGTCGTCTGCTGGACGATCCGATAAGCCATTTGGTTGAGATCAGCCATCGAAAGAGCCTAGCGTGCTTATGGGACGAGATTCTGTACGCGCGTATTTGAAAACCATGCGGCAGAAAAGCTGGCCAGAAAACTGCGCATAGTTTTGGCCAGATTCGCTATGATTCCAGAAGAATCAGTTTTGAAACTATGCAGCTTGTTTTTTGGGCTTTAGTTTGCAGAAGATTTGCCGATAGAAATGCGCCCGGCGGGAATCGAACCCGCGGCCTACCGTTTACAAGACGGTTGCTCTTTGGCCAGGATCGCCCTTTCACCGAGATCCCCCAGCCGTTGACCACTGAGCTACGGACGCACTGCTGAGAGCCCGAGCTATCGGCTCGGGCTCTCTCGTATTGTATCGCCGCTTGCGGGCTTTTAGTTTGTGCGTATCGGCACTTAGACGACGTGACCGACCAACTCGACCCACTTGAAGGCTGCGGGGATCGCAAACACAAGGTCATCGGTGCGGCGTACAAGGCCAGCGCGGATGAGGGGAGCCACGACGGCCTCCGGGTCCGGCGTCTCAAGCTCGCGGCCGACATCGGCCAGCGCCCAAATCGTCGGCTGGCGTGTGGGGTCGGTCAACAGGTAGACGGTTGAGCGTTCCATCGAATCGAACTCGCGCTCGTTAGGGTTCTCGTCAGGCATGGAGTAGCACCTCCGTGTCTAGGCGTCGGCGTGGACTAGACCTCCGCGTCGGCGCCGCTTGGTATTGCCGCGAGCCTAGCGGCG
>JBEKAM010000375.1:0-3541 GCA_050015915.1 Solirubrobacteraceae bacterium
GAGACGATTCGCGAGAACCTGGCGTCGCTCCAACTCGAACGCCGCGCGACCGTGATCAAGGGCCCCGTGCTGCTGGCGCTCGCGCGCTCGCCAGCCGATATCGTGTTCCTCGATCCGCCTTACATCCTGGAACGCGAGTACCTGGCGGCGCTCGAACTGCTGTCGCAAGCCCCGCCGGCGCTAATCGTGCTGCAACATGCGATCCGCTTGAAACTAGCCGATTCGTTCGGGAGTCTGGGGCTCAGTCGTATAGTCAAACAAGGCGACAACGCATTGAGCTTCTTTGGGGCGTGACGTGGCGCAGGCACTCTTGCCTGCCGGGTCGAGACTCATCTCGACCTGTCGCGCCGAGAAGAGTCTCGGCGCTGCAGGCTGAAGCCCAGCCACCTACGGAATCACCACCGCGGCATTGGTGGCAGACAACTGTTGGCCTTCGGAATCGCGCACCACCTGGCGCACCAGGTACGTGCCCGGCGTAAGATCGAAGTCTGTCTTGATCACCGCCCCACGCGTCAGCCGCGTGGCCAAGGTTTCATCCTTCAGGTGCAGTTCCAGCGTTTTTTTGATGCCTTCCACGTAATTTCCGTCGCGATCGAAAATGCCGGTCACCATGGTTACCGTGCTGTTGTTCCGCCCATTGGCCTTGTTGTACTTGAACAATTTCAAGTCCAGCTGCAACAACACAGTCATCTTGGCGGTATTGCCTTCCGGCTTGAAAAACCGCGTGTGCACCTCAATGGGCAACTCGTGCAATTCCTCGCGAGAGAAGAGCGCATTGCCAATCTCCTCCTTGGCAGTGGCTTCCGCATCGTCCATCTTCTTGGGCGCGTAATATCCACGGCGCGCCTGCAAAGTCACATTGTTGGAAGGCTTCACCACCACGCGCAGCGCATGAAAGCTGCCGTCGCTTTTCAGATTCTGGGGCGTGAATCCGAGCATATAGACGTACTCGGGCGCCGACCCTAAACGCCGGAATCCCTCGTCGTAGTCGTTGCTGTTCTGGAAGAACGAACCGCCCGTGCCCGACGCGAGTTCCGCCAGAATATCCGACCGCATGGATTCGCGCGTCACGGATGTAAGGCCCAGCCGCCCACCGCTCGGCATGGTCGTCCGCGAAGCATCCAGGGCCGGATCGGTCCACAACCCGCGCGCATCCAATCCATTGATGATCACGGTGTTGCGGATGGCCTGGTCCATGACATCCTGTTTATCGGGGAAGTACATCGGATCGTAAGTAAAGAATCCGGGAGAGACCATCACGATGATGCGCTCGCCGGGAGTCTCGGCCATGCGCTTGATGACCGCCTTGATGACATCGAAGGTAGCGAGGGTGGTGACTTCCGCAGCTGTTCCTCTGCCGCCGCCCATGGCGCCCGCCCTGGCCATGATATTTGGCCGCAGCCGCAGGATCGCGTCCTTAAGGCGGTCCTGATCGTCGGTGAAATCCACCGACGGGAAGCCCGACATCGTGTATATCGCGGCGCGATCGCTCGGGCGCATCGTGGCAATATGCCGCAAAGCTGCGTCCCGCAAACGTTGTATATCGCTGACCGAGATGTGTACGTCGTCGAACAGATACGCCACATAGCGTTCCGGGACCACTACCGTCGTGGCCTTCTCTCCTTCGATATTCGGGCTGTCCGGCGCCGCGTCGGCGGGTACTGCATCGGCGGCGAGCGCTTTGCTGCCGACCTTTTCGAGGGCGAAGCGCGTGATTTCCTGCGGCTTGCCTTTGTCGTAGAGCGTGAAATTCTCTTTGGTGAGATTGCCGACAGCATTCCCATTGACGTCGCGCGCCACCACCGGCACCAGCACCAGGTTCACGTGCGACTTGAACGTGGCGGTGTGATCCTCGCGCGTATTCATTTCAGGGGTATTGCTGGAGATTTGCGAAGGCAGCGACGAAGGAGGACCCGGCGGCGTGGAAGGCGCTTGCGCCCACGCCAGGAAGACAGCCGCGCATCCCACAAAAAACAATTTCATGCCAATTATAGCTTGCCACTTTTTAAAACCCGTCGCTGGCGGGGGAGTTTCGCCCCTGGCTCTAACGGGCCACGCGGAGAGCGGACGTTTTATAATCAACCGTGCGTAAGATTCTGGTATTTCTCCTCGCGGCGGTCTCCGTCTTCGCCGCCGATGACGTTCTCGCCCACGTCTCCGCCCACGCGGACCGCTTCGGCGCCATCTCCCGGCAAATCTGGGAAACGCCCGAACTGGGCTTCCACGAAACCAGGAGTTCGCCCGTGCTCCAGCAGGAACTGCGTACCAACGGCTTCGACGTCGTGACCGGCGTTGCAGGCATGCCGACGGCGTTTACCGCCTCGTACGGCAGCGGCAAGCCAGTGATCGTAATCATGGGAGAGTTCGACGCGCTGCCCGGCCTCTCGCAAAAAGATATCGCCACGCAAGATCCAGTCACGCCCGGCGCGCCCGGCCATGCCTGCGGACACAATCTGCTGGGCTCGGCATCGGCACTCGCCGCAGTCGCCATCAAAGAGGAGATCGCCGGCCACGGCCTGAAAGGTACGATTCGTTACTACGGAACGCCCGCTGAGGAAGGCGGAGGCGGCAAGATCTACATGATCCATGCCGGACTTTTCAAGGATGTCGATGCCGTGCTCGCCTGGCATCCCAGCGATTCCAACAACGTCAGCCTGCACTCCTCGCTGGCCAACAATGGCGGCAAGTTCCGCTTCTACGGCGTCGCCTCGCATGCCGCCGCCGCGCCGGAAAAGGGACGTTCGGCCCTCGACGGCGCCATGATCATGCTCAATGCCGTCGAGTTCCTGCGCGAGCACGTCCCGCAGGAGACCCGCATCCACTACATCATTACCAACGGAGGCAGCGCCGCCAACATCGTGCCGGCATTCGCGGAAGTCAGCCTGATTGCGCGCAATCCCGATGCCGGCGTGCTCAACGGCATCTGGGAGCGCATCATGAAGTGCGCGCAAGCGGGCGCTCTGGCGTCGGAAACGCGTATGGAGTTCGAGCAGGGCACCAATTACGCCAATGTCCTGCCCAACGACACGCTCGCGGAAGTGCTCGGCCGCGCGATGCAGAAGGCCGGCGGGTATGAATACACGCCCGAGGAACGCAAATTCGCCGAGGAAATGCAGAAGACGTTGGGAGCGCCAGCGCACCGGCCCGGGCCAGAGACGGTAAAGGTGGAAACGACCGAAGGGAGCGGTTCGGCATCCACGGACGCGGGCGATGTCAGCTGGGTGGTCCCCACCGCGCAATTCACCACCGCGACATTTGTGCCGGGAGTGGGTGCGCACACCTGGCAGGCTGCCGCTTGCGCCGGCAGCAGTATCGGACGTAAAGGAATGGTGGTCGCCGCGCGGACCCTCGCGCTCGCCGGTGTGGAACTGTTCGAGAACCCGGCGGAAGTGGAGGCTGCCAAACAGACATTCGCCAAGCGTCTGGACGGCCGGCATTGGACCACGCGCATTGCTGCCGATAGCAAGCCGCCGCTCGACTACGCGACGAAATAAGGAGGGCCGAATGGAGCAGCAAACCGCGCCGACTTGCGTACGAATCG
>JBEKAM010000376.1:0-10532 GCA_050015915.1 Solirubrobacteraceae bacterium
GCGGCCGCCGCGCGTGAACCATGCCGTAGGGCTTAGCTTGCGATGATTGCTAACGTATCCGGCGGTTTCACCAAGGGCTTTGAACGACGTTACACCGATCGCTTCCGAAGTCGTGAGAGCGCCAATACCCGCATTCAGCACGCCGTTCAATTCATAAGCGCCGCCACCCCCTGTCCAAATTTGACCCTCCAGGGTCTGGTCGTAACTCGCCTGCAGCTCGCGTAGGCAAATCGCATCGAAATGCGCATTGCGCGGGCTTTGTTCTAGCAATTGAATGGCGATATCTTGCTCGCCGACGATCTGGCACAGATTCGAAGTCGATGACGTGTCGATGATGTCGGTATCAGGCGTCGTGGTGACATCTTCCACCGCGCCCGTGGAGGCTCCCGTCGTGATTCGTGGCAAATTGACGGACGAGATTTCCGGTGCCCGTGGCAGGCTAAAAGTTGTGAATTGGCGACTGAGCACACGGTCCGCTCTAGGTGCCGTCGCAAAATCGCTAATGACCCACGCGGGCGGGGTGAAGTAGCCTCCGTAGCCGACCGTAGTATCAGGATTCACCCGTGTTTCATATTTGACACCAACGGCCTCCTCGCGCGAGCGCTGCTCGCTTTCAAGCTGCCGGCGGAGTTTTGGCAGCTCCACGTTCATCTCAGCGCGGTGCCGCTCTAGCCGCTTAACACTTTCAACCTCTGAGCCATCGCGAGCGTGCCATTGATCCTTGATCCAGCTATATTCGCCACCTTCGCTCGCCCGGCGGTAGGTCAGAGGCTCGTACCGGACGCTTACTTTTGAGTGCTGCTCGGCTGCTTGTGCCTTGAAGGTTTGGTAACGGGACTCCCACTTATCGTGTTCCTCCAGCGCTCCGCGAACCTCGCCAAGCTCGGCACCGCTCAGCGAGCGGGCCTCCCTGTCGGCTTTCGCTAACGCTTTGGCGGCGCGGTCTGCGTAGTGGTCGCGTTCGTGCCGCGCGTGGGACTCAAGCTGCTGCGTTGCGGTCTGATAGGGCCGCATCGCATGTTTGGCTGCTTTTTCTAATTCACTCGGAGTTTTGAGTTTCGACATGTGCTACCTCAATTCGGGTACGACGCGAGCGCGTCGGGTAGGCGTCGCACTCTCTGCGACGGGATGGTGTGAGCCCTGCCGGGAATAGGCGGGGGTATGCGGTGTCAAGATCGGTCGGCATGGCTCGGTCGAGCACAATGCAACGTGCGTGTGGCTTAGGCGCGGGTCTGCGGCGTAGTAATTTCATGGGTGCCAACTCTCGGCTTTGACGGGCGCGTATCGGGCCTTGAAGTCAACGGCCGGCTTTGGGTTTGCCTCAGCGTGGGCAGCGCGCGCAGCGGCCTCGCGCTCACGGTGCGCAGTGACGAATGTTGCGAGGAACGGATACTGAGCGCGGAAACGCTCGGCGTCGCCAATTCCCTGGAGTTTGTCGCCAAGCTCACCCACGGCGTGCTCTAGCGCTATTAGACGCTCGCTGGCGGTCATGCCGCTTCCCTTGCCCTAGCGGCACGCTCCGCGAGAATCAGCTCGATACTGCGGCGATGGCCGCGATATCCCTCCAGCTCGTTACGCAGCGGCACGCGGCCGGTAAGCGCATAGGCGGCGCTCACTAGCTCACGCTCGGTGCTGTAATCCTTCATCGCCAATCACCTGCTAGCGGTTCCGGCTCCCAGCGCAGTAGCGTTAGCGCCAGCTCACGGGCAACGGGATCGATCGGCGCTCCCGTGCTGGGGTCGATGGAGTGAGGGTTTTCGAGTGTCAGCCGGTGGATAGCGCGAACGTCGTCCGGCAGGCTCGCGAAGGCTCTGCCCATCGCAATAATCCGATCCTCTAGGCCGCGCATAGTTCTCTCTCTAACTCCGCGTTGGCTAGGACCGCTTCAACCCTCGGCAGTACGTCACTAGTCGAAGGCATAAAGCCGCGCTCTAGCGTCTGGATATAGGCGATACTGCAGTGCGCAGCCTCGGCTAGCTGCTGTTGCGACAGCTTCGCCCGGTGCCGACGTTCCCGGAGCGGAAAGGTGGTGGTGTTGGTATCAGTGTGCATATGTACTTATGCAATGACGCCAAACCGGGGCAAAACAATCGCTCGCCGTTTTCACCTTTGACGCAATTTGGCTCTAGCAAGCCAACTTTTTCACGTTAGGTGCGGCTTATAGCGTTCGGGGAGGGAAAATGGTGACCTCGCGGGTCACTGAGCGCCAACAACAGACATTTCGACCCCGCGCGGGGGTATGACGCCGTTTCGCTCCGCCTTCTCGCCAATCGGGGTCAGAATCACGGTGCGAATCAGGCAGGCTCCAACCATCCCGTGACCATCCTCCTAGTTGACATGCTCCGCGATGGTTTGCAGTAGTCAGCGCTGTACCGGCGAGTCTGTAACCCGTAACGGTTCCTTGCGGGCCAGGGCCGGGTCTAACAGCATCGCGATTAGAGATATCGACCGGGCGCAGTCTCTCGCCGCCTCACAAGCGTTCTGTGCGCTCGTGTTCGTCGTGTGCGATCGTCAGCGAGTGCTAGACATTTCCTTAGATGGTCTGTCGGTCCCGACGATTTGCCGCCACCGAACGATTACTCATCCTTAATGCTTGCCGTTGTTCGTTCAACTGCAGCATTGAGGGATTGAGAATGTGTCGTGTGTGGCGAGCTGCTATCGGCGTCTAACGGACCATAGATCGCACTCGTGACACACTCGCGACATTCGTTTGCGCTGTCGTGTGTGTCGTCAGTGTCGTGTGTATTGTGTTGTTTGTTACAAGTAGTTATATAGGACTCACTCGCGACACTCGCGACACTCGCGACATCGTTAGAGAGTGTCGTGTGTGGTGTCGTCAGTGTCCAGCGCCATTCGCTCGGAGCGTGAAAGCTCGACGCGCGCCGCTGTTCGATCTCTAGCCGCTTCTTAGCGCGCTGTACGGTGCGCTTATCGATATCTTCCGCGCTCGCAGCATCATAAATGAACGCTGCAGCGTGCCATTGACCATCTCGTGGTAACAGTTCTTCGATGATTTCGACGGCTTCTAGGACTTTCGATCGTTCGGCGGATTTATCGCCGTTCTGGTCGACTAGCTCGTCTATGGAGATCGTGCCCGTTGTGAACTTCGCCGCGCACGGCACGCTGAAATCGTGCCCGTGCGCTTGAAACTGAATACCCTGTATCGAGAATTCGACTGCTGGCGGCGTAGCGCTGAGGTTGCCCTTACCGCGCACTAGAACGCGGCGCGAGTCATCCTCGGGATGCGCTGCGAGTAGTAGCGACGATCGCGAAACGGCATTGAACGCACTACTGCCTGCCACGAGATCGCGAAACGTTGACCCACGCTTATTTGGATGCAAGGACCCAACGGTCGCAATATTCAATTCACGCGCGATCCAACGCACCGGCTGTAGCGCTTCCCGCACGTCTTTGGAGTGCCAGTCATTCGTGTCGGCGCCGAGATTGTCAATCAGCGCGTCGAAGTAACAAAAGCGGATCGCCTCAAGGTCGATCGCGCTCGCGAGCTTGTCCTTATCTCGCTGCAGCTCGATATAGCCACCTTCCGGCCGATCTAGGATCTTTACTCGCGTGAGATCGGCGCCAGCGGCGTGCAGGCGCGGAGTCCAGACATGCGCGAATGAATCCTCGTCTCCAATCACACCAACGTTAATCGGTTCGCCTTGCAGCTTTCCGGGCAGCTCGCCGCGCGTCAGCCTGGCGAGTATCCAGCAGGCCAGTGTGCTCTTACCTGCTCCCTCATTCCCGATTATCAGGCTCAAGTAGCCGATCGGCAGACGTTCGGACCATGCCCACTGTGGCGGTCGTGATTGCGCGAGATCGGCGGTGGTGATTCTCAGTCCAGACGGATGTTCGCTCATGCCGCACAGTCAATCTGGAATAGGTCGCCCTGTTCTGGCTTGGCGGCCGGCAGATCGCCTGTGACGAGCTTTGCCGTGGTGTATTCCATCGATCGGCGGATTAGTGGTCGCCACGGTGGGCAGCCTGCGACTTTGTGGACTTCGACAACGCCCAGCTTGCGAGCGTGTTCAACGCTTACCGCTGGGATTTTGTAGGTGCGCCCGCGCACTAGGTAACGATTTACAGTATGCGTCTCGATGAAGATTTCGTGTAGTGGTGCGGGTTTTGGGGATTTGGTCCGGTTGACAGTCATAATCTGCGCCCTTTGTGCTTGACAAGTGTCGTATCATTAGTCCTGATACTTATGACCACGCAATCGAAGAGAACCGGGGCAAAAAAACCGGGACGACCGGCAATTCCTGCACGCGCAGGACGGGCAGCTCGCGAATACCGCAACATGGGTTTTCCAGACGAGCTGATAATTGGCGCAATCGCCCCACACTTGCTACCACCTGCCAGCATGTCCACGCGCGAGCGCAAACGACGAATCCGACAGACGCTCGACCGATGGGAGCGTAAAGCCGGTATTGCAGCGAGTCCCGTTAATCGGGAACGTGAGAAGGCGTTAGCTACCCTCGGCTACGCAAGTAAGCGCGTGGGCGAGGGATGGGCCGGATGGGACGGCGGCGATGGCACGCCGGCCGCGCTAGAAGTAACCGCGCAGGGGATCAGCGCGCAGATTGCAGAGATCGAAGCTGCCAAATCTGCGGAAGTGTTTGGCGTGCCGATGACGCGAGAATCGGACGGTGGCTGTTCACTACTCCAAGCGAGGGTTGATGAGATCACCGAGCGCATCGAGCAGGTACAGCGAGCCGAGCGCCGCGAGCGCGTCCGCAGTGTCCATGCTCGCGCTCGCGGTAAGACCACCGCCGACTACGCCGCGATGTCCGTTGCTGAGCGCGAGCAGTGGGAGCGCGATCTAGGACTAGAAGCAACAGACCTGCGAGCGGACGCGATGAGCCGTCTACCCCGCACTATCCACGATCTTCCGGTATCGGTCGAGCATTGCCCCATGTGCGGCGATGAGCCACGCGAGCCGCCCTGCGAGCTTTGCGCGTGAGCGCCGCAATGATCCCCGTGTGCTTTCTAAAGAATCCCGATGTCGCTTAGCGCATCTCGAATCTTTACCTGTACCTAATCCTCGGGTAATACCAGCGCCCTCGGCGGCGATGCCCTTTGCCTTCCCTGTAACGAGGTGATCACGTGATCCTATCGCTACTGAGTACGGTACCGTACTCAGAATCTTATAGGCGCGGGCGCCGATGTCCATTGAGGGGCTGTCGTTTTGGCTCCAGTACAGGGGAAACGGCATGGTCAGCTCATTACCACTTCAGATGCGCGGTTTGGCGTGCTAGGAACCGTTGAAGATGGCAAGCACGAAACGGCCAGCCGGATATCTCACGTCCTGGAAACCGCATGCCAAGACACAGATGATGCTCGGACGCGCACAGCAGATCATCGAGGGGTACGCGGATCAACTTCCACTTACGATTCGACAGCTCTATTACCGCATGGTTGCTGAGTGGCACTACACCAAGGGCAAAGCCTTCGAGGAATCGTTCTACGACATGATGGTCAGCGCACGGCGGAGTGGAGATATTCCGTTCTGGCAGATACGGGACGACGGCATTGTCGGCGGTGGGTATTGGCCGGGGATGACGGATTTTCTATACGGCCGTGACCTTGAGTTAGGGAACTATCAAACCGATCGCCAGCACGGCCAGGACATGCGGCTAGAGGTTTGGTGCGAGGCAGCGGGGATGCGACCGCAGCTAGCTCGCGTCGCCGATGACTATTCGATACCTGTCTACTCGTGCGGCGGCTTCGATTCCCTTACCGCTATAAGGCAGATCGTTGATAGCGTCGCAAGCGAGGATCGGGACACGGTCGTTCTACATCTAGGGGATTACGACCCATCGGGCGTGTCTCTCTTCGATCGGATGGTGGAAGATGTTCAAGCCTTCCTGCTCGATGACGCTCCCGAGCGCTCGTTTACGGCCGTGCGCGTGGCATTGACTGAGTCGCAGATCACCGAGCATGCACTACCGATGGACTTGATTACGACCGATGACACGCGCTCGAAAGCGTGGAAGGCAGCCGGGAAACTTTATAAGTGTGAGCTTGAGGCACTTTCGCCTAGTCTGATTGCGAGCACCTTGCGGGAGACGATCGAGGCACGCATCGATCCAAACGCGCGAGCTGCCACGCTCGACCGGGAGGGGTTAGAGCGCGCCGCACTGAAATCCCTCCCCTACCGGGATTTCTCAACTGCCGGTGCTCGATGACCGGGTCGAGAGCGAACCGCTGGAGCTGCTTTACCCCTCCCCAGCGTCCCCATATCGAGACGCGATTTAGCCGGGGCATCGCGTCTGGTATACTTCCGGGCATCATGTCCAGCATCGACCGGGAGGCAGGTAAAGCAATGGTGGCGACTCCAGACGCAAGCGAGAAGGTACGCGAGAACCGACTACGCCGCATGGCTGAGCGGCAGGGGTTTGTGCTCCGTCGATCGCGGCGGCGTGATCCCCGCGCGATCGACTATGGCGTCTATTGGTTGATAGACCCGAACCTGAACACGATCGAGTCCGCAGAGATGGGCATGAACCTAGACGACGTTGAGCGTTGGTTGAACGAACCGAGCGGGGAGCGGTAGGCAATGACCCCGTGCGTTATCTACGCCGCCAAGAGCACCCTCGACGTGCACGGCTCCATCCCGACTCAGTTCTCCGACTGCCGCGCGATGGCAGAGCGGGAAGGGTGGCCTGTCGATGCTGAATTCAGCGATGAGAACCAAAGCGCTTACCACGGGTCACGCGGCGACGGACTCGTGCAGGCTAAAGAGCGCGCCGCGCAGCTTGCCGCAGAGCATGGCGTGTGTCAGCTACTTGTGCAGCACAGTGACCGTCTGGCCCGTGGCGATGGCATCGGCGGCGCGCATCTGGTCGAGCATCTGCTGTGGGGCTTGAAAGTGAACGTCCGTCTGCGTAGTGTGCAGGACGATCGCACTGGCGAGAGCGTTTTGGATGCCGCGCTGACGGGACAACGCAACCATGAGGATTCATCCCGCAAGGCGCAGGCAACAGCGGCCGGTAAGCGCCGCACCGCAGAACGCGGATTGCCGATGGGACCCGTGCCCGATGGTTTCATGGTCGAGCGCTCGGTGCAGGGAACCACTGTGCTACGCAAGGTGATTATCGATCCCGAGCGTGAGCCGATTTTCCGCACCGTTTGGGCGATGGCGACCGAAGGCGCGACCGCAGGGCAAATCGTCCGCGAGCTTGACAAACACGGCTATGTGACCAAACCGCATAAAGCGAAGCCGCGCCCGTTCGATGTCACAAGAATTGTGAAGTGTCTGCACACGCCGTTTTACGCTGGCCTTGCCGTCAGCCGTAAGGAGATCATTGGCGCGGGCGATTGGCCCGCGTATGTATCGCCCGATGACTGGCATGCGATACAGCGCGAGCGGCGCGAGCGCGCCCACCTTGCACCTGCCAAAGTCGGCAGGCCACCAGCGGGACTACTGACGAAAATTGCGCGTTGCGGTCAGTGTGGGGAGGCACTGATTCACCAGCGCGCATCGCGTGTGCGCGCGGACGGCACGCGGCGCCGCTATTACTCGTGCCGAACACACCTACATCGTCCCGACGGATGCGACATGCAACCGTTTGACGCTGCGCGCCTTGAGCGACTTGTCATCGATGGTCTAGGCCGTATCCTCGGAGAGCGCTCAGTGTGGGCGGATACCCTCATCGATGCCCGCGAGCAACGGCGCGAGCGTATCGCTAGTGAAGTCGAGCGCGCCGCCGCCGATCGGAGAGAAGCCGAGCAGGCGATAGCCAAGCTCGCTGAGCGCTATGGCGCAGCGGTCGAGCGTGGCGACGCTGACGAGATCGAGCTTGCGCGTCGGGCGATGGTAGGCAAGCGGACGACGCTAGAGCGATCTCAAGCTCTGCACGCCGCTGCCCTTGCCGCTGCTGACGAACCTGAGAGCGAAAGCGACGACGACGCTCTAGCGCGCGTGTGGCACGCGCTATCAGCCGGACTGCAGGCCGCTGGCGATGACACACGGGCGCTAGGCGAAGTCCTGCGCCGGCACTTCGCATCGTTCACGGTGCGCCATGTCTCGGACGGCTACTCCGTGGCGCCAGCGCTCAGCGCTGAGGGGATGACCCGCACGTTGATCCAAGCGGCCGGGATCGTGGCGGAAGGTGGCAGCGCTGAGGATCAAGGCGAAGCCGTGCAGGTGGTCGCTGGCGCGCTCCATGCGCTCGTATGTCCCGATGATCCCGCGCCCGGTGGCTCGCACCTAGGCCGTATTGAGCTGCACGATTATTCGCGCGCTCCAAGGAGAACAGCTTCAGCCGATCCCGCTCGGAGCCCATCAGATGCATCGCGAACATCGCGATCAAGCGCACGATCTGCTCCCCAACCCGCTCCGCCTGCGAGTACTCCGAGCGCGCCATGCCCGGTGGCGGCGCGGGTAGATCGCGGATCGGCAGATAGGTGACCTGACGGTCGCCTACCGGCGGCAGCTTCACCTCGGGATCCGCGAAGCCGAGCTGCGTAAGTCCAGAGCGGGCATACACGTCGAGTGCCTTGCCCACGAGCGCTTCCGTTGCATCTCCCTGCTCGAGTGCCTTCACCACCTCGCGGCAGGTTGGCTCCATTGACCGGGTCAGGACGCGATCGACAGCGCCCACCACCGCCGTCTCCCACGCCGGCTCAGCCCTCGCCGGCAACAGGTCGCGCAGAAATGACACCGCTGCGTCCTGGCGCAGGTGTGCGGGCGCGACCCGTAGCGGGTCGAGCATGCCGCGCAGTGCGGGATCCGGCCGCAGCGTCACACACTCGACGTGCGGCGCCACATCCGGCAGCAGGTGAAAACGGTGATCGCCCTTGGGGTCACAGTCGATCACCCTCGCGCCCTGCAGGAAGCCCTCGTACTTCAGCTTCTGTGCCAGCGTGGTCTTACCCGAGCCGAGCGCGCCGACACTGAGGATCGTCGCGTTACGGTCGCTGTCGGAGCCCTCTCTCAGGTTGAACCTAACCGGCTGCCTGGACGCAGATAGCGTGTGACCGAGATAGAAGCCTCGACTGGACCCTGCCGCATGTGCGGCAGTCGGCATCATCGCCGCAACCTGCTCGGCTGTCAGCGTGTCGTCATATCCAGCCAACCGCGTCCGCTGCCCAGGCAAGTGCTGCAGGAACAGCTGCAGTTGATCGCCGAGGGGACGGTGCAGACGGATCTCTCCGTAGGCGCGCCTGCACATCTCCACGCGCTCCTCTAGCTCTTGCTCGTCGCGTGCTGACACCGCTATCGCGAGCGTCGCGCGCAGTAGCGGCGGCCTGCTCGACGCCTGCAGATAGGCGAGCAGATCCCTCGCCTCCTGCGTACGCTCGTATCCCAGATCGGATATACCCTGCTCGCCGCTGGACTCCGCCCGCACGATCTGATCGGCGTCTTGGATGCGGCGCCGCGCGATCCTCAACGCGAGCTCGTTGGGGAGAAAGCGTGCGTTTAGCGAAAGGTCAATGCCGAACGGCAGGTTTTCGGCCGGCGCGAACATCAGCTCCGCTCGCGCACCCGGGAACTGCACCCGCTCCGGAAGCGCGCCCATAACGAGTTGCGCCTGCCAGCTCACGCCGAGCTCCGACTCGATCCTCAGCGCGCGGCCGCGATGCTCCACATAGCCGTCGGCCCAGCGCATGACGTCACCCTCCAGCGGCGCGAGCACGGCCTCTCCATTGCGCTCAAACACAAGCGCGCGCGGCTCATGAAGCGCGTCGATCGCGGGCTCTCCCAAGCCCCTACAGAAAGCTCTGCGAACGAGCCACTGCAGCTCCACCCCGCGCGCCTGTCGAACCTCCAGGAAATCGGCCAGCCGCGCATGGACCTGGTCGGCTCTGACCCGGGCACGCTCCAGCTCCGCCGCCTTCAGCAAGCGCCTGTCGCGCATCGTCAGCGTGCGCTTGAGAGAGTCCCACCACTCCCGTGGATGCTGAGCGGCTGCACGCGAGACGTAGGACGCGACGTCGCGCTCGGGCTCGCGCAGACTCACCAACATGAACGTCGCCGGCTGCGCTGCCCCGATGTCGGCCAACCGGCGCGCGTGTTCCTCGATATAGCGCTCGCGGGGACGCGTGTGATGCTGCCCATCAGCGAACCCGCAGGCACCGTCCGCGCGCAACTCCTCGGTGTAGCGCTCGAGCTCCCATCGCCGACAGACGCGCAGGATCTGGATGTCGGCCTCGATCGCCTCCAGCGCCCCGATCAACGCCAGGAAGCGCGCGCGCTTGCCTTCCTCGCTCAGCCACGCGTATGAAGAGGTGCTGACCGCAAACGCCGCCCACGCGTCGTCGGCGCCACCCGCAAACACACAGTTGCCATATACGAACTCCAGCGGTGGCCTCACGGCGTCAGCTGGCCTGCTCGATGCTGGATCTCACCCGCAGTCGTGCTCCGGACCCGAGGGAGATCACCTGACCCTGAGGTAGGGCACGCGCGTCGGACTTCTCGCGCAAGCTCAGCACCGGGCGCAGTCCTGCTCGCGCGATGCCGCTCGAGCCCAGCTCGTGTGCTCGCCCATCTCGCTCATGCTCGACTGAGACGAGCACGGCACCTGGCCCTG
>JBEKAM010000377.1:0-3106 GCA_050015915.1 Solirubrobacteraceae bacterium
AGTCAACTCCACCGCGGACGCTTGGCGAAAACAACTTTGCTCGAACAGCCGCTGGTGGTTGGACGCGACCGGCAAGGCCGAGCCTTTGCCCTGCGCGACGCCTGTCCGCATCGCGGCATGCCGCTTTCCTGCGGGCAATTCGACGGCGAACAAATCGAATGCTCGTACCATGGCTGGCGATTCGACGCGCACTCCGGCCAATGCAAGCTGATTCCGTCACTGGTCCCTGAGCAAACTTTGAAAATCGACCGCATCTACGCGGGCAGCTATCCCTGTGAAGAGCGCGACGATTTCATCTGGGTCTACATTCCCGATCCCAGCCCCGCGGGAGCAGGATTTTCGAGGCCGACGCCCGCTCCGGCGCCCGCGCCCGAGATTCCGAAATTCAGCGAGCAGTGCAAACTCGCTTACCTCACCGCCGACCTGCCCTGCTCCGTCGATCACGGCATTATCGGACTGATGGATCCCGCGCACGGCCCGTTCGTCCACCAGGCATGGTGGTGGCGCACGCAGAAATCAATTCACGAGAAGCAGAAAAACTTCGAACCGATCCCCTACGGATTTCGCATGAGCGCGCACACGCCCAGTTCGAATAGCGCTCCCTACAAGCTTCTGCGTCTTTATGCCGACGCCGATTCGATCACCACGACCATCGACTTCGTTCTGCCCAACCTGCGCTCGGAAATCATTCGCGTTGGAAAATACTGGTTCTCCAGCCTTACCACTGTCACTCCCATTACGCGCAGCCAGTGCCGCATCGACGTAGTGGCCGCGTGGAACCTGTTTCGCTGGATCCCCTTCGGCCCCGAGTTGTTGAAATTTGTCTTCGCAAAATTTGTGGAGCAGGATCGCCGCACCATGGAACTCCAGTCCGAGGGCCTGCGACATAACCCGCACCTCATGCTGATCGACGACGCCGACCGTCCCGCGAAGTGGTATTTCGCGTTGAAGAACGCCATGCTGGAAATGAAGCGGAACGGCGGCGAATTTCGGCATCCCATGAGCGGGCCAGTGACGTTGAAGTGGAGAAGCTGAGAAAGGCGGGGTCGGGTCCCAGGTGCCAGGTCTCAGGAAATTCTCTTCGAATGGATAATTGAATACTTGAGCTGACGAACATGATTTCCTGAGACCTGACACTCGAAACCCGACACCTGCTCTACGGTTTGCAACTATCATCAACCGGCAAGGTCCCGTCCAACCAATGTAGGTATGTGTCCATCGAGTGCCAGCATCCGGCGTTTGGCTTTACCATCCCCTCGGCCGAAAATTCATAAATCGTACTGACATGCTGATAGGCAAACAGAGGCGGGATATCCAGCGGAAGCTTGGGCACCAAGTCGAGTGAGTTGACGATGCGCCACGATGCAATGGGCAGCGCATTGAACGCCTGTGCAAAAACCGCATTGCCGACGCGGGGCGAGGCGAACTTACATGACGTCGTAATATCAAACTTTTTCTTTGCCTCGTTCTCCATCACGAAAAGCGTTGTCAGCGCCGCCCCCAGGCTGTGGCCGGTGACGATGTAAGGGCGTTCGGGGCGGCCTTTGCTTTCGTTGATGATCGCTCGTCTGGTGCTCGTTTTCTCCAGCCGCAAGTGCAACTGCGCCAACTGGTCACCGAACGATCCTTGTAGTTGCGGCACAGGGCCTTCCATCAAAGCCGGGAAGGTGCGGGGATGCTGTTCGATCTGCAGCGTGCTGTAAATCCTGTCGAAGCCGTGCGCCACCAGCCCCGCCTGCGGAAGCTGCGCGAAGTGGATGAGATACGCGGAGGCATCATCCCACCATTCGGCCCAACCTTCAGTGCCGCGGAAGGCGATCGCAAAATCTTGCTGGTTGTTTTTATTACGCGCGACGTAGCCGTAGAACCTGGGTTCCGAGCGGAAGGGAATAAAATCCGACATGCGGATCCAGGCCACAAATTCATAGGGATCCGGAAGATCGCCGGGCTGAGGTTCGGGGCGCAAATTGCTGGGCTCGCGCTTAAATAGCGCATATGCGCCCTGCACCAACTTGCCATAAAGAACCGCTTCACTATTCACCAGGGGCCGGCCCATGAAGCACCTCCGAAGAACACCTCTCGAACCGGAGCACGATCCACTAATCACATTTCATTGTTGGTCCACCAGCCAGTCCATCGCCTCTTCCCGCGTCTTGAAGGTCACAATCTCGCGTCGAGAAAAACTCTCAAAGTTCTCCATGAAGGACTTCGGGATGCTTTCCGCGCCGACCCATGCCGTCTTTTTCACAAACGGACGGTCAAGCGTCAGGACTTCTTTGATCTTGGTTGCAACCGGATGATCGACTGTGGAATCGGTGAAGTCGGCGAGCGTGACTAGCGACTCGTGCGCGTGCTTCGCGACGGTGATGCGCACGTGCTCAAGCAGAAGCTGCATCTCGTGGGCATTGGCATGCGAAAAGTCGAGCAGCAGGATCTGCTTGCCGCGGTGCCTGATGAATCGGACGCGATCGTCCATCGGGGACCTCGAATGACTTACGAATGTGCTCCTCTATGTCCGCGGTCGTAAAAAAAGATAGCCACGGGGAACCCAGAGCACAGGGGGACATCTAAGCCAACAGCGACTCCACGACACTGTATGCCTCATTCAAAGCGGAGTCCAGCGCCGCCGCGTCCTTGCCGCCCGCTTCGGCCAAGTCCGGACGCCCTCCGCCTTTGCCGCCGACTTTTTGCGCCACCGGGCCGATTACCTTTCCCGCTTGAATACGGCTGGTGAGGTCTTTTGTTACGCCGACGATCAGCGAAACATTTCCATTCGACGCCGAGCCCAGCACAACCACAGCGGAGCCCAGCTTGTCGCGAAGCTGATCGACCAGCGTGCGCATCTGCGCGCGCTCCAGGTTGTCCACGCGGTGGGCGAGCACTTTGACACCGCGAACATCTTTGACCATTTCGCCGATGTTGGCCGTGCTCGACGAAGCCGACTTCATCCGCGCCTGATCCAGTTCGCGCGCCAGGCGCTTGATTTCGGCATCTTTCTTTTCCAATTCCTGTTTCAGGGCCTCGGCGGGAGACTCAGACTCCGAGTGCGTGGTCAGGCCGGCAACCACGCTTTCCAGTTCGTGATCTTTGCGGAAGTGGCGCAGCG
>JBEKAM010000378.1:0-2942 GCA_050015915.1 Solirubrobacteraceae bacterium
GAGCCTCAGCCCATCCGGCTAGCCGAACCTCAGGCAGGCGGCCACGCCGGGAACATCGCGGTGGAGGCGCACGCCCAGTCCAGGCCGAAGGACGACCCGGCTGCCCGCGCTGTCCATCTCCTCCTCTGAAGTCACGCTGAGCGATGAGAGAAGTCAGGGGATAACGCGCGCTGAGCCGCCGATCTGCACGCCTGAGGAAGGCTAGGCGCTGCCCAGCTGTCGCCTACAGATCAGGTCGTTCTGGGGCACGATCACAGGTTGAGCGTCTTGAGGGACACCGTCCAGAGTTCGCGTGCGTTGTCCGGGTCGAGTGCCCACTCCTTGACACCATGGGGATGGGCGGACAGGTCCGCGTCGTTGGGCACGGTGTACGCCTCGCGGCAGTCGTCGAGGTAGTGCCCGCCGGTTCGCTCGAATTCCGGAGCGACGGCCGCCACCAGGGTGGTCGCCGCACCTTGCCCGGTGGTCTTGTAGGTGAAGACGCCGGCGGCTTCCGCGGCGTCGAGCGATTCGCGCTGCCGCTGCGTGAAGTTCCGTTGCAGCCCGGTCTTGACCCCTCCGGGATTGACCGTGTTCGCCACGATGCCCTCGGCGCCCCACTGCATGGTCGCCTCGACGGCGAACAGCGAGTTCGCGGTCTTCGACTGGGCGTACGCGGTCTGCGGGTCGTAAGCCCGGCGTTCGAAGTGGATGTCGTCGAAGTCAACCGGGGCGCGCATATGGGCGGTGGAACTCAGCGACACAATCCGGGCGATGCCCCGGTCCTGGGCGCCCTGGGCCAGGGCGTCGTGGAGCGCCCATGCAAGCGCGAAGTGGCCAAGGTGGTTGGTCGCGAACTGGAGTTCCCACCCCTCCTTCGTCCGCTCTAGGCCACCCGTGACCAGGCCGGCGTTGTTGACCAGCAGGTGCAGCGGGCCGTCCCAGTCCCGCGCGAAACGGGCCGCGCTCTGCGGGTCAGCCAGGTCGATGGCCGCCACGGCAGCCCGGGGCTCCCCGGCTGAGGCGGCGATTCGGTCGGCCACGCGCGCGCCGGCCGTGGTATCGCGGACGGCGAGGGTGACATCGGCGCCCGCGGTCGCAAGCACCCGGGCCGTCTCCGCCCCGATCCCCGAGGACGCCCCCGTGACCACCGCCCGCAGGCCGTGCAGGTCAACGCCGGCGATCACCTCCTCGGCGGTGCTCAAGCCGTCGAAGCGCGTGGTGATGAGCGGACGCTGGGTCATCGTCTTCCTCCTGGAAGGTCACCGGGTGGCCGGACGGACAACCGGCTCCGAGCCGACTATACAAAATATACTCATCTTGTAAAGCTAGCTTACCTGTGTATACAGTGCGGGCATGAACGCCGCCAGCCCGGATACGTCCGACGCGCGTGCTATCGACCGTGGTCGTCGTGAGCTTGTGCTCGCCGCGGCCCTCGACACGTTCGCGCGCTACGGCTACCGGAAGACGTCGATGGAGGATGTCGCCCGCTCGGCCGCCATCTCGCGCCCCGGCCTCTACCTGCTGTTCGGTTCCAAACAGGAACTCTTCACTGCCGCCGTTACTCAGGCACTGGACCAGAGCCTTACCGCGGCCGCCGGGGTACTCGCCGACACAGCCCGGCCTCTTCGCGATCGGCTGCTCAGCGCGTTCGACCACTGGACCGGGCGCTACATCGGCGCGATGAGCCGTGAGGTCAACTCGATGGCCGAGGAGTATCAGGATCTGCTCGGGTCCGTCGTCGCCGAGTACCCCCGGCGGTTCGCCGCACTCCTCGACGCCGCGCTGGCCGAATCGCCGGATACCCCCAAAGCAGCGAGGTCAGCTGCAGTCACTCAGACCTTGATCAGCACGTCCATCGGAATCAAGCACGAGGTCACCACGCGTGAGGCCTTCCTGGAACGCCTCGCCATCGCCATTGACCTCATCGTCTGCTGACGACACCACCAGTTCCGCGAGGCCTCGGTACGCCGAACCGGATGATCTGGGCGCGTGCCCAGAACCACGGATCGCTGATTACCTTGCGCGCGGAATCGGCGTTGTCCCGACATCGGAACAACGCCGATTGATCCGACGTCGTGATTGTTCCGACCTGAGCGCGGATTGGTGTGCGTGGCAGGGCTATCGACTGGCGGCAGGTCGGAACAATCAGAGGCTGTCGAGGAAGGCGAGTAGCGGGTCGGGCGGCTGGTAGCGGCCAGGCGCCGTGTCGGGCGGGGTGACTCGGGCGATGGCTCGCTCTTTCTCCTCCATGTCGGCGTGCAGGTAGATGTTGGCGGTGGCCATCTGCTCGTGGCCGAGCCAGAGTGCGATGACGGCAACGTCGATTCCGGCGTGTCGCAGCCGCATGGCGCAGGTGTGTCTCAGGGTGTGCATGGTGGCGTGCTTGGTCCGCAACGACGGGCAGCTGGCGCGCGCGGTGGCAAGATGGACGGCGAGGCGGTGCTCGATGGCATCGTGGCTGAGCCGTGTCCCGGTGCGTGTCGGGAACAGCGGGTCATGGGCCTGACCCGGGTTCTCGGTGAGCCAGGCCCGCAGGACGGCAACGGTGAGTCCGGTGAGCGGCGTGGCCCGCTCCTTGCGGCCCTTGCCCATGCAACGGACGTGCGCCCCGGCGTCGAGAACGACGTCGCCGTGGGACAGGCCGATCAGCTCGGAGATCCGCAGCCCGGTCTGGACGGCGAGCACGAGCATGGCGTGATCACGCCTGCCGGTCCACGTGCCCCGGTCGGGTGCGGCCAGCAGGGCGTCGACCTCTGGCGCGGTGAGCCAGGTGAGCAGTGTGCGCTCGTGGCGCTTGGCCGGGATGGCCAGGACCCGCTGGATGACGGCGGCGCGTTCGGGGTGGTGCAGTGCGGCGTAGCCGAACAGCGAGTGGATGGCGGCGAGGCGCCAGTTGCGGGTCCGCACCGTGTTGTGCCGGTCAGCTTCCAGGTGGTCGAGGAAGGCGGCGACCAGTGGCG
>JBEKAM010000379.1:0-3360 GCA_050015915.1 Solirubrobacteraceae bacterium
AACGTCCGCGTCAAGTGATCACCGTCTCTCCGGAAGTCCCTGGACAAATCATCGACCTCAGCATAGGTCGATGATTTGTTCAGGGACGCCACTTCGGAAGGCGCGGATCAGCCGCTACGTTATTCAAGAAAGAAAGACAATCGGTTGACAAGACTCTGACAACCTCGTTCCGCAGCTTCACTACTCTCCAATTCAGCCGGGCGCTTAGCGTGCCCGGCGCCCCCTCGGCCCTCCCCACCGAGAGAGTAAAAGTGAGGCCCCATGCGCACCTCCGCGCTCCCCCCTGCATTCCCTACTGACGCGGCCCAACGAGTCTTTACGTCTCGCACAACAACCAGGCTCATTACCCGGATATTCGCAGCTTTTCTAGTGTCCGCTGCGATGCTCTCCCTGCATTCGGCTGCGCAAACAGCCGGTGTGTACCAGGTCACGAACCTTATCTCTGACGGCTCGGTCCCCGCCGCCTTCACTGATCCTAACTTCATCAACCCCTGGGCCATCTCCGACAGTGGAACGTGGTGGATGAGCGCCGCCAACACGGGCTACAACTATGTCGTGTCGTCCACTCCCACGCCTGGAACCATCAACTTCAAAGTGATCGTTCCCCCAGCTTCAGGCACCGCAACCGGATCGCCTGCGGGTTCAGTCACCACGGGAGGCGCCACCGGAATGCTGCTTCCCAATGGAACCAAGGCTTCGTTCCTGTTCTCCACCCTGGACGGCACGATCTCCGGATGGAACAGCAAGCTTGGAACTGCAAACGCTGTCGCTCAGGTTGCCATCAATAACAGCTCCGCCGGCGCGTCTTACCCAGGGCTGGCGATTCTGAATTCCTCGACCGCGAGCTACATCCTGGCTGCCAACTTTGGCGCCGGTAACAAGATCGAGGTTTACAGCAGCACCTTCGCGCCTACCGCGCTGAGCGGCTCGTTTACCGATCCAACCCTGCCCTCAGGCTATGCGCCTTTCTCCGTCCACGTTCTCAACAACCAGGTGTACGTCGCATACGCGCTCAGGAGCGCCGCTGCGCCCTATCAACCCGTAAGCGCCCTCGGCAACGGCGCAGTCAGCATCTTTGACGCGAACGGCAACTTCATTGCACGGGCTGCAACCGGAGGCAATCTCGATTCTCCCTGGGGAGTTGCTATCGCTCCGGCCGACTTTGGCATCTTTGGTGGCGCGCTGCTGATTGGAAACTTCGGCAACGGAGTCATCAACGCTTTCAATCCGACGACGTATGCCTACCTCGGTCAGCTCACCAACGGATCGGGACAGCCTCTCAATTATCCGAGTCTTTGGGAGTTGCTTCCCGGCGGCACAACGGTGGGCAATACAACCTCAGTCAGCGGCGGAGATCCCAGTACCATCTACTTCACTGCCGGTCTTGCCGGGGAGGCGCACGGGCTCTTTGGAGCTATCGTGAACAGCACCAACGCGACAGGCACTCCAACGTATGGCTTCAGCGCTGCCACCAGCGCATTGAGTGTCGCCGATGGCGCGTCGGTTCAAACCACCGTCAGCGTCGCCCCCGTCTATAACTTCACCGGAACGGTGAGCCTGGCCTGCAGCGGCCTTCCCGCCGGCGCAACATGCTCATTCTCGCCGGCCCAAATCAGCGCATCCGGCACAGCCCCTGGCTTCTCGACGTTGACCATTCAAACCGCCAGCGGCATGGCATCCGTCAAACCTGCAACTCGCCTCGTCACAGGAATAGCAACCGCGATCCTGTTGCCCTTCGGCTCCTTCCTGGTGTTCTATCGTCGGCGCTCACCGGCCATCACCGGAATGCTCCGCCTGTTCGTTCTATGCGGAATCCTCTTCGCTGCCCTTGGCGCGATCATGGGCTGCTCAAGCTCGCCAGCGCCCTCGCGCGCCACCCCGGCAGGAACTTCACCGGTCGCAGTGACGGCCACGTCTGGTTCCGTCAGTCAAACCGTCACCATCGCGCTTACTGTTCAGTAACCCTGACGTCTCCGTATTTGGCGGAACCTCTCCTCCTCCGCCAGGTGGCCCAGCCATTCCGCCTGGTGCCCGGGTACCCCATCCATCGGGCGATCTTTTGCTCGATGGGTGGGAGACCATCAAAGTTCGATCCAAGAGCCAACGGCTGCTGCCCCTCCGCAAGTGGTAGCTTTAAGCTTATAGCTGGAAGCTAGAGGCTAATAGCTAGAAGCTCGAGGCTGATCTCCGCCATGAAAGACTCCATCTACGTCTCGAAAGAGAATTACCTCAAAGCCATCCTCGAAGCCGAGGCAGAAGGCCACCAGGTAATCCCCGCCACTCTTGCACACTGGCTCGAGGTCTCCGCTCCTGCCGTCACCATGGCCCTCAAGCGCCTCAAGCGCGATGGCTATGTTGAAGTCGGCGCCGACGGCATCGTTCGCCTGACTTCGTCAGGCCGTGAAACCGCCTACCAAACCGCCCTCCGCCATCACCTCATCGAACGCATGCTGAGTGAGATCTTCGGCATGGAGTGGTACGAAATCCACGAAGAGGCCGAGCGCCTCGAACACGCCGTCTCTCCCGCGTTTGAAGCCAAGTTGAGAGACAAACTGGGTGAAACCGGCTCCTGCCCTCACGGCAATGCCGTCCTCCCCGTCAGCCCTGCCGAGCGCAAGATGCGCGGCGAAATCCCTCTCTCCGACGCCCTCGAAGGCCAGCGTTACCACGTGATCAGCCTCCAGGAACGAGATCCACGCCTGCTGCTCTTTCTGCACCACACTGGCATCGGTCCCGGCAAGAGTCTGCGCGTGCTGAGTCAAAACTACGACCAAACTGTTTCGATTGAGCTACCTACAGGAAATTCAATCCTCGGCAGACCGGCGGCTGAGGCCGTCTGGCTGAGGGCCGAGAATTCATCGTAATTAAATGTAATATTTTATGTTAACCAAGATTAATAACCTGTGGCATACTTGAGTTGAGGTGTGATTCCGGTCACTCTCTCAAGCCCTCATGTCCACAGACTTCCAATTCCAGCTCGCCGCCCCTGAGCCCTCGCTCCCCGAGGTGCATTCCTCGGTGAGCGTTTCGCGATCGCCCATCTATTGGCGGCGCCTGCTGGGATTCCTTGGGCCCGGTTTCCTCATCTCCGTCGGCTACATGGACCCCGGCAACTGGGCCACCGACATTGCCGGAGGCTCGCGCTTTGGATACACACTGCTCTCCGTCATCATGGCCTCAAACCTCATGGCCATCCTGCTGCAAAGCCTCTCTCTCAAGCTCGGAATCGCAACCGAACGCGACCTCGCGCAAATGTGCAACGAGAGCTATGGCCGCTGGGTCAGCGTCTGCCTCTGGGTCGGGGCAGAGATCGCCATCGCCGCCTGCGACCTCGCTGAAGTCATCGGCTCGGCCATCGCT
>JBEKAM010000380.1:0-2993 GCA_050015915.1 Solirubrobacteraceae bacterium
TTCCGCCGTCGACGTTGGTCACGCCGGTGTAGGTGTTTGCGCCCGAGAGCCGCTCCGTGCCCGGCGTCAAGGTGAGGCCGCCGGTCCCGCTGATGTCGCCGCCGAATGTGCTGCTGGCGTTGGAGAGAGTGAGCGTGTTCGCCCCGAGCGTCACGCCGCCTGTCCCTGAGAGAGTGGTGATCGTCGTCCCGCCGTTGGTCAGTCCGGAGATGTCGAACGTCCCGTTGTCGGCGACGCCGCTCGACAAGGCGATCGAGCCGGTCCCCGCGAGGGCGAGCGTGCCGGCGCTGATCGTTGTCGCCCCGGTATATGTGTTGACGCCCGTCAGCGTTTCCGTTCCGGTCGCCGTCGGCCCAAGCGTCAACCCGCCTCCAGCCACGTTGTCGATGCCGCCCGCGTCCGCAATCACGCCGCCGAATGTCGTCAACGCGCCGGTGAGGGTCAAAGTCTGCGCGCCGAGATAGACGGTCCCTGTCTGGCCCGCGGCGGTGTTGCCCAAGGTCGCGATCGACGCGCCCGCGGTTGTCTGCGAAATGTCGAATACGGCGCCGGTCGCGAGAGAAACCCCGCTCGAATTCGCGATGCTGCCCGACCCGGACAGCGCCAGCGTTCCGGCGGTGATCGTGGTCGCGCCGGTATAGGTGTTCGCGCCGGTGAGGGTGAGGGTGTTGAGGGGCGCATTCTGGGTCAGCGCGGTGGTCGCGGTCGCGCCGTCTTGAATCACGCCGTCAAACTCCGACGACGCGCCTTGATTGGTCAGGGTCGCGGTCCCTGAAGCCCCGCTGTTGGTCACCGTGCCTGTACCGGCGAGCGAGCTCACCGTCTGAGCGTTGCCGCCAAGGTCGAGCGTGCCGTTCACCGTCGTCGCGCTCGCCGCGCTGAATACGTCGGCCCCGGCGGCGCCCGAGAGGGTCGCGCCGCTGTCGACCGTCGTCGCGCCGGTGTAGGTGTTCGAGCCCTCCATCGTCGTCGGCGTGGCGGAGGCTGTCGCCTCCAGCGAGGCCGACCCGCCGATCCCGTTAACCGTGCCGCCGGCCGACGAAATGGCTCCGGTCAACGAACCATCCTGGATCGTGCCGCCAGTCAGCGTGACGCTGTTGATCGTCTGCGCAAAGCCCCCGAGATCGAGAATCGCGCCGGAATTCACCGTCGTCGCGCTCGTCGCGCTGAACGCGCCGGCCACGCCGCCCATTAGCTCTCCCGCCTCGACGGTCGTTGTGCCGGTGTAGGTGTTGCCCGTGTTGGTGAACTCGATCGTGCCGGTGTTGCCGGCGGTATTGTTGATGGTGACGGAGCCGGTCCCGGTGATCGCGCCGGAAATCACCGACGTTGTCGCGGGCGCGGCGCTGAAGTCCGGATCGCCGGTCACCGTAATCGCATTGCTTATCCCCACGCCGCCGGTGAAATTCAGCGAGGATGAGTCGTTCATAGCGACGGTGTTTGTTCCGAAGGCGCTGTTGTTGCCGACAATCACCGTGCTGCCGGCCGTGAGCGTCGTGCCGCCGGTATAGGTGTTGTCGCCGGAGAGAGTGAGCGTGTACGCGCCGGTCGTGATCGTCACCGGTCCCGCGCCGGCGAGCGCATTCGAAAGGACGCCGTTTGCTCCGACCAGCGTCTGGTCGATGGTGAGGGTCGCGCCGCCTCCAACGAACACATTGCCGGTCATCGACTGGGCCGCGCCAAGCGAAAGACTATTCGTCCCGCCGTTGAAATCGATCGCGTCCGCCTGCCCGCCGCCATTAATCGCGCCAAGATTTTCGACGGTCATGTTCGAACCCGAGACGCCCGCGCCGCCCAGGCCGTCCGCCGCGCCGGATCCGCCCGCGCCGCCGGCGCCGCCGCTGATCGAATCGCCAAGCTGGTTGGTGATTGTCGATTGCGTCGCGCCATTGCCTGATATGAACACGCCAATGCCGCCGGCACCGCCGACCCCTCCGAGGACGCCCGTTCCTCCGGCGCCGCCGGCGCCGCCGGTCACGGTTGAACTGGTGCTTAGCGCGCTGTTGTAGAAACTGGCCGAAGTCTGGATGCCGTCGCCGCCAGCGCCGCCGGCGCCGCCATTGCCAGTCGCGCCGCCGGCGCCGCCCGCGCCGCCAACGCCGCCGGTCACGGTCAGCGTTCCCGAATTGTTGATATCGGCCGCGGTGACGTCGCCGAAGCCGCCGCCGCCGCCCCCGCCGCCATTGCCGGAGCCCGAGCCCACTCCACCCGCGCCGCCCGCGCCTCCCGTCAGGGTCAATGTCCCAGCATTGGCGAAGCTTGAATTGTAGCCCGATCCGCCGCCGCCGCCGCCGCCGCCCCCGCCCCCGGGGGTGGCGCCGACGCCCGCGCCGCCGGCGCCGCCGGCGCCGCCGGCCGTCGTCGTGTCTCCGACCGCGCCGCCGCCGCCGCCGCCCCCCGATGCGTTAGCGCCGCTGCCTGTCGTGCCGGCCGCGCCGGCGCCGCCGATCGGCACGCCTTTCGCGCCGAACGTGGCGCCGGTCGAGCCGTTTCCGCCGTTCTGGTTTGAGCCGCCGCCATTGCCGCCGGGATTGAGTCCCGCCCCTCCCACGCCGCCCAAGGATTGCGCGCGCGCCGGGCCGCCTGCCGCCAGCGCGGCCAGAAGAACGAGGGTGGCCGCCGAGGCTCCGGCGAGCAATGACCGCCGAACCTGCGCCTGACCCGAAGCCTCGCCGCCCAGCCGAGAATGGAGATTCCGCCGCATCGATGTTCGCCCCGCCTTTGGTTGCGCCCAGCGGTTGCACGACGGTTGTATTCCGCTCGTGTAAACGCGAGAGGCCAACGGACGATAATTAGTCAATTTTTCGTCCGCAGGACAGAATCGATACGTCCGACTCGGCTAACTCGCAATGATATTGTGGCGAATTGGGGCTAATGTGGGCCTACTTCACGCCGATACTTTGCAACCTGTTGCGCGCACGACACACTTTTAGAGCGCAAATTGCAACTCACAGTAGTTTTTTGGCCCTCCTGGGGGCGGCTAGCCGCCCGGC
>JBEKAM010000381.1:0-3177 GCA_050015915.1 Solirubrobacteraceae bacterium
ATGAGGTGGTCCACGCCGAGTGGCAGCTGTAGCAGGTCATCCGCTGGTCGGAGTGCGCCAGATGCTCGGCATCCGCGGGCATTCCCCAGGTGCTGCCGTCCTTCTGCATGGTCTTGGCGAGGCGCGATTTCTCAGAGTAGTGCTCATTCCCGGGAGTGATCGAGTCCAGCACCTGCACCACCTCCCACGTGCGCCCCTGGACGACGTTGGATCTCTGGTATAGCTTGCCGTCCTGCCAATAGAACCGCGCCTGCTTGAACGGCGTCCGTGTCCGCAGCAGATCGCTGGAGAGGTCGTTGGCGCTGGCGGGGCCGCTGGTGCGGAGCGCCGCCTTGCGGTAGATGGTGCCATGGCAGTCGGCGCAGCCGATCTCGATCGCGTTGCGGGTCTCGCCGTACAGCTTGCCGTTGCCATGAACATCCCGGGTAAAGTGGCAGTCGACACACTGCATTCCTTTTTCAAGATGGATGTCGGCCAGATGCACCGTGCCCGCCGCGTTTACGTCTTCGGTCGGGAGCGTGGTCCCGTTCTTGTCCAGGAGGTGTCCATGCCGGTCGCGTTTGTACACCGCGCGAAACACCCAGCCATGGGAGTGGAAGTCGGCGAACTGCGTGTCCTTTACCTGCGCGTTGAACTCCGGCGTGCCGATCTGCTCAAGGAACTTTGGATCGCTCCAGTTTCCGCGCGCGGCGGAGCCCTCCGGGTCGCGCATTGCCACAACGTGCAGTTGCTCCCGGCTGGGATCGTGTTGCGTCGCCGGATACATTTTTTCGCCGTCGGTCTCGTTGTCCCACCATGTGTAACCGTAGTAGGTCGTCACCATGTTGGTGCCCGGGTGGACGTGGCAGGTCATGCATTGGCTCGACGGTATGCTCTTGGTGAAGACATGCTGCAGCGGGTGTCCGCTCTCCATCTTGTTGACGGTCGGGTCGCTGCTTGCGCTGCGACCGGTGTTGCCGAAGGCCGAGGTCTGCTCCCCGTGCGTCCGGTCGCGGTCGTTGGCATAGAGCACATGGCAGCCGGAGCAGCCGCTGGCGCGGTAGTCTCCCGGCTGATCGTTGGTGCCGGGGAGCGAGAGCAGAGGATCGAGCAGGCGCGTCTTCTGTAGGCCGAGGAAGACGGGGTCGGTGCGCAGACTTGTGCCCAGGCCGCGATCGCTCAGCTTTAGGTCGGGCTGGCCGGGCGCATCTCCAGTGTCGGGATTGCCGATCTCGGCGCGCTTCTCGCCGCCGCGCTCAAACACGCGCAGCATGTTTCCCGGCTCCGAGACCTCCCAGCGCTGGAGCGGCTCGAGAGCGGGAAGCACACCCTTGGTCCGGGTCTCCTCCGCGGTCGGCGCGGGAACCGTGAGCAGGCGAACCGGCTTTCCGTTGGCGTCGTAGGACTCGCCGAAGTGCGGGTTCTTCAGCGGAAAGGCTCCGTTGTTGTAGAGCGCGGCGCCCCACAGCATCGCGCCGTGGGTCATCATGCTGGACTTTACATTGCGCGTCTCCTGCGCATGGCAGACGCCGCATGTCTGCGGGGCCACGCGCAGGTCGCCGGGGTTGACGAAGCGGACAAACTCGCTGCCCTCCTCGATCCAGTGCGTGTACGTGCGCACCGGATGGCCGCCGCGCGCGGTATTGGCCGCAAGCCGAGGCTGGACGTGCGCCTTGCGCTCCGCCGCTTCATACTCTCGCGACCCGCGCACGCCCTCGGCCATCGCCGAGGCATTGCCACCGTGGCAGTCCGCGCAGCCTAGCACGACTGTCTCCTCCGCATGCATGTTGGGGTGCTCGATGCCCGCGTGGCAGGAGATGCAGCCGGTCGAGGCTGCCTGCGCCTCCTGCTCCGACTCTCCGTACCGGGGCATGCGTACGGAGCTCCGCGCAGCTGCCTTGGCGTTAGCCGGCTGTGCGTCTGTTTTCCCTGCCGACTGGGCATTCACTGCGGACGTGCTCGCCAGGCCCCCAAGCAAGAGACAACCGCTGACCAGCGCTAATCCGCAAAACAGCACGGCGGCTGCGCGTCGTACAGCGGTTTGGCGGATTGAGGGCCATCCCATCAGGGCGTCTCCCAGGCGAAGCTTGGTCAGAATTGAAACCGCACCGTTGCAAACAACGAGAACAGGGTCTGCGACGTGTAGAAGTCGCGAAAGCCGCGCCCCGGCGCCAGCACAGCCGCGCCGCCGCTGACGACGATGTTATCCGACAGTAGTGGCCGGTAGACCGCACCGAGGCTGGCATCGGTGCCGATGGTGCGCCGGATTCCATTTTGCTGCAGCACAAAGATCAGCGGCTGGGTGCGCGCAAATTGCAGGAAGTTTACATTGGCGCTCAGCTTGAGCGTGGGCAGCAGCTTGGCATCGGTGCCTGCGTTGTAAAGATAAAGCCCCGGGTTGACGAAGTTCGACTGCCCCTCATCCTTGCTCGAACGCAGGTCGGGCAGGAAGCTGTCGCTTGCGGTCAGCGCAACCCCTGTGCCAGTGAGGCGGATGCCTTCGCGATTGAAGAAGGAAAACTCGCCGCCAGCGAAGGCCTCGGCGTCGACGATGGAGCTGAAGCCGCGCGCGGTGCTGTCGCGCGGGTTGTCGTCTCCGGACGCATACAGGAACGAGGTGCGAAAGCGCATGTAGGAGTAGTCACGCGATACCTCAAGCGCTGCGAGCTGCGCGTTGATCGAGGTGCGCTGCCCCGCGATCTGGTTCAGTGTGTCGGTGCCCCACGCCTGATAAAACGCGTGGGTCAGGTTGATGCGGCCGATGTGTCCGTCGCCGGTCCAGCCCGCATAGTCGGCATCGATGCGGTGCAGGGCGATCGTACCCAGCGGCGCTGGACGCACCAGAAAGCCATTGTCGTCGTAGTGCATGCGGCCATCGTCGCGGACGAAGTGGTAGCTGAACTGCGCGGTGTAGCCCTTGGCGAAGAAATCCTGGATATAGACGTTGGCGATGGCGACCTCGCGCCCGCGCCGGGCAAAGCTGTTCAGCCCGCTGTTGGTGTTCTTCTCCAGCAGATCGAAGCCAGCCAGGTTCCACTGGATGCGGTTGGAGAGCAGGTTGCCAAAGAGACGCGCGCCGGGCTGCTCATCGGCGAAGATGAACCCGCGAAAGTCGCTGACGAACTGCTGGATGCCGACTCGCAGGTTGACAAAATCGTAGCTCGGCCCGATGTCGGCCAGCTTGACCTCTCCGAACGC
>JBEKAM010000382.1:0-2534 GCA_050015915.1 Solirubrobacteraceae bacterium
AAGATTCTGCCCAGATGGAGGATGTTTCCGGGCAACTGCCTGGGTTGCAGAAACAGTTGCCATCCCCGATACCAATACATGCGAGTGGGCGGCCTGCGCAGCCACATGGAATACCGGTAGCCCAAGCCGAAGGCGGCAAAGACCGACGCGCCTGCGTAGGAAACCAGCGCGGGATCGAAATCCTTCAGGCCGCGGCTGCCGATGAGGATGGCTGTAATCAAAAAGGAAGCTACAAGCACGCCCCATGCAAAAGCGTGTGCGGTGTCTGAACCTCGAACTGGAAACTCAGGCTGTCGCATTTCTACCTACTGGGCGGTGACTGCCGCAGCTTGCAGGGATGGTTGACGCAATAGAGTGGCAAGGCAACCCAGCGCAAAAATACCAAGCAGCACAAATCCAAGCGTGAACGTGCCGGTCTGCTGTTTGATCACTCCGAGGAGTAGCGGCGGGAAAAAACCACCGAGTCCGCCTGCAGCACCGACCAAGCCAGTCACGCTGCCCACGGCGTTGGGGAAGTACTCCGGCACCAATTTGAAGACCGCTCCGTTGCCGAGACCGATAGCAATAGCCATTCCAAGAGCTCCGATGGTAAAGGTCGTCATCCTCGGGCAAGCAAGAAACATGGCCATCAGAGCCGTCGCGGGAAACACCCACCTCAGAATGGTCCGGCCGCCAAACTTGTCGGCGAGCGTTCCTCCAATTGGCCGCATGATTGTGGCCAGTACAACAAAGCCCGCCGTTCTCACGCCGGCATCCTGCGGAGTCAGTTTGAACATCTCCGTCAGCAAGATCGGCAGGTACACGGCCATGGCGACGAAGCCGCCGAAGGTAAGGAAGTAGTAGAGACTCAGAACCCAGCTCCGGGAGTCATTCAGCGGGCGCACTGTGTCCCTGAACGACTTGATCGCATTACGGCGCGGAGCGTTGCGTGCCAGAAGCGCGAACAGTAGTAACCAGATCGAGAGCAGGATACCAAAAGTCCAAAATCCCCATCGAACTCCTGCGGCGGCTGCGATGAAAGGCGCGCCGAATGCGGCCAACGACTGTCCGATATTTCCCGCTCCGTACACGCCAATCGCAAAGCCTTGCCGTTCGGCGCTGTACCATCCGCTCACAAAACCAACGCCGACCGAAAAACTTGCCAGCGCAATGCCAATAAAAAAGCCGTAGATCAGCAGGTGCTGGTAGTCGCGAACGGTTCCCATAAGAAAAGCTGGAATAAGGGAGATCAGCATCACGACACTGAACACTGACCGTCCGCCGAAGCGATCCGCCAGCATGCCGAGCGGAATTCGGCCCAGGCTACCCAGTAAAACGGGAACCGCTACGGCGATGCTCTTCTGTACAGGAGAGAGGTGCATTTGTCTGCTTAGTATCGGCATCATCGCAGAGAGTGAGCCGAAGACCGCGAAGCAGAAGGCAAAGGACCCCGTGCCGAGAGCGAGTTGAAGCTTAGGAGACGGTTGGGATTGCATATGAGTTCCTCTTTACCGCCGGATTTGCAATCACCGTGGCGGCTAGTCTACATCAGGAGGCCATAGCAGAGAGCTGCGCCCAATGACTTAAGTCTCAGCAGTAGAGGATTCTCGTTATTATTCGCTCCTGAAAGTCGAAACTAAAATGCAACTATCTTCCAGAGCTCGTACATCATGCGGAACATTCGCGTTCAACGAAAGCAGGCTGCCGACTCCAATCTCGTATTCTTGCAGCGCGCGGTCAATTTCCGAGGCCGCGCTGCCTAAGCCGAAAGCAGTCATCTGAACACGTCCAAGCACAGGTTGGACGGTGATCGCTCCGCCCAACTTATGCTCAGGCACATAAGCACCTGCCGTAATCGAGATGAGTTGCACTTGCAGACCGGGCAAATCGATCAGCACGCGACTGGTCGTTAAGACAGTTTCAGGCGAGGTCTGAATGGTCATGGTGCAATCTTGATCCTTCAATAGGTGGCTTGCTGTGACCTTAGTCACTCGCTAGCCCGCCGAAGTCAGAGATTGATTTACACGCTCGCGCAGGTACATGCATTCGAGTTGGCGAAGTTGTGTCAATCCCAGTCAAAGAAGGGCAGATGCGCCGTGCGGCACTTTTTTCTCTTTCGTGACTTAAGTCATCGGAAAACCCTTCCTCGGTGGATATCAATGGTGTTAGGGACTGAGGGCCCACAAAAAGGAGAGAACGATGACCAACACGATTGAGCTTTACGGGAATATGTCATTGCGTGACACCTTTAAGCAGAGAGGGTGGACCAATCCTCGCCGCTTTGTGGTGGAAACCGAGACGCCAGCGCTGGCCCTGTTAGCTCAGCTCGACATCCGGGAAGAAGAGGTTGGAGTGATTTTCGTAAACCGGAGGGCGCACCGTCCGTTGAGGGCCGTCATCCGGCCCGGCGATCGTGTCGCCCTGTTCTCACCGGGCGCGGTGATGTTTCTGGATTTTGGGTCCCACGAGCAAGCGTACGGATTTGTAAGCTGAACTATGCAGTGTGCTTGTACGCGGAAACTAGCCCGTCGGCAATTATTCAGCCGGATAGATAA
>JBEKAM010000383.1:0-3150 GCA_050015915.1 Solirubrobacteraceae bacterium
ATGAATCAAGCCCAGTGGAACGCAAGGAGGTCGAGCGTGCCGCAAAACAATGGGCTCATCGTTCGTATCGCAATGCGAGCTGCAGTGGCCCTCAACAAACCGACAAAGAGTTTCGGCAGACCACGTGCAACTGGCTGCGCTTCGCCGGCCGACTGCGGGAATCAGATCGTGCTCCGGCACCGCATCAACAAGAGATCGACGCACTTTGTCGCTATATAGACGTGGAGCGCGGTCTGTCGCCTGCTACGATCGCAACCGTTCGACAAAGTCTCAGGAAGTTCTTCAAGCATACCCACGTGCAACGACTCTCCAGGCTCAAGATCGCAGATGTGGAGCGGTTCTTGGCTTCGCCGTGATCTGCGAGACAGTGCTCTATAGAAGACCCGGGACGAAATACTCGGACACCTCCTTCGTCTACTACGATCCGACTTCCAAGGCATACCGATACCACGCAGTCGACAGTTCAGGAGGAACAGAAGACAAGACTGGTACGGTGAGCGGCGACGTATGGACTTGGCTTGGGGACAGCGTCTTTGGCGGGAAGGTGTATCACACCCGGTACACCATGAAAGGGCCTCAAGAGATTTTGATCGGGCGTACGAACTCGACCCAACTTTGTACACGGGAATTGGAAAGGCTCTGAGTGACTCGATTCATCAGCACGGAGCGGAAGGCTTGCAGCTGTTGAATGGACTTGAGCGAACGGTGAGAGAGCGAGGAGTCGGGGATCCGGAAGCCACATACAAAATCGCCGAAGCGTATGCCGTCTTGGGTAACCAAAGCTCCGCTTTACATGTGCTGAGAATGAGCGTCGAATCCGGTTTCTTCAGCTATCCCTATATTGAAAAAGACCCACTGCTGAATGATTTGCACGGCGAACCCGAATTCGCTCAGGTTTTGAACGTAGCGCATCAGCGACACGAAGCATTCAAGAATTCTTTCTTTCGCTAAGACGAGCCCACGGGGAGCCGTCCAAGAGCCTCTCGGTAGATTGTTGTTGGATTATGGGGCCATCGCTACGCATCGAGATTACTTCCTGTTTACCGACCATCCAGGAACTATCCCGTCGAGACCGCATCGCGAGCTAGTCAACCTGCTGTCGCTCTGATGCTTTACACTCAACAGTTCTGGGTGCGGAATCGGTCGGACCCAAGTTCTGCTTGTAGCGTGCAAATATGAGTCTCTGCCAGATTTGTGGAACTCAGAACTCCGAATTGATCGACGTGTGCCAACGTTGTGGGGCAACGCTCGCCGCATCTCCAACCATGTCGATTTCGCCTGATGAACTAGCCCAAGTTGATCGCCGCCCAGCCGCGGGCCCCGTTTCCGCCTCCAACCGGTCCCCAGGGTTCAACTTCGCTCCCGGCAGCATGATCGCGGACCGCTACCGCGTGGCATCGTTACTTGGGCGCGGGGGCATGGGCGAAGTCTACGGCGCTGATGACCTTAAGCTAGGCCAGCGCGTGGCGCTCAAGTTTTTACCCTTGGACCGCGGGAAGAGCACAAGTTGGCGCGATCAGTTCTATGCCGAAGTCCGCATCGCGCGGCAAGTTTCCCATCCCAACGTTTGTCGCGTGTATGACGTCGGAGAGAGCGACGGCAGGCTCTTCCTCTCCATGGAATTTGTGGACGGCGAAGATCTCGCATCGCTGCTGCGGCGGATCGGCCGCTTACCCGACGACAAAGCCGTCGAAATCGCGCAGCAACTTGTGCGCCGGCCTGGCCGCCGCTCACCGCAGTGGGGTTCTGCATCGTGACCTGAAGCCCTCGAATGTGATGATCGATGGCAAGGGCCGCGCCCGCATTACGGATTTCGGGCTTACGATTGCCACCTCGGACGCGGATCAGCAAACCGGCCCTGCAGGCACACCCGGATATCTTGCGCCGGAATTACTCGACGGCGCAGCCCCATCCATTCAGAGTGACCTGTACGCGCTCGGCTTGGTCCTCTATGAATTGTTCACTGGGAAGAAGGCATTTGATGCCTCCAGCCTGGCCGAGTTTCACCGCAAGCAAACCGAAACCAATCCGACACCACCCTCAAACGTCGTCAAGAACCTTGATCCGGTGGTCGAGCGAGCCATCCTGCGTTGTCTGGATCGGGACCCAGCGCAGCGGCCGCGCTCCGCATTAAGTGTCGCTGCTTCTCTGCCTGGTGGCGATCCACTCGCATCGGCGCTAGCGGCCGGAGAAACTCCTTCACCAGAAATGGTGGCAGCCGCGGGACCTCAGGGCTCGCTGCGGCCGGCCGTTGCCTGGGCTTGCCTCGTGGGCGCACTCATTCTGATCTTTGGCGCATCCACACTTCTGGCGCCGCGAAACATGGACTGGGGTCTTGCACCGATGAACAAATCCCCGGAAGTGCTTGCAGACTGCGCTCAGGACCTGGCGCAGAGGCTGGGTTATTCGGTCGCGGTGGATCGCGCGTTCTGGGTCGCTTCCGACAAAGATTATCTCCGCTATACCGCTCACAACTCCTCAAGTAAGAATTGGAAACGTACTCCCGCTCGACACGCGTGGCCGTCCCCGGTCACATTCTGGTACCGGCAAAGTCCGCTGTGGATGATGCCGGGAGCTCAGAGCCCGAACGGCCCGCCCAGGGTGACTCTGTTGAATCCGTCTTATGAAACGTCAGGCATGGTTGCTCTCAGGCTGGATATGCAAGGAAATCTCCTGTTTCTGCGCGGTATCGCGCCACAAGTCGAGAACGGAGGAGGGAGCCGTGATCTGGACTGGGGCTTACTTTTTGCCGAAGCCGGGCTGGACAAGACTCAGTTTGTTTCCGCCAGCCCCAAATGGGCGCCGCCCGATTCCTTCGATGTCCGCGCCGACTGGGAGGGGCATCTCCCGGATCGCCCCGACGTTCTCATCCACGTAGCTGCCGCCGCCTACCACGGCGTACCCGTCTACTTCCAGCTGATCGCTCCGTGGGACGTGCCATGGCGCGGAGATCCATCCAGTCAATCCCGCATGCCCGCTTCCTCTGACATTTTTACGATGGCGTGGCCATTGTTGATGGCTGGTTATCTTCTCGTTGCCGGGTACTTCGCACGCCGAAACGTTCGCCGGGGTCGTGGAGACGCGAAGGGAGCGCTGCGTCTGGCGAGCTTTGCGATCCTGGCGAATTGCGTCTATGGTTTCTTCGCCTAT
>JBEKAM010000384.1:0-2862 GCA_050015915.1 Solirubrobacteraceae bacterium
CAGCCGCCGAAGCCGACGTGCCGGTCCCCGATGACTGCGTCTCGCCTGCGCCGCGCTCATAAATTCGAATCATAATGTCAGGCACCCGCTTGAACTGCACCCACTCCACGTTGATGCCCTCCGGGAACAAATCCTCGCGCGCCTGAATCATCCGCGAATCCTTCTGCCAGTTCGCCGGAAACTCCGTAACAAATATCACAAAGTGTGGATTGCCCATCGACACCGGAACGCCCGCGTAGCGAACGTGCCCCAGATCAATCTCGAAGGGCTCTCCCACTACTGGCTCGCCCATGTCGGTAACGAAGTCGAAGCGATTCCCCTCGCGCCCTGTCAGTCGGCAGCGCTTCGCGCCAGCGTCGGTCGCAATCAACAGATCCTCGGCTCCGCCATTGGCCACGATATGTGCGGCTACACAGCGCGTGCCATTGCCTGAAAGCTCGGCAAACGAACCATCTGCGTTAATCAGGTGGATGCGTGCCGCATGGCCTGCTTCATCGCTCAGCCATTCCACGCCGTCGGCGCCCACCCCATTGTGGCGGTCGCACAGCGCTCTCGTCAGCGCCGGCGCATATACACCCTGGAACTCTTTGCGAATTATGAGAAAGTCGTTGCCATAGGCACTTGCCTTGACAAAGGGAATCCTGGAAATTTGTGACAATGCTTACTCCTGTTCGCTGGAACTATACAAAACGATCTTGTGAGTATCGAACTCATTGCGCAACCGCGTGCGCAGCTTTTCGTGGGTTTCCATCTGCGCCTCCAGCGTGAACTCCAACTGCTCAACCGCTTGCTGGGTTGCGAACTTCAAATCAAGAATCCTGCTTCGCTTATCCGTGTGCGCCTGCTCAAGCAACGAGTAGAGCTCATCCCGTGTCGCAGCTTCCACCTGGTAGAAGGCGCAATGTGGACGCATGAAAACACGCTGTTCTAATATCCCCAGCATCAGCAATCCAAGGATCACCAACACGGTAGCCAGCGTAGCCGGAAATATCAGTCCGGCTCCCGCGCACATGCCGATCGCCGCCACAACAAAAATCGTGGCAGCCGTAGTCACGCCCTGCACGCCCGCACGCGAGTGGATGATAGAGCCCGCGCCGATGAAACCAATTCCTGCAATAATCTGCGCCGCTATCCGAGTCTGGTCCGAACCGCTACTGGCGAGCAGCGACGAAAGCATGGTGAACAACGCCGAGCCAAAGCACATGAACATGTTGGTGCGCAAACCGGCAGGGCGGCGTTTCATCTCGCGCTCCACGCCGATTGCTCCACCCAGCACCGCGGCCACAAGCAGGCGTGTAAGCACCGCGCCGGATGTGGCGGCAGGCGTTGACCCAATCGCTCTGTCCATAAATCCCGGCAATGGCCCCAGCAATAACAATGCGTCGTGCATCTGCCCGCGCAACTCCTCTAAGCCCACAACTCCGGCAAATTGTAACACTCTGGCATCACACCGGGACGCCAGGCCGAGGACTACAGCGTGTGACGTTAAGTAGTGCGACATTCCACTCCGCCCCAAGCAAAAGGCCACGGCGCAAACCGTGGCCTTCCCTTTGGAGCTTTACTACCTACTGCCGTGGGGCGCGAGGTCCGCGTGGACCGCGACGGCGACGGCGGCGAGGATCTCCTCCTGCACCCGCACCTGCCGTGGCAGGCCGCGAGTCGTGCGACGGCGCCTCGTTCGGCGTGTCCTCACGGTTGAAGTTTGCATCCTCATCTTCGTCTCCGTCTTCGAAGCCTCCCTCGAAGGTCACAGCCGAGCCTTCCAGTGAGACTGCCGGAGCCGTTCTCGCGGCGGCATACACAGGTGCCGCCTCTGTTGCGGACTCTGGCGCAGCCACTACGCCGCCCTCGGCTTCCATCTTGGCGCGTTGTTCCTTCAAAATCGCCTTGCGGGAGAGCTTGATGCGGTTACCTTCCACCGAAAGAACCTTGACTAGAACCTGGTCGCCTTCCTTCAGGTCGTCCTGTATGTCCTTGAGGCGGTGCTCGGCAACGTCGCTGATGTGCAGCAGGCCGTCGGTACCGGGAATGATCTCGACGAATGCGCCGAACTCCGCCAGGCGGGTCACGGTGCCAAGATACGTCCTGCCGATTTCCGGCACGGCCGTAATGTCGCCAATCATCTGCAGAGCCTTTTCTGCTGCTACCGCATCGCTGGAAGAAACGCGCACCTGGCCGCTGTCCTCCACGTCGATTTTCACGCCGGTGGCCTCAACAATGCCGCGAATTACCTTTCCGCCCGGTCCAATCAGCTCGCGGATCTTGTCGGTCGGAATCATCACGGTGTAGAAGCGCGGAGCGTGCGTGCTCACATTGCTGCGGCCCGCCGTGATCGACTCATCCATCTTGTCGAGGATGAATAGTCTTCCACGCTTGGCCTGCGCCAGTGCTTCACGCATGATCTGCGGGGTAATGCCGCCGATCTTGATGTCCATCTGCAGAGCTGTGATGCCTTCACGCGTTCCGGCAACCTTGAAGTCCATGTCGCCGTAATGATCTTCCGCGCCCGCAATGTCGCTAAGGATGGCGTAATCTTCGCCCTCTTTCACCAGGCCCATTGCGACTCCGGCAACCGGAGCGCGCAGTGGCACGCCGGCATCCATCAGGCTCAGTGAACCGCCGCAAATGGTAGCCATCGACGAGGAACCGTTGGATTCCAGAATGTCGCTAACCACCCGAATTGCATAAGGAAAGTCATCTTCGCTGGGCAGAACGGCGCTTAGCGCGCGCTCAGCCAAAGCTCCGTGGCCGATCTCGCGGCGTCCGGCACCACGCAGGAAGCCAACCTCGCCCACCGAGAACGGCGGGAAGTTGTAGTGCAGCATGAAGCGCTTCTTGGTCTCGCCTTCGAAGCGTTCCAGG
>JBEKAM010000385.1:0-3042 GCA_050015915.1 Solirubrobacteraceae bacterium
GCCTGCCGATCATCGCCTTCATGGCCGGCAAGTTCATGGACGACGAGGAGATGCAGGGGATGTCCTTCGGGCACGCCGGCACGATCGTCGAGGGCAAGGAGGACAGCGCGACGGAGAAGATCTCGCGGCTGGAAGCGGCCGGCATCCCCGTCGTGCAGCGGATCGACGAGATCCCCGACCTCGTCAAGGCCAAGCTCGCCGAGAGGAGCCAAGCGTGAGGAACGACGGCCTGTTCATCGCGGTCGAAGTCGATGACACCGCCGCTGCCGACACGGCGCTCGCACGCAAGCTCACCGAGGCCTGCCCCGTCGACATCTTCGCTCAGGACGCCAGCGGCAAGCTCGAGATCGTCGAGAAGAACCTCGATGAGTGCGTGCTCTGCCGCCTGTGCCTCGACGCCGCGGCCGCCACGGGCGCCGATGGAGCAGTCAAGATCATCAAGCTCTACGACAACGGCGCCGTGCTGGCCTAGCAAGCCGACCCGGGCGCCTGCTTAGTCAGGTATCGTCTCGGGAAGAGCTGATGAACGAAAACCTGTCACTCGTCGTGATGTGCATCTGCCTGCTGGGCTCGCTGGCGTTCCTGGCAGAGCAGCTCTCCGCATACCACTGATCGCCCACGCGCCGGTCCCGGCGCCTATGCGTGCTTGCGTGCCTTCGGCGTGCGTTCGCGCTCCTGCTGGCGCTCGACGACGTTGACGATCAGGCGGATGAACTGCTCCGGCCCCGAGGCCTTGGCCTGCCCGTAGGCGAACGCCTCAACCCAGTCGGCGACCTTGCCTTCGCGAGCCATCACGTTGAAGAACTCGCGCCGCATGTCCACGCGCACGCGCGCGTCGGCGGCCGGCCCCTTAGTGACCTTCACGTCGGGCATCTCCAGGCGGAAGTGCTGCACGTCTCCACGCCCGCGCAGTTCGACGCCGACCACCAGCTTGATCGGCTCCAGCGCCGGCACTTCACCGACGAACCTACGCGTTGCGAGTTCGATCAGGGCCTTGGCGTCGTCGGCCATGTTCTGCTTGCCTCCTCCTGGACCTTGTGGCGGTCCGTGAATGTCCGTCAGATCTTATGACGCTGCAGCAGCTTGCGCCCGATCACCATGCGCTGTATCTCCGACGTACCCTCGCCGATCAGTAGTAGCGGGGCATCGCGATAGAGACGCTCGATCTCGTACTCCTTCGAGTAGCCATAGCCTCCGTGGATGCGGAAAGACTCCTCCACGCAGAAGCGTCCGGCCTCCGATGCGAACAGCTTGGCCATCCCCGCCTCCAGGTCCGAGCGATCGCCCGCATCCTTCAGGCGCGCCGCGCGCAGCGTCAGCAGACGCGCCGCTTCGACCTGCGTGGCCATGTCGGCGAGCTTGAACTGGATCGCCTGGTGCTCTGAGATCGGCTTGCCGAACGTCTTGCGCTCCTGGGAGTAGCGCAGCGCCAGCTCCAGCGCGCGCTGCGCGATGCCGACACCACGAGCCGCCACGTTCACGCGCCCGACCTCCAACGCGTCCATCATCTGCGGGAAGCCCTTGTTCAGGCCCGCGTCCTCGCCGCCGAGGATGTTCTCGGCTGGACAGCGGTAGCCGTCGAACACGAGCTCCGTCGACTCAACGCCCTTGTAGCCCATCTTTTTGAGCTGATCCGGCACCAACAGGCCGGCGTATGCACCGGTGTTCTCTTTGACGCCGCCCTCCTTCTCGGCGATGAAGCAGGTCATGCCCTTGTATGCCTTCTCGGCGCTCGGGTCAGTCTTGACGAGCACGAACACGAGGTCCGAGCGCAGGCCGTTGGTCACCCACATCTTCTGGCCGTTGATCTCATAGCTGCCATCGTCGGTCTTCTTGGCCGAGGTTTTGATGGCCTGCACATCGGAGCCCAGCTCTGGCTCTGAGAGGGAGAACGCAGCACGGATCTCGCCTGTTGCCATCCGGGGCAGGTACTTCTGCTTCTGCTCCTCGCTACCGAACTTCATCAGCAGGTAGGAGCCGATGAAATGCGTGTTGATCACGCCCGAGATCGAGATCCAGCCGCGCGAGAGCTCCTCGACGATCATCGCGTAGGTCGTCAGATCCAGGCCCATGCCGCCGTACTCCTCGGGGATCGTCACCCCGAACAGGCCCAGCTCCTTCATCTGCTCGACGATCGGCGTGGGGAACTCGTCCTCGTGGTCGTAGTGCTCGGCGTTGGGCAGGATCTGCTCGTCGGCGAACTGGTGGACCATCTCGGTGATCGCCTGCTGCTCGTCGGTCTTCTCGGTGTACTGGGAGGCGGCTACGGCCATTCTGATCTGCGCTCCAGGGTCGGTTGTCGGGCTGTCGCGTCTAGCCTCGCAGGATACCGGTCCCTCACAGCACGGCAGCGGCCACCGCCGGCCCGGCCGCCATGTGACGGCCGGGCAGTTCTTCGCGATCAGCTCTCGTCAAGCGCGGGCATAGATGTGGCGGCCACCGCCACGGATGTCAACGGGGAGCCCGACTTCGGCTTCGAGGGTCGATGGCCCACTTTCGAACAAGCCCTTCAATGCCAACACCTTGCCCTCCCCTCCTCGCTCGTTGGCTCAATACCGCAAGCCGGCACCCGTCAGGGGCCAACGTAAACCCCGCCCCCCTTGGCTTGGATGTTGAGGTGTAGTTTGACTTCGGCTTCGACAGTCGACGGTCCGCTCGCGAACAGGCCTTCCTGTTCGGTCTCGGCCTTACCCACAGGCCCCTGCAGCCCGCCTTCGATCAGGCTGCTCCCACTGGATGGACAACTGACCTGCAGCTGCACCGCGTCGATGCTGTCGTCTTCTTCGGGGTATTCCCGCACCAAGATCGAGTGCCACGGCAGTCCCAGCCCCTCCACTGTGCAGTGCGCCGCGGGCGTTGAGTGGCACTTGGAGAAGGCGATGCTGTTCATGACGTCTTCGCCGGCACCTTTGGGGGCCGGGTTCCAAACTTCGCCCCTGTATTTGACGCCGCAGGTAACCGCCTGGCCGGCCTGGCTACCAGTCAAGAGCTGGATGGTGACTTTGCCCTTGCCATCCACCGCCAGGTGCGGCCCACCCTTCT
>JBEKAM010000386.1:0-3034 GCA_050015915.1 Solirubrobacteraceae bacterium
TGGAGACCCTGAGCAAACGCTCGGATTCGCCGGGTTCGAGTCTCCCTGTGGTTTTTCGTCGAGCCAGGGTTCGTTCCGGAATTCCAATCACCGAGGCTAACAAAACGAGGGACACCCCGCTGTTGGCTTCGAGGCGCAAAAGGGCTTCATAGGAAAACCCGCGCTCTATCTGCTGCATGAGATCCGGGAGATCGCTCGCGTCTAACCCGAGGCTCGCGCCACGCTTGCGAAAATGGACGACGCGGCGGAGGGCAGGCGCGGGAGCTTGCTTGGTCGACGCTTTGGCTGCGGCCCGGGTCATGCATTGATGGTAGGCTGCTTGCTGACACGGTGTCAAAATTTTCGTGCCAAATGGCAGTGATCACTTCCCTGCCCGGTGTGCGAAGTCGACGACAATCTGGATGTGGCGAAATTCAGCCATGGGTCCGGCCTGGTCCATTTCCTTCGCAACCGGATCGACGGTCAGGTCGTATAAGCCGGGCGAAACCGGCGTCAGCTGTGCTCCGAGCGCCTGCAACGGCTTTTCGGTGGTCCGCAATTCAATGATCGAGTTCGTTGCGTCTCGCGAGACATCGGCTTTCAGTACCAGGTTTGCTGCCTGGTAAGTAACAGCGGTTAGTTTGATCGCTTTGCTCGACTCACCTACCAGAGGACCGGGCTGTCTCACGCTTACCGATACCCCTCCTTCATACCGAATCAGACACTGGCTTTTTCCTTTGGGCAGCGTGAACGTGACTGTGGCGTGTGTGTCCTGCTCATGGGCATCCAGTCGCGCGTGCACTGGCTTGCCGTCTACATCCACGCCATTGAGATGAGCTCCCGTTGGAATTTGCGGGGAGAAAAGGAGCTTCACCGGGCTGCCCGAATTTTCCGCCTGCAGTTGCAGTTCTCCCGGCCGCTGGGTGATGGTCATTGCTACGATGCCGTCCGAAACCTTGATGTTACTTACTGACATCCTGTCCCAGTTGGCCGGGAGATGTGGTGAAAATTCCAGGGAATTGGTTTGCGCTTGTGTTGCCAGACCCAGTAGACCATGCACGGCAGAGGAGAGAAATGCCGCCGAAGACCAGGTTGGCTCGGGAACCGACTCGGTTTGCTGATGATAAAAATCACCGGTGAGGAGTTCATGCATGTGCCCCATGGAATCGAGCGTGCCCCAGGGAACGAGCGCACGCCAGATGGGGAAGGCTGTGTAGGGCCGGTGCTCCGACCAGAATGCCGATGCCACAGCGGCTGTGCTGACGGGCGAAACACTTCCACTGGCGTAAGAGCCCGGATCGAATCGGGGTGAGCTTGCGGCTACGCCCCTGGTCCCCCAGTCGGTTTCGAAGTCGGAGGAAGCAACCTGATCGAGGATTGATTGTGATCTACGGCGATCCAGAATGGAGACGAGATGAACCGCGCTGTCGCTCCGCCGGAATACGGGGTGGCCTGATTGGTCATAACCGTCGATCCAGAAATTCCGTTGATCATCCCAATAACGATGGGCTACGGAGCTTCTTGCTTTTTCACTTAGCTGCATCGCCTCTTCGGCCAGCGGCGTATGTCCGCTCAACCTGGCCAGCCGGGCAAAGGCCGCTGAAGCGTCGACCCAGCTTGTGGAGAGGTTGAGGTCGTCAGCAATTCTGTCTTGCTCATTGCCCCCTTCTTTGGTGGAGGGTATACGGGGAAGTCCGTCGGTCGCGTCGAGCAGCGATTCGCAATAGTGATATGCCGCTTCGAGCCCGGGCCAATTTTGGTCTAGAAATTTTGTATCCCCACTGGCCGAGATGTAGTGATCCACGGTGGTCAGATAGTCGAAGGTTATGTCGACGTGGACAAACATGTAGGGATACCTGGTCGCCCAGTCGGCAGGATCAGCACTCTGCGAAAGCTCATGCCAGATCATTCCCGTGCGGGCGTCCTGATATTTCGCGATGAAGGCAAGGGTCTTTTGTGCTCTGTCGTAGTTGCCGCTGTTGACCAGGGCGTCGATGGCAATGAGGCCGTCGCCGGCAAAAAACCAGGCGTATTGCGGACGCCGGCCACCTCTGGACGGCCCATATCCCGCAACCACGCCGCAGCCTAACACTTCATTGCATACCCAGGCCTGGTCGAGCGCGATCTGAGCCCAGGCGAGTTGTTGGTTCACGGCGTTGTCTGGAGTTTCAATCCGCAGGTTGCCGGCAAGCAGGTTAGTGTAATGATCCCGCGCCTCCGTCTCGAGCTTTGTCTCTCCATTGATCAGGTCACGCATGCGTGCTGCCGGGCTGGAGCCGTCGTCGTTGCGAGCAACAACCACGGTGGCTGAACGATTGGCGCCACCTCCCGCGCGAACGGCAAAGACCAACTGATTGCCCAGCGTGCCCGGTTGGGCGCTGTTCAAGACCTCGTCGTGCGAAATCACAGCAGGAGAGCCGATCCACGCGTGGTATTTGTGGGTGGCTTCCGCGAGGAGGTACGCGGACGCGGCTGGATCCCAATGGGTGTTCTGACCGCCGACAGACAACGGCCACATCAGATCCAGTACGGGCGTGAAATGGATGACAACGTCGATGCTGTGGCGGCATTCCACCGTGTAGGTGAATAGGATGGCCTGCTCATTGAGGGGCACAAAAAGCTTTTCCCGGACAACGAAATCGGGCCCTATATAGGTGCGGGTAATCGCTTCGGGTTCATAGGTAACCCGACGAAGCACGGTGGATGCTTTGATTTCGGTCGTCTCTCCGGATGAACGAAACCCAAGTTCGTAGCCGTTGATGAGTTGCAGTGGATAGGCCCATAGTTCCAGGCCGCTCGACGCGTAACCCATGACGACAGCTTTGCGTCCGTGAACTGCAATGAATCGTTCTGGGGCTACCGAGTCTGTGTCGAAGGATTGTTGCGCCGGTAGCCGGGGAGAGGAGAGAAGGAAGAGCAGATACATCAGCAGGCCGAAATAGACGGGTCTCACTGTTGAATCTGTATACGAAACCGAAAGAGAAACCGCACTCCCCCGGTCGAGACGACAATCTTGTTTGGGTACACCAATTCTCATTCCCAAGGTGAAGTTGTC
>JBEKAM010000387.1:0-3027 GCA_050015915.1 Solirubrobacteraceae bacterium
GCCACGAACTGGGACCCATTGCCGTAATCGGCGATTTGAACTTCGTCGAAATGCTGCCTAAAACGCGCAGCGGCAAGATCATGCGACGCGTTCTGAAAGCCGTCACGCAGGATCGCGCTGCCGGCGATATCACGACCATCGAAGATGAAGGTTCGGTGGAAGAAGCAAAACACGCCTGGCACCAGATGAAAGAGGCACTTGATAAGTCGCCGGCAACAGTGGGCCCAGCCTTAGTCAAGTGAGTTGGGGCGATTAGCGGTCGGGCTAGCAGGAGCGCGATTGACAGCCAGCATGACGGGCACTACGTTGGTGATTGCCTCCTATGCAGTCACTCGACGAAGAACTCCTGAAACTCGTGGTTTGTCCACGGGACAAGCAAGATCTTCGCCTGGAATCTGATTGGCTCCTCTGTCCCTCCGGTCACCGCTACCGGATCATCGAAGGCATTCCGATTCTGCTGGTATCGGAAGCCGCGCAAACGCATGTCGAGGGAACTCGCGCCCTGGCCGCCGTAGAGTCGGGCGACGCGACGCAGTCGCCTCAGCCTCCGTTGAAGCCGGGCGAGATCGATTCGTTTGTTAAAGATGTAATCGGAGCCACCAACGGCAGCCTGTATCAGCATCTGGTCGGTCATCTGACCGAATATCCCATCCCTGCGCTGCGCCTTCCCCCCGGCGATGGCCGGAGCTTTCTGGAAATCGGTTGCAATTGGGGACGGTGGTGTCTGGCGGCCGCGCAAGCCGGCTACCGGGCAGTCGGCATTGACCCATCACTCAAAGGCATTCGCGCCGCGCGCAGCGTAGCACAGCAGTTGGAAGTCAATATCCCTTACCTGGTGGCGGATGGACGCTACCTGCCATTCCGTGACTCGACCTTCGACCAGGTTTTTTCTTATAGCGTGCTCCAGCATCTGTCGAAGGAAAATACGCGTTCGGTGCTGGTGGAAATTGATCGCGTTCTGCTCCAGGGCGGGCATTCGCTGATTCAGATGCCCAACGTCTTTGGAATCCGGTGCCTGTACCACCAGTTTCGCCGAGGTTTTCGCGAGACTCGGGACTTTGAAGTCCGCTACTGGACTATTCCGGAACTGCGACGGACGTTCGAAGCCGCACTCGGACCTTCCATGATTGCGGTCGATGGTTTTTTTTCGCTCAATCCGCAAGTCAGCGATTTGCGGTTTTTTCCGTGGCAGTACAAGTTGTTAGTCCTTCTGTCCGACCGATTGCGGCGCTTGTCGACTCACGTACCGGCCCTTGCGTATCTTGCCGACAGTCTCTACGTGTCCGCCTCAAAGTAAACGCAGCGATTTCGAACTGAGGCCGTCTACTGACGTGGTGGCTCGGCGGTAGACCTCAGCTAAACGTCGCGCCTGATGCGAAAGCGTGAGTTCTTCCAAGATCGTCTGGCGCGCGGCCGCTCCGATGCGCATACAGATTTCGGGCGAACCCAGCAGCGCGGAAAGCCCCTGCACAAGTTCTTCGAGTCCATCCATGGGGATGAGCCAACCATTCCTCTCGTGCTCAATCACTTCCTCAATTCCCTGCCCGCGGCAGGCAATCACGGGCTTGGCGCAGGACATAGCTTCCAGATATACGCATCCCAATCCTTCATTGCGACTGGGCAACACGAACACGGAGCAGCGCCGCATGGCTTCCGCGACTTCGGACCGGCTCTTCCGCCCCATAAACTGAACGCGCGTCTCAATACGAAGCTCTCGCGTAAGCGCTTCAAATTGACCGCGATCGGGGCCTTCCCCAATAATGCGGCATCGAAGCTTGGGAAACCTCGGTTGGACCTGTGCGATCGCGCGCAAGACAAGTTCATGGCCTTTGCTCCGCTGCAAGTTGCCGACTATCAGAAGTTCGGGCTCGGATGGCCCCACCACCGGACTCGGCGAAAAAAGAATTGGATTGACGCCGTTATGCACAACGGTGCTGCGGGCTTCCGCCGACGTTCCCGCTTTCAGAATTTCTTGCACTTTGCCGCTGATGCAGATGACGTTCCGCGACGCACAGTAGACATCGGTAGATACCTTCCGCCGCCAGGCCGCCGGAATTCCACCCGTGAAGCAAGAATTAAACACGTCCAACCCGTGCACAGTAACCACAAACGGAATGTTTAAACGCCGGGAAAGCAATGCCGCGGCGTGACCACACGGGAGGGCCGCATGGGCGTGGATCACATCAATCGCCTTCGATGCATGCAGTTTTCGTACGCGGTGCAGCAATCGGGCATACAGCAGATTCCCTGCGCTCGATAGCCCGAAATTTCCAGGAACTTGCGGATAGCGCACCCATTCTGCTGCTGCCGCCGGACTCGGCTGTCTGCGAGGATGGTAGATCGGAGCTACCGCAATGACGCTGGAATCGACGCCGAACTGCTGTAACTGATCGATTGGTTCCGCAATGAAACAACCGCTTACCTCATTTTGGTCCGACGGGAAAAATGGGGTGATGGTCAAAACATGCAGCGCTGAACTCACGTCGTTTGCTGGGGGCACCCCGGCGTGGGACATCAGTCTTTCCTCTCGGACCGCACCAATTCCTGGGCTAGAGCAATCAAACAGTCCACGTGTGCGCTCCAGCTAAAGTCTCTAGCCCGCCGCAGTCCGTTGCGCGCAAGGTCTTCTCTCGACTCCGGCGATTGCTGAATTTCAAGCACCCGCTCCGCCAACCCCTCCGGAGAAAAACGAGGAAAGTAAATTCCCGCATCGCCGCAGATCTCACGATGCACTGGCAAATCCGAAGCCACCACCGGCAAACCGCTCGACATCGCCTCGATCAACGGATGAGCAAACGATTCGGCATATGCCGGGGTTACGTAAATGTGGCAGGCACGATAGAGGTGATGAAGGGAATGATAAGGAACCGTTCCGAGTTCAACGATATCGTGGCCGCCCCGAAGGTCGTTGGCAAGTGATGCCGCCGACTCTGCTCGATAAACCCCCGGATTCTCGCCAGAATTCAATCGGCAGGTGAGAAAGAGTTTCACTTTCCTTCCCCGCAAACGATTGCCCAGGATCGGCAT
>JBEKAM010000388.1:0-3171 GCA_050015915.1 Solirubrobacteraceae bacterium
GTTCATCCTCACGGGTCCCGATCTGCTCAACCAAGGCAGGCGCCCCGATGGCTGGCCGCTGGAACGCGACCCGTTGGCGCTCGAGACGAGCGTCCCCGGTCTGTTTGCCGCGGGTGATGTGCGCAGCGGCTCCACCAAGCGCGTGGCCGGAGCGGTCGGCGATGGCGCTATGGCTGTGGCGTTGGCGCACCGCCGGCTGGAGGAGCTTTCGCAGTCGGGCTAGCCCGCTCGACGTCCGCGACTCGGCGATGGGTTCGCCGCTTTATTGGACTTGCACTGATATTCACAACATCCGTTTGGCGCGGGGACCCCGGGCCGGAGGCAGAAAGAGCAAAATACTCGCAAATTACGGGCAAAACCGCCGTTCTAATCATTGATCATCGCCTGTCTACTGGTCTAGAGTTCCGGCCGATTTCCATATAGCCGCACGACCCGCCCTCATTCGGGTGAGCCGGGAGCTGCGGCGCACTGGGCGTGGCGGCGCAACTCGGAGGCGAAACCGGTGAGACGAGGGGAACGCGGAAGCTTCGGCAGGTTGAGGATTGGGAGGCGCGGCCGGGCCGTAGTTGCTGCTGCGCTCGTGGCGATTTCTGCGCTGGTAGCTGTCGCGCTCGCAGGCGGCACCCAACCGTTCGAAACATACGAGAGCAAGGTGGCGCGCGACGCACCCGTGGCGCAGTTTCGCTTCAGCGACGCCGCGGGCTCGAGCACGCTGGCAGATTCCGCGGGCTCCTACACGGCCAGCAACAGCGGGATCACGCTGGGTGGGGAAGGACCGTTCGGCGGCAGCCTGTCTGGTGACTTCGGCGGCGCAGCATTCGCCACCTTGCCGGCCGACCCGTTGACGGGGAGCGCGTTTACCGCAGAGGCGTGGGTGGACTGGACCGGCGGTAGCTCATACGGCCAGCCGGTGTTCGACTTCGGCTCGGGCTCCACTAACTACATGTACCTCACCCCGGCCTCGCCGGCAACCAAACATCAGCTGCTGTTCGAACTTCACACGAGCGCCGGAACGGCCACGGTCGTCGCGAAAAAAACACTGCCGGCAGGCGCGTGGGAGTACGTTGCCGTCAGCGAGAGCAGCGCTGGTGCGTTGACCTTGTATCTGAACGGCGCGGTGGCAGGCGAAGCCGCCGCCGGGTCGATCACGCCGGCGTCGTTGGGCGGCACCGTACCTGGCGACTATCTGGGCAAGTCGCTCATCTCCGGCGCGCCACTGTTCCAAGGCAACATGAGCAACGTGGCGTTCTACAACAAGGTGCTGACAGGCGAACAGATCAAAGAACACTACGACGCGGGTGAGTTCCCGGTCAATGTCAACGCACCAACCGTCACCGGCATGGCAAAGGAAGGTAGCGCACTAGCAGCCACGGAAGGCACGTGGACCGGCTTGGCACCGATCAAATTCGCCTACAAATGGGAAGCGTGCAGTCCCTCGGGGAAATGCGAAGGTATCGCCAAAGCGACCAAAGCCACCTACACGGTCGGTGGTGAAACCGTCGGCCAGACTCTTCGCGTTGCCGTCACCGGCAGCAATGCCGCAGGCGAAGGCATAGCGAACTCCACGCAGACGGCAACGGTCGAAGGCAAACCCGCTAACACTGCATTGCCCGCGATCTCCGGGAAAGCTGAGGTTGGTCAGGCGTTGACCGTCAGCGACGGCAGCTGGCGTGCCTTCCCGGAACCAGCTTTCACATACCAGTGGGAGACTTGTAACAGCAAAGGCAAAACCTGCACGAGCATCGAAAAAGCGAGCAAAGCAGGCTATCGGGTGATCGCCTCCGAACTCGGCAAAACGTTGCGGGCGGTCGTCACCGCGAGCAACTCGCTGGGCGCGAGCAGCGCCACCACCGAAGCGACCGCTGCAGTCACTGCCGGTCCGCCCGTAAACGTTGAACTGCCGACTGTATCGGGCAGCACCGAGGAAGGGCAAGAACTGACCGCGACCGCAGGTCACTGGGCGGGAAGCGAACCGATCGAATACAGCTACCAATGGCAGCGCTGCAATGGTGGGAAATGCAACAACATCTCGGGGGCCAGTGGCGCGAAATACACGAAATACAAACTCACTGCCAGCGACGTCGGTAACACGATCGAGGTGCTGGTGACGGCGAAGAACTCAGTCGGTGAAGCGAGCGTCGTGTCGCTGCCCACCCAAGAAGTGACAGTGGTGCCGCCTGTGAACATCACGTCGCCGGTGGTGTCGGGGACTGCGCAGGATGGGCAGACTTTGAGTGCGAGTACTGGTACGTGGAGTGGCACGCCGCCGCTGAGCTACAGCTACCAGTGGGAAGGCTGAGCTACAGCTACCAGTGGGAAGACTGTGAAGGTGTGCATTGTGTGGCTATTTCGGGGGCGACGGGTTCGACGTATGTGCTTGGTCACGGTGATGTGGGGAGCTCCGTGCGGGTTACGGTGTCGGCCTCGAACTCCGCTGGTCACGCGTCAAGCGCGTCGGCTGCCACTGGGGTCGTGGTCGCGGCGCCGCCTGTGAACATCACGTCGCCGGTGGTGTCGGGGACTGCGCAGGATGGGCAGACTTTGAGTGCGAGTACTGGTACGTGGAGTGGCACGCCGCCGCTGAGCTACAGCTACCAGTGGGAAGGGTCGAGCAACGTCGGCACCACGGTGAGAGTGACCGTCACCGCGGAAAACGCCGGTGGCAGCGCATCAGCTACGTCCTCGGTGACGTCGGTGGTGAGTGGCGAGGGCACCGGGGAATGCGACGTTACCTGGACCGGTGAAGCGGGGGACGGCTTGTGGCAGACATCCGGCAACTGGTCTGCTGGAAGCATTCCGACGAGTGAAGAGCGAGTGTGCATACCGGCAGGGGCGACGGTTGAAATCAGCGGTGGAGCCAACGCGGCGGCTTCGATTACCGGCGAAGGCTCGCTTGCCATGACCGGCGGCTCGCTCGAACTCACAGACGCCGCACAGACATCTACGCTTGACACGCTGCTGCTGCGCGAAGCCACGCTCACAGGGCCGGGCACGCTCGATGTTGAGCACTCGCTGAGGCTCGCCGGCTCTGCGGCGATGACGGGATCGGGGGCGACGGTGCTAGCCAACGGTGCTACGGGCCTGATCGAAGCGTCCAGCGGCTGCGAACCGATGAGCTTGAGCGCTCGCACGCTTGTCAACGAAGGCACGTTGACGTACGTCTGGGGGACG